>CAZVAX010000007.1:0-62973 GCA_964625215.1 uncultured Anaerolineaceae bacterium | reverse complement strand
CAACCCCCACCTTCGCCTCCCCCATTTTCGGAGAAAATGGGGGAGGTTGGGAGGGGGTCGGAGTCCACGCGGCGATGTTCCTCACATCCTCCTGCGTGATCTCCTTGTCGTTGCATTGACGTAACGCCGCCTCGAGCAAAATGCGGATGGAGTACGGCAGTTTGGCAAGCGTCACCAGTCCGGCCTTCTCCAACGCGTCGAGGCGGAAGATGACGTATTCCTTATTTTTGGTTTTCAATACGTCGCGGGAATTAAAAAAATCGTTCATTCGGAACTCCTTTGGTGTGTGGCGACACTTCTCCCCTCTCCTGAAAGGAGAGGGGCCGGGGGTGAGGTCTCACCACAAAATCACGAAAAGTACAAAGGAGCGCCTTTGCTACCCTTCGGGTCTTCGTGGTGATACTTTCTTTTCCGTACACGGATGTCACGGATTGAACGGACTCTCACGGATTTTTTTAATTTTATCCGTGCAAATCCGTCTAATCTGCGTAATCCGTGTACCGAATTTACAGCTTCAACTCTTTCTTCACGCCCTTCACCAACTCCGCCTTCTCCTTCTCTGGCAGGAAGGACGCCTGGGCGGAGGCGAGGATGCGTTGCTTCAACACATCCATCGTCTGGCCGAGAGCGCCGGTGAACAGGCGATATTCGTGACTGAGCGTGATGCGCGAGATGCTGGGATCGTCCGTGTTGATGGTGGTATTCAGTCCGCTTTCGATCATGCGCGGCAACGGATGTTTTTCGAGCGCGGGCGTCACTCCCGATTGCAGGTTGCTGGTGATGCACACCTCGAACGTCGTGCCGCGTTCGCGAGCCAGACGGACGGCGTAATCATCCTCCATCACGCGCACGCCGTGACCGATGCGCTCCGCGTTGAATTCCTCGATGGCCTCGCGCACGTTCTTCGCCGGCCCCCATTCTCCCGCGTGGATGGTGATGCGTAACCCAGCCTGACGGGCTTCCTTGAAAATGCCGATGAACGGCTGGGTGGGAAATTCGGCTTCGTTTCCGGCCAGATCCATACCCACCATACCTTTGTGGAGATGCTCCGCCGCCAGCCAGGCCACCTGCTCGGCCAGTTCGGGGCTTTCGTGACGATTGACCGAGGCGATCAGTCCCACCTTAACTTTGTATTTTTTCGCGGCTTCCGCGGCGCTGACCGCCACCCAATCCATCACATCGTGCAGCGGAAAGCGTTCGGCGCGGCTGAGGGCCACCGGCGTGAAGCGCAGTTCGAGGTAACGCACGTTGTCTTTCGCCGCGTCCTCCACGGCCTCGCGCGTGATGCGATGGATCACGTCCGGCGAGCGGTAAAACAGGCGCAGGGTATTGAACTTCGCCAGGAAATTTTGGAAGGTCTGCGGATCGCTGTCCTGCACCTGCACGAGTCCGCTCAGGCTGGTCGGCACGGTGATACTGTGCGCCCGGGCGATATCCATCATGGTGCTCAGGCGTAACGAACCCTCCAGGTGACGATGCAGGTCCACCTTCGGATAGGATTGAAAAACATTGGTGGCGGGACTTAATGGTTTCATGCAACCTTTAAAAATTAATGGCGTTTGCGCTTCTTCTTGGCCGCGGGAACTTCATTGGCGACAGGGGCGGTCTCCTCCACCGCCGTCTCTTCCGACACCTGCGCGCTCGGGCGGCGCTGGAAGGCGAACAGCCTCCCAATCACCACGGCGCGGATGTCTTCCAACAACGCCTGGAACATTTCAGAGGCGCGGCTCTTATATTGTACCAGCGGGTCGCGCTGTGCATAAGCCTCCAGACTTATCGAAACTCTTAAGGCCTCCACCCTGGTCAGATAGTCCACCCACAGTTCGGAGATCGCGCCGACCAGCAAGCGGCGATGCGACTCGTTCAACAGGCGGAATCCCATCTCGCGCGCCGCTTCTTCCGAACCCCCGTCCGGGTTGCCGCGTCGCGTGAGTTCCTGCCTCCCCCAAGCGACGGCCAGCGCGTCCTCGGCCTGCTCGAGGTGGACGAGAATCTCCTCGATCACATCCTCCGCGGATTTGCGCTTCAACAAGTCGAGGGCGAGGAAACTGTAATTGAAGCGCTGATAAACCTGCTTCACCTGGCGATGCGTTTTCGCGTCGAAGCCGCTGCGCGCGCCCTGCGAAAGCGAGAGGAGCAGGCGCAAACGCGAGGCGTCGTCGTTGAGCGACTCGCGTTGGAGGATCGTTTCCACGTCGCGCTCAATCTGTCCGCCCGGGCCGGTCAAGCGCTCGAGTTGACGTTCGACGATGGACTTGCTCTTTTCCAACACCGAGGCGGTTAACTCGTTCCACGTCAATTCGGCAAGTTTATCCTTCGCAAACCCAAGCGACTCGCCCAAACGATTTTCCACCGCGCCCACAAGGCGGTTGATCGCCAGGTCGGTCAACAGGTTGGCGACGATCTCGGAAATATCTTCCTTGATCGAGTCGGGGTCGTTGGCGAGCGCGCGCATTTGGTTGTTGTCGAGGCGCAGCGGCACGCGGGCGAGCGCCTCCAGTTCAGAAACCAGGTTTCTCGCAGAAACCTGGTTTCTGTTCTCCTCCTCGCGCAGGCCGGAGAAAAAGGTATCGAGCAACTCTTCGCGTTCGGCGATCTGGTTGTTGAGGGATTCGGCGGCGCGCGTGACGGCGGTCTCGATGGCGCGCGTGGTGTGGCCGCGTTGAGTTTCGAGGGCGCGCCGGGCCAGGTCGCGCGCGGCCCGTTTGGGGTCCGGCTGTGAAGCGAATTCGGAGAGGATGAGTGTGAGCGCGTAGGAGGGGAAGAGGCGCTGGTCGCCGGTCGAAAACGTCGGTTGGACTTGTTCCAGCCAGTCGAGAAGTCGCCATTGATTCTCTTCGTCCTCGAACGAGAGCTCCACGCGCTTGCGGACCTCGGCTTCGAGCAATTCCATCACATCGTCGCGCAGGTCTTCCTTGGTCATCACGCGGTCGCGCTGGCCGTAGATTTGCGTGCGTTGTTTGTTGAGCACGTCGTCGTATTCGAGCAGGTGCTTGCGCATGTCGAAGTTGGCGCCCTCGACGCGGTGTTGCGATTGCTCGATGAGGTTGCTGACCACGCGCACTTCGAGCGGGAAGGCGTCGTCCACTTTCATGCGCGTCATCAGGGCGCTGACCTGCTCGCCGCCCTGGATGCGCATGAGGTCGTCTTGCATGGAGAGGTAGAAGCGCGAGGAGCCGGGGTCGCCCTGGCGAGCCGAGCGGCCGCGCAACTGGTTATCAATGCGGCGCGCTTCGTGCCGCTCGGTGGCGAGCACGGCCAACCCGCCGAGGGCGCGCACAATCAATTCCTGCTCGGTGTGCCGCCAGAACTCGGCGAGACTTTCGGAGGCTTTGAGGCCGACGCCAAGTTTGGCGTAGAGGATGTTGGAGAGTTGCGTCCAATCGTCCGCGCCGACGCGGCCGTATTGCTGCACGAGCGCGGCGCGTACGGTGGAGAAAAAGTCGAGGCGGGTGGCGCTGGGCGGGAAGGGAATCTCCTTGTCGCGAATGACGTGGCTGAGGAGGGCTTCGAGGGCCTCCGCGTTGGTCATGCCGTAGGGATCGGCCACGCCCGCGCCTTTGAGAAAATCTTTGGCGAAGGAGACGGTGGTCTCGTCTATCTCGCCGCCGAGTTTGATATCCACGCCGCGACCGGCCATGGAGGTGGCGATGGTCACCGCGCCGAACGCGCCGGCGTCCGCGATGATCTTGCTCTCTTCGGCATGTTTGCGCGCGTTCAAAACCTTGTGCGGCACGCCGCCGGAGATGACGGCCTTGAGTCGCGGCATATCGCCCTCACCCAACGCGAGGTCGCGGAGGAGGTGCGACATATTCGCAGGTTCATCCAGGTTGATGGAGGCGAGACCCAGCGGCTTGGCGAACTGGCGCAAGAAGGAGGGATCGAGTTTTTCGAGCGGCGCGTAGAGCGGTTGCAGTTCTTCGATCAAACGTCCGTCTTCCTCGCGCTTGTTCTGCTCGAACCACAGGCGGCGGATCAACATGACCTGCAAGAGCCGTCGAATCGACTCGGCCCGCAACCGGCCTGAGAGGAAGTCGGAATTTTCGACGGAGGTCGTGCCGATCAACAGCGGGCGTCCCATCACGTGGTTGCGGACAATCTCCTGCACGACCGCGCGGATCTTGGCTTCGACGGTGCGATAAATGATGTCGGGATAATCTTTGCGGCGCCACTTCTCGGGCTTCTGTTCCGGATCGTCGCGGCGGGCGAAGTAGTTGACAGGGTAGCCGTCCTCGTCCTTGCCCTTGACTTCTATGAATGCAGAGTCGGGACGGGCGGCTTGGTATTCGAGGTTGGTGATGATGGGCGAGACTTCGAGATTGTAAATCTTGTGAAACTCTTCCGCTTCGGTCAACGCGGTGCCGGTCATGCCAGAGAGTTTCTCGTACATGCGGAAGTAGTTCTGCAACGTGATGGTGGCGTAAGTGACGCTCTCCGGCTCGATGCGGACTCCCTCTTTGGCTTCCACGGCCTGATGCAAACCGTCGCTCCAACGGCGACCGGGCATGAGGCGGCCCGTGTTCTCGTCAATGATGATGACCTTGCCACCCTGGACGAGGTAGTCCTTGTTGCGCTTGAAGAGATGCTGGGCGCGCAGGGACTGTTCGAGGTAGCCGAGCAGGCGCGCTTGCTCGGGGGTCACATCCTCCGGCCGGTCGAGGTCCTGAAGCGGCTGGCCGAGGATCTGCTCCACGTGCGCGATGCCGATCTCGGTCAGCGCAATGGAGCGATCCTTTTCGTTGAGTTCGAAGTCTTCGGGCCGGAGTTGCTTCACCACCTGCGACATTTTCGTATACCACTCCAGGTCGCCCGAGGCGGGGCCGGAGATGATGAGCGGCGTGCGCGCCTCGTCAATCAACACGTTGTCCACTTCGTCCACGATGGCGAAGTAATGTCCGCGCTGGACGCGGTCTTCGAGGCGGTAGGTCATATTGTCGCGCAGGTAGTCGAAACCGAACTCGGCGTTTGTGCCGTACGTGATGTCGGCCGCGTAGGCCTCGGCGCGATCCACCATGCGCAGTTGGCGCTGGTCCTCGCTGGGCGATTCGCGCGTCGGGTCGTAGAGAAACGCCTTCTTCCCGTTCTCGGTCGCCGCGGCCATTTGCAACACGCCGATAGAGAGGCCGAGCATGTGATAGATGGGACCCATCCAGCGCGCGTCGCGGCGGGCGAGGTAATCGTTCACCGTCACGAGGTGGACGCCGCGCCCGGTCAGCGCGTTCAGATAGACCGGCAACGTGGCAACGAGGGTCTTGCCTTCGCCCGTCCGCATTTCGGCGATCTCGCCGCGATGGAGGATCGCGCCGCCGATGATCTGCACATCGTAGTGCCTCTGGCGGATGGTTCGTTTCGCGGCTTCGCGGACGACAGCGAAGGCTTCGGGGAGGAGATCGTCCAACTCCGACCCCACCCCATCCCTCCCCATTTTCTCCGAAAATGGGGAGGGCGCCGGGATGGGTAGGCGGGAGCGGAATTCGTCCGTTTTGGCGCGCAGGGCTTCGTCGCTGAGTTGTTCGAATTGGGATTCGAGCGCGTTCACCTCGTCCACGAGCGGGAAGAGGGATTCCATGGTCTTTTTATGGGTGTCGCCCCCGAAGAGTTTGACTATTCCTTTGAGCATGAGCGGGAATTATAACAGAGGAGGAATGGGGTCAACCTCGCCGATATTCGAACACTTGGAAATAGCCGATCTGAATCACATCCCCCGGTTTGATCGAGATGGGTATCTTAACCGGAATGCGTTTTCCGTTCACAAAGGTTCCCAGGGCGCTTCCTTCGTCTCGTATGTAGGAACCCTTTTTGGTGACTAAAATGGTGGCGTGCATACGCGAGACGCTTCGCTCCAGTAAACGAACGTGGCAGTTTGTGCCGCGGCCGATGGATGTTCCCAAGCGGGAGAGCAGAGGCAGGGTATGCCCGGCATGTTCCCCCGACCGCCCGAACAGATATGGGACACCCTTGCCGGGAGGCGCCGACATTGACTCTTGCGGCATTTTGGTCGTCAGTTTGGATTGCGCCGTCGCAGGGGCAACATCCACAACCGGAGTGCGAACCTGTTTAATGGGAGTTGAGGGAGGCTCGAAGGTGGTGGGGAAATCATTGACTGAGGGGCGCGTGTCGGAACGGGCGCGCTCGAAGGCGTTCAGGAATTCCAGCGCGGTCTGAAAGCGGTCGCCTGGGTTTTTGTTCAACGCCCGTTGAACAACAGAAACAACATTGGAGGGCAACGAGGCGTTGAAATTCCCCAGGGGAGGCATGGGCAGGTAACTGTGTTCATAGGCGAAGCGGTCGCGGGTGGTGGTGCCAGGGCTGGAGGTCTCGCCTCGATACGGCAATACGCCGCCGCTCAGCATTTCATACACCGTGATGCCCAAGGCGTAGATGTCTGTATAGGCCCCCACTTCTCCATGAGAGAATTGTTCGGGAGCCATGTAGGGAAGAGTCCCGCCCCCGGCTTGTTCGTGCGCCACGCGTGCAACGCCAAAATCCGCCAGGAAGACGTCATTCTTGTTTTCGTGCAACAGGATGTTGGACGGCTTGATGTCGCAGTGATAGGTGTTCTTTTGATGGGCAAAGTGCAACGCGCTGCAAATGGGCTGGAGTACCCGGCTGATTTCCGCCAGAGAAAGAGGGCGATTCATGGCCGTGATATGCTTTTTAAGATCCACCCCATCCACCCACGCCATCACGATAAAAACAATTTCCTTGTCGCGGTCAAATTCATAGAGACGCACGATGTAGGGATGCTGGAGATCTTCCAATCGGCTCGCTTCCTTTTCAAAGGCGCGAAAGAATTTCCCGCTCATCGCCAGGTCGTGGCGCAGGATCTTCACCGCCATTTTGGTGGAGCGCAGTTTATCCCAGGCAAGGTACACATCCGCCATGCCGCCGCTTCCCACCAGGTCGCGCAGAAAGTATTGATTTTTGAGAACCAGGTCTTTGAGAGTGGTCATGATCCATCATCCATATGGGATTTCCGAGCGCGCTTCATCCTTAATGCATTAACGGCAGCGAATTGATCTCGCTCGAACTCGCGTCGAGATTTCGAGCGCAGACCCAACTGTTGCCCAGGTAGGCATTGCCGCTTTGATTGGCCTGGATGCGCAGCCAGACATCGCCGCAGCTATCGCCGCTGGGAGAGGAACGCGCATCGAACAAAAAACAGGTGTTCTTTTGCACCCAATCCGTGATCGTATAGGATGTGCCGGGGCCCTTGCGCGCCGGCGAATTCACAGTGACGCAAGCGCGAATGGATGAATACACCGGCGGACTCGTTGGCCGCTTGGTTGGGACTTTCGTCGGTTGCGCCGCCACCCTTGCGGCTTGCGTAAGAATCGCCTCGGCGGTCCACACAGCGACATCAGGCGTGCTGGTCGGGGGGCGAGGCGTGCGCGTGGGAAAAGGCGTCCAAGAGGGTATGGCAGTTGGGGTCGGATCGGATTTAAAGACCGAACCGCCCAGCAAAACCGCAACGATGATCATCGTGAGGCATCCCAACACACCGGCGATCGTTAAACCCGGCGTGAGGGCGGGCATTCTTCCCTGACCGGCCGCCACTGGCTCGGCGCCTTTTATGACCTCCTTGCCGGTTGAATAATCCCTTACATCGCCAACCCGTTCCACCACCACGCGTTCGTTCACCTGGAATGGATTCACGCCCACAGCCTTGCAAACCGCGTCGAAAAATTCGGGGGCGCTTGCATATCGCCCGGCGGCGTTTTTGCTCAACGCCTTCAAGATGACCTGGGCCAATTCCTCCGGAATCGTGTTCACGATCTCGCGCGGATTCTGCGGCGACATGTGCAAATGCCCGTACCGGACGCGCTCGTTGACGGTCGCGCCGCTTCGCTCCGTCCCCGCTTCGGCTCCACGGAACGGTCGCTGCGCGGTCAACATTTCGTAGAGGATCACCCCCAGCGAATACACGTCGGTGGCGGGCGATACGGGCTGGCCGAGGATCTGCTCCGGCGGCATGTAGGCCGGGGTTCCCGCCGCGCCCATTGTGGTGGTGGTGCTTTCCGCGTGGCGCGCGATTCCGAAATCGGTCAGGTAGATGTTGCCCCCCTGGTCAATCATCACATTTCCGGGCTTCACATCGCAATGGACAACCTTGTTGGCGTGGGCGTATCCCAGCGCGGCGCACAGCGCCTTCAGGTAGGTCAAGGCATCCTTCAACGGTAAGGGTTGTCCTTTTTTCTGTTTCAGCGCATCCTTTAACGTAGGGCCGTCTACAAACCGTTCCAGCATGAACGCGAAATCCATGGTCTGGTATAGCCCGTAGAACGGCACAATGTTTGGATGCGCCAATTTCTGCAAGGCGCGCGCCTCGCGCTGGAAGCGCTTGAACATGGACGGGTCGTCCGCCAATT
Organism: uncultured Anaerolineaceae bacterium; assembly: GCA_964625215.1. Classification (GTDB taxonomy): domain Bacteria; phylum Chloroflexota; class Anaerolineae; order Anaerolineales; family Villigracilaceae; genus Denitrolinea. The sequence goes on along the minus strand of CAZVAX010000007.1, from coordinate 54,604 downwards.
CGCTGTGAAGCACCTTCATCGCCAGCGGAACATTGCGCTTCAAATCCCAAACGCGATAGACCGTTCCCATCCCTCCGGCGGCGAGGAAGGAATCCACGCGGAATTGGGAGAGCAACACCTTGCCAATGATGTTCGACATAACGAGAACCTACCCGCGTTGAGGTGGTTTATCGAGGTTGCTCATCGAACACACAGCGGATACCTACGTCCGCGATGGAGGAGCCCGGAAATTGCGACCAGCGGCTGTCGACACGTAACTTCCAATAAAAATCCTCGAAATTTACGTAAGAGCCGCCGCGCATGATGCGATACTTGCCTCCCTCCGGCGGAACAGGGTTGGCCTGGCTCCCGCCGGAGTAACAACTATAGCCGTCGTATGAGTCCTGCACCCACTCGTACGCGTTCCCAGCCATGTCGAGCAGACCAAACGGGCTGGCCCCATCCGGGAAGGAGCCGACCGGCGCGGTGAATTTGAATCCATCGTCAATATGCACATCGCAATATTGGCAGAAGAAACTTTTCTCGCCAAAGTTCAGCAGGTTGCCCTGCAGCTGGTTGCCGCCCCAGGGATAGATGCGGGTATCCTCGTCGCCGCGGGCGGCGCGCTCCCATTCCGCTTCGGTGGGAAGTCGTCCGCCGGCCCATTCGCAGTAGGCCGCGGCATCGTTCCATGAGATCTGCACCACGGGATGATCCTCCTGGCCGGTCACCTCCTTCTTTCCGCCTTGCGGGCGCATCCAGTTCGGACCCGAATCCTGTCCACTCATTTCTCTCCAGTTGTTAAACTTAAAATTCCACACCCAACCGTCGTTGCCTTTCTTTTCCGCGTCGGTCGTATAACCTGTTTGACCGGCAAATTTACGAAAGGCCGCCACCGTGACCTCGGTCTGGTTGATCCAATACGCGTCGAGCGTGACCTTGTGCTGGGGCGTGATGCAAGCCTGGGATCCTTGAATGTTGTCCGAGGCGCCCATGGTGAAGGTCCCTTCGGGGATGTAGACCACCTTCAGGCCGTCAATGGGATTCGTGGCGAGGTCGCCGGCCTGCGGCAGGGGGGTTGGCGTGATGGTGGGCGTGGAGGCCCGTGTGGGCGAAGGCGTGATCGTCGGCCGGAGGGTGGCGGTGAGAGTCGGCGTGAGAGTCGGTTCCTGAAAGAGTCTGCTCAGTGGGCTTCCGTCGCCGCCAAACGCGAGAAGGGCGATTGCGCCCAGCACGATGCAGCCCAGGATGCCGATGACGGCGAATCCCCACACGCCGATGACCGTGCGCTTCGATTCCTTCTCCTCCTTCTCCGGTTCCGCGCCTTTGATCACCTCCTCCCCGATGGTAAGGTCGGTGGCTGCGGTCAGCGCCGGCAGCAGGACGCGGTCCTTCACCGAAGCGGACGAAACTCCGTACGCGCTGCACACCGCCTCAAAGAACTCCGGCGCGCTGGCAAAGCGCTCCTCGGGCTTTTTATTCAACGCGCGCAGGATGACGAGAGATACCGCCTCCGGGATGTCCGCGACAAAGGCGCGCGGATCCGGCGCTTGCGCGTGCAACTGTTCCTGGCGGATGCGCACACTCAACGTGTCGCCGCTTTGACCCGTGCCGGTTTCCCCTCCCCGGAAGGGACGCCGGCCCGTCACCATTTCATACAGGATGATTCCCAGGGCGTACACATCGGTGGCGGGCGTCACCGGCTCTCCCGTGATCTGTTCGGGCGGCATGTAAGCCGCCGTGCCGGCCGGCCCGATCGTCGTGGTCGAACTTTCCGCGTGGCGGGCAATGCCAAAATCGGTCAGGTAGATATTCCCGCCCCGGTCAATCATCACGTTGCCGGGCTTCACATCGCAATGCACCACCCCGTTGGCATGGGCATATCCCAGGGCCGCGCACAACGCCTTGAAATACGGCAGGGCTTCCTCGGAGGGAAGCGGCTGTCCCTTGCGATGCTTCAGCGCTTCCTTCAAGGAGGGACCGTCTACAAATCGTTCCAGCATGAACGCCATGTCCATGGTTTGATACAAGCCATAAAATGGAACGATGTTGGGGTGCGCCAGTTTCTGCAACGCGCGTCCTTCGCGCTGGAAGCGCTTGAAGACGGAGGGGTCTTCCGCCAATTCGCTGTGCAGAACCTTCATCGCCAGTGGCACATTGCGTTTCAAATCCCACACGCGATAGACCGCGCCCATGCCTCCGGCCGCAATGAATGCATCCACCCGGTATTGAGATAGAAGGGTTTGCCCAAGAATATCAGACATGGATTTCGCTCCGTTTATCGAAATTCAAATTCCGTCGAACCAATCCGCATGCGGTCGCCTCGATTGAGGACAGTGGCCTGCACCCGCGCCCCGTTGATGAAAACGCCGCTCTGGCTGTTCAGGTCCTGGATATACCAGCGGCCACTGGAGTAACGCATCCGCGCATGCTGGCGCGAAATAATATCTTCGAACAGCCTTAATTGACAGCTGGACGATCTCCCAATCAAAAATCCATCAGTCAATGGAAGGGATCGGCCCACGTACGGGCCGTTCAGCCCGAACAGAACCGCCGACGTTCCAGGAAGAATCGGCTGATGTCGCGTCGTTCGTCTCTGCGCCTGGGTCATGATATACACCATCACACCCACCGCCGCCAGAACAACCAGGACAATCCCAAACGAGCCGCCTCCGGAGGAAGTGGATATGAACGGCGTCGAAGTTGGAATCGCCGGCGTGGGCGAATACGGACTGGGCCGGACGGACAGGATGGCGTTATAGGTGGTTGTCCCTCCTGGAACGTTCACGCCGCGCGCCGAAACGCTCCATAAGCCCGGATGCGGATTTTGGACGATGATGCTGATCAGGGTCTCCGTGGTAGTGACATGCACATCCGGGTTCGTTTGAGGGTCCACGACCGCGCCGCTCGGATCCCTCAACTCCGCCTCCAGTTGACTCCCCGGCCAGCTCAACGTAAACAGCATCGCTTCCTGGTTGTCCGGCACCTGAACCGTGTCTATGCTCACGGTTTGACCCTGGGTGATCGTGCCGGTTTTATCGAGCAGGACGGTGCCGGTGGAGGTGTGTCCGAGCCGGAGGTAGATGCTTGCCAGGTCGCCCGCGTTCCGGGCGTTGTAATATTTTCCGCACCCGGAATTGGCCGCGACCTGCTGGAGAAATCCTTCGTCAATCGTCCCGGCCAGGGGATCGCCCAGCCCGATGGTGTACAGGCAAATGCCGCGCCGGCCCGCCTCCGAAGCCAGGCCAAGCACCTGGCTGCGAACCACCATCTCATCCTGTTCATCGTTCAAGCCGATATTCGGCAACCCGTCGCTGAGCAGGATGATCAACGAATTTTCCGGCGGGTTGGCGGGGAACAATTCCAGGGCCAGTTGAAGTCCCTTCGGCATGCCCGTGCCGCCCGTGGCATAGAGCGAATCGAGGGCGTTGATGGCGGCGTTCATATCGGTGGTGGGATGCATTGTGACGTTGGCGCTGTCGTAGAACTCGACGATTCCCACCTGGTTCACCGCGCGCAGGCCGGCATCGTTTTGCGAAGCCATCATCCTCAGCAGGTTCTTGCCGGCGGCTTTGGCCGCATCCAACTTGACCGCCCCGCTGGCATCCATATCTTTCATGCTCCCGGAGGTATCGAAAATCAGGACGGTTAGAATGACATCCCCCTGCGCGCCCACCTTCGCGGCGCGGAACAACCCCAGCGTCAGCATCAACATCACGAGCAAACCGGCATGGGCTAATTTTCTTGCGCGCATCTTGCATTCTCCTTTCAAGGAAACCCGAGAGCGGGACCTTGTTGTCATTGAGCCTGTTTCTTCCTATCGCACAGTGACGGAAAACTCCTGCACGTACACGCCGGCCGCGAAAGATTCCGCGCCGTCGAAGAGCGTTTCCGCGTATTCCCAGGTTTGGATAAACTCATGGCTTCCGCGCTCCCAACCGGTGAGAAGGCCGCGATAGCCGTTACAAATTTTCGAGCCGGCCGAAAAATGGCGGGAGAACAACGGCTCCAGGTCAATGGAATACCCGTCCACTGCCAGGGCAAACTCGATCCTCGACCAGTCCTCATCGAGGGCCGCTTCCGTCTCGGCGCACCAGCCCAACAAAATGCGAATGGGCGTCCCGGCGGGAAATTCAACCTCCCACGAATAGCGGCCGGGCGTTTGCGGCTCCTTCCAATCGGATAACGGACAGGTGATGCACGTGGCATTGGCGGCCAGGAGCGAGTCGTAGGGCTGAATCGTGAACGGCGGTTTGGAAGTGACGACAGGATAAGTACTTATACGGACCGTAGGGATCGGACCGACCTGGTTGTTTCCGGCCCCAGCCATGAAGGCAAACAAAAGAATCGCGGGAACTGCCACGATCAACAGAATCAAAACAACCTTGGCGCGCTGACTGTATCCCTGAGGAATCGGTTCCGTGCGCGGACCGCTTGGCGGGCGAAGGCTGGGCCGAGGCGGCGGCTTCGCCTCGGCGCGCTTCGTCTCTTGCAGGAGAACGGGCTCCAACGCGCCCAGCAACATCCGCACATTCGAGAAGCGCCGCGCTGGGTCCTTATGCAAACAGCGCAATATGATTTCTTCCAGGGCCGGCGGGAGCGAGGGATTAACATGCCGGGGCGGCGGCGGATTGAGATTGAGTTGTTCCCAGCGAATGCGCTCCGCCGTGCTTCCGGCCGTTTGCGCGGACTGACCGAGGAAGGGCCGGCGTCCGACGCACATTTCATAAAGAAGAACGCCCAAGGCGTACACATCCGAGGCGCGGGTGGGGGCGCCGCCGCGAATTTGCTCGGGCGACATATACCCCGGCGTCCCGCCGCGAGCCGCTTGGGAGGAGAATGAACCGGTCACGCGGGCGATGCCAAAGTCGGATACGAGGATTGTCCCGTTTTTGTCCATCAAAATGTTGGCGGGTTTGATGTCGCAATGCACGTATCCCATTTCATGGGCGTAATTCAACGCGCCGCACACCGCGCGCATGATCTCCAAAATCCGCTGGGGAGGAAAGACGCCGTTGCGCGAGGTCATTTCGGCTCGTAACGTGGTTCCATCCACATAGCCCATGACGATGAACGCGATATCGCCATCCCTCTCCAAACTATAAAAACGAACGATGTTCGGATGTTGCAGGCTGGCCAGGGTTTTGGCTTCGTGACGGAAGCGCGCCAGAAAATCCTGGTCGCCGGTCAAGTTGGGATTCAGGATTTTAATGGCGAGATGCGCCAGGCGTCCCGTGTCCCACACTTTGTACACATCGGCCATCCCCCCTCTGCCGAGGAAGGCATCCACCCGAAAGTTCCCACCGATAACCCTACCGATTAAATCATTCATGCAGGCGTCTCTTACATCCGAAAGATATAGGTTGTGTCGCCGATTTGAATTTGATCGCCGTTGCCGAGGCGTTGGGCGTTAATTCGTTTTCCGTTCACGAAGGTTCCGTTGGAACTGTTTTGATCCTGGATGAACCAAACGCCCTGCGCGAACCGCAAGCGGACGTGCGTCCCCGACACGCGCGGATCGGACACCCGCAAATGGCATTGACCGCTTCGGCCGATCAAAAAGTCGGGGGGTTGGATCTGCGCCAACCGGGGAGCGTTGCCGCGCATCAACTCGAGACGCGCGCCCGACCCGGATCGGGGCGGCGGCATGGGCGGAGGGGAATACACGGGAACGGGGGGCGACCGCATGATCAGCGTCCCGCCGCCGGCTTCGGGTTGATCCCGCTGGAAGAATTCCAGGGCCATGCCAATCGCCCCCATCCCATAGCCCATCAGCAGGATGAGTATTCCAAATCCCACGTCAAAGTCGAGGCCGACCTGCTGAATTTGTTCTCTCAAGGTTATCAGCACAACGAGGATGCAGAGCGCGCCGAGGGCATACCCCAAAAATTCGCCCACAAGCAAATACAACTTTTGCGATGGATCCCGCGCCGGAATAAAGGCGACAACCAGAGTCGCCAGCGCGCCGACGAGAACCAGGTAAAGCAACGGGCTATTGGCCGCGCCAGCCAGATCGTTCAAACTGAACGATTGGGTTGCCGTCGCTCCCAGCGCCGAACAGGAGACGGTGACGGAGGGGATGAAAAATCCCAATATCAGAAATAACGATCCAGCGCGGATCAACCACTTGGGGATGCTTTTGTCCATCGTAGGTCTCCTGCCCGGCAATGATCGTCCCGGTATTCCATGGCATATCAAACCGAACTTGCACGGGGTCATCGGCCATGAGTCATGGCAAATGAACCCGTGCAAATTCCTTAAGCGAACAAACTAGCGCGCTTTTCCAGAGCGCGGCGCCCCGGAGGCTTTTTCAGCGGAGCGGGAGGTCCTGCGCTTGGGTTTGGGTTCGAGCAGTTTCACCACGAAAACGCTATCGCCAATCTTGATCAGGTCGTTCTCCATGAGCAGAGTGGCTTCGCGAATCTTCTTGCCATTGACATACGTGCCGTTGGCGGAGCCGAAATCCCACAGCAGGAAGTCGTCGCCATCCATGGTGAATTTGGCGTGAGCGCTGGACACTTTGGGGTCATCCAGAATCAGGTCGCCGTCTTTGCGGCCAATGGTAGTGCCGTGTTTGATCGCGTAAAAACGGCCGCGCCGCGCGCCTTCCTTCACCCACAACATGCCCAGCGTGCCTTTGACTGGCTCTTCCAACTCGGTGACATCCTCGCGGGCCGCGCGGGGCAATTCGGTTTCGTCCTCCGCGTCAAAGTCCAGGATGCCGCGGCTGGCTCGTCGCGCCGCAGGAGGCTCGGTCTCGTCCTCGTCTCCGCCGCGGAAGCCCCCGCCGGGAGGCGCGGTCGGCGCGGTTCCGCCGGGAGCCATCGGGGCGACTCCGCCGAGGTCGGTGGGATAATCATCCTCCAGGGAAGGAGGCATGCCGGGGCGAGGCGCGCCGGCGTCATGCGGATAAGGGCAGGCGCCTAGCGAGGCGTCGTACGGGCCATGTTCGGGGCAAAATGCTTCCTGTGGCATAGCAATTCTCCTTTTGCTTATTTCTTGAAGCGCAACGTGGTGTTGTCGCCAAAGCGAATCTCATCGTCGGTTTCCAACAACACCGGTTCGCGCACCGTGCGACCGTTTACGCGCGTCAAGCCTTTCGAGCCCAGGTCGTAGAGTTTGAAATGACCGCCCTGTTCCACGATCTTCGCGTGCATCCGGCTGACGGTGTTGTCGCCCATCAGGTAGATGTCGTTGGAGGACATCCGGCCAATGGTGGTTTCATGCTCGCAGAGTTGGAAGCTCTTGCCGTTACCTGCCACGAGCCAGGCCTGGACTTTTCGCTTGCTCGGAGGCGGAGGCGCGACCGACTCGCCGCCTCCCGCGTTGCCTCGCGGCGACGAGTATCCCATCCCGGGCGAGGGCATGAAGATGGGAGCGGGCGGCATATCCATGCGCGCGCACTCCGGGCACTGACCCAACACCACCTCGTAGGCCCCGTGCATGCCGCGCGGGCATCCCATCATGCCCTGGAAGGTGACGTAATATCCGATGGCCAGCACCACCGGCAACAGTCCGCCCAGCACGCCCAGGTAGAAGATCGGCTCGGCGTAATTCGCCAGCGGCGAGACCGTGGACAGAATCTGCGCGACCTCATCCCAGTTGGTGTTCGGGTCAATTCCCAACGCTTCGAGGTTGGGAACCGTGAAGCGGTAGATGATGGTGGGGAAGATCAAGAGCGCCATCACCACCACCGCCATCCGCCAGCCCAGCGCGGGAAGTTTGCGCTTGCCGCTGTCGAACAACACCCAGATGACCGCCGCCAGGGCGATCAGGAAGAAGTAGATCCAGCCGCCGATGCTGTTATTGTCCTTTCCGAGAAAGAACCATTGGTAGAAATTCTCGGTGGCCGAGGGCGGCGGCGGCTCGAGAAACGCGCCCACCAAGGCAAGGGAGAAGAACGACGATAGGGTTGTTTTCGTATTCATGGATGCCTCCTGGCAAAAAGTGAAACCAAAGTTGCGAATTCCTTACGGTCCTTGATTGGAATTAGTTTCTGGTGGAGCAAGTTCAAATTTCAATGTGCTTGGATTAAACTGCATTGCATTCGTTCCCTGGAAGAACTTCAGGCAAAAACGAGGTCCAGCGCGTTGGTAAATCCATCCAAGTCCGCTATAGGTTAGGCTATTAAACGGGCCTGTCGATTCAAACCAAAAAACATCTACCGCATACTCACCCCACATTACTTGTCCAGGCTTCGCAATGCCGGTCAGTTTAATGGTCTCATCCTTATTGACAACAGCATCAGGAATAACGATTAATTGTAAAGCGGGTGAGATAATTCCATCATAGGTCTGACTTGGGGGATTTTGCTCTTTATACACATACACTTTATCACAAGAATTTTTCGCTGTCAGAGTCGACCCATCTGGAGCAACAACCTTTATAATAGTAGGAATTGGGGTATAAGTGGGAGTAGTTGGAACATCAGCAGGATGCGTTGGATTGTTGGGAGCCATAGTTGGAGAGGAAAAAATATCTGTGGTTAGTTGAACAGTGGTAGGTCCCGATTGTGGAGCGGAACTGGGCTCGCTCGCCTGAATCGGATTTTCCGCAGGGAAAAATTTTTCAACTAGCGCCCCCCCAAAAATCAATCCGATCAAAGCCACAGCAATGACCGCTCCAACCAGTACAACCAGCCAGGATACCGTCAGCGCGGTGCGGCGCTTACGATAACTGCGGATGCTTTCGCCGGGCTGTGTGAGCAGGGTATCCAAATCCACCTGCTTGGGCCGCTCGATGCGAATCGTCGGCTCGAGGCGGCTTTCGCCCACATAGGAAACCATGACCACCGAGATGTTGTCCGCGCCGCCTTTACTGTTGGCAAAACGAATCATCTCGCGCGCGATCTCGGCGGGATCGTTACTCTTGCTCGACATGCGCTTCAAGTCATCGCGCAGGGCATAGCGCGTCAAGCCGTCGCTGCACAGCAGAATCTTGTCGCCGGTCTGCAACGCCAGGGGCGGGTACGTCTCCACCGACACTTCCTCGTCCCCGCCCAAACTTCGCGTGAGACGATTCTTGATCTTGGAGGCCATCGCCTCCTCCTCGCTCATTTCCCCCATCTTGACCATCTCGCCGACGATGCTGTGATCGTGCGTCACCTGAATGGGACTCGCCTCGCGGATCACGTAGGCGCGGCTGTCGCCCACATTGGCGGCATACAGATACCCGCCGCGCACTACCACCGTCACCAGGGTGGTGGCCATGCGGGTGTGATTTTGCGAGGCAAAAGCAAAGATGTCATCGTTCACGCGCTTGATGATCGTTTGCAGCCGCTCCAACGGATCGGGGATGGTGGACTGGTAATACTCGTACAAAATTTTCTGCGCGGCAAACTGACTGGCGCGCTCGCCCCGCGCCGCGCCTCCCACCCCATCCGCGACGATATACAGGCATCCGCTCTGCTTCAATTCCGCAGGGTCGGTCGGCTCGTAGAAGGCGACGAAATCCTCGTTGTTTTTCCGCCGACCCTGGTCGGATAGACTGGCAGATTGAACAGCCACAGCAGGCTCCTTGTCAGCTTTCGAAGCGCAGGGTCGTCTCACCCAAGTGGATGATATCGCCCGGTTTCAGGGCCTGCATCTGCGGAACAGGCATGTTATTCACGATGGCCGGGTTGCTGGCGCTCAACGAATAGATCACATACAACCCGTTTTCGAAGCGGATCAACGCCTGGCGGCGCGAAGCCTTCAATCCTTTCAATGGAATATCGTTCTCGTCGCGTTTGCGCCCCAGGCGGACCTCGGAGGCGCCCAGCGGCCAGACCTGGCTGGGATTCATCCCCTCCAGTTCCAGCAGGGCCGGACGCCCTGGCATCAAGGGCGCAACCGGCACGGCCCCGGGCAGGCCCGCCATTCGTCCCGCGCGACGGCGTGCGCGCAACGCGATGGGGATCATCAAGATGAAGACAACCAGCACAACCAGCACGATCATCCAGCTGTAATCTCCCGGCCGCACGGTCACCAGCATATTTTTCTGCGTGGTGAACAACCCACCCGTATCATAAACAACGACGCTGACAGGATGCGACTGGGCCGAATAGGAACGCGTGTCCCAAACGGCTTCGTACTCCGTCACGTTCGGGGATCCGGTCACGGAGGCAATTTCCTTAGTGGCATCCACCAGGAATGAGACCCGGCTGACGGATATGCCTGGCAGGGTCGTCACCCGCGCCGTGATCTTCTCCGACCCGGAAACGGAGGAGCCATCCTGCGGATTGAGAATCTCGATCTGGATCGGCGGTTGCACGTTCAGAGACACAACATATTGCCCCGTATTCCCGGCCACGTCCACCGCCTTGATCGTAAATTCGTGCGCGCCCGGCGCGAATGTGGATTCGAACGCGTTCCAATCCAATTGATAGGGCGCGGCGTCCTTGGTTCCGATCTGTAGACCGTCCACAAGGTATTCCACTGTCTTAAGGGGCGCGGGCCAGTCAATCGCCGGCGCGAATTTCACGATGCCTCCCACCACTTGGTCCGGTTGGAAGCCAGGCAAGGAGATCGGGATCGAACTGGACTTGGCGATAAAATGATGCGTCGTCTGCTCCTGGCCTCCGCCATAATTGACGGTCACCAACAGTTCGTGATCCTGGTCGTCGGCGGGGAAGGAGGAAATATATTGAACCAGGTATTGCTTTCGAAGGATGTCCAAAATATCGCTGAAGGCGTCTTGCAAGTCCAGCGCTTTGGGCAGGATGAGGGCCGCGCCGCCGGTGAGTTCCGCCAGTTGTTGCAATTCTTTGACGTTGATGATACTTCCAAAGCCCATGGGGTAGACCGAAATGGCCGCGTTACGCGCTTCCTGCACGGCTTCATCGAAGCCGAACAACCCCGTGCCGGTATCTTTCCCGTCGGTCACCACCACCACAATGCGCCGCCCGGACTGACTTTGCAGGGCTTTGACGCCGGCGATGATGCCGTCATACAACGTGGTTTTGTTGGCTTCCGGCTCGAGGGAATCCAATCCCTGTTTGACGCGCGTCTTATCTGCCGTCAGCGCGACGACTTCCTCGGGCTTGTCGGAGAACTTGATGAGGGCCACCTGGTCCTGCGGCTCCAACTGATCCACGAACGACTTGGCCGCCTCCACCGACCTTTCCAACGGCGTCGGTTTATCTTCGGAGTTCATGCTGGCGCTGACATCCATCACCAGCGCGATGGACAAAGCCTGCGTTGTATTCTCGATCGGCTCGAAATGCTGAATCGTCACAGGCTTGCCGTCCTCCACGAGGGTGAAGGCCGAGGCGTCCAATCCTTCGATTGGCAGTCCGTTTAAATCGGACACTGATATATACGCCTGCACATATGGAAATTGCGTGTTATCAAGATATTCCACCGCCACATGAAAAGCCCCCTGCGCCTGGACGGAAACCGGAACGATGAGACAAACCAAAACAACAAGACAGAGCGCCTTGTTCAACATGGAGTTGAGTCTCATTAGTAGGTCCTTCCCCGACGGAACGTCGAATCGCAGCAAATTAACGTACGTTCAACTACAAAGGTGAAGTATAGGGTTTTATTAAATCATTGTCAAGTGAGTAAAGTCAGTTTTTCTCAAATTCGACAAGCTCTGTCCATATACAACCGAGCAAAGCCCAAAGTTATGGGAGCAAAAGAAAAGTGTGCGTGGCGTTGTAACCAGTTTGAAATAAAACAATGTCGTATTCTGCATATCAAACGCGCGACGAATTGCATCATACATGCAACATCAAACGATAGCCGCAATATTTTTAAGCCGCCCGCCTCCTCCATTCCCGAACACGCGTGCTATAATCGCGCCAGCCCACTGATAACTGATTACTGATTACTGCCATGTCCTTCGCCCACCTCCACGTCCACACCGACTACTCGCTCCTCGACGGCTTCTCGAACATCAAGAAGTTGACTCAACGCGTCAAGGAGATGGGCATGCCCGCCGTCGCCATCACCGACCACGGCACGATGTTCGGCGCGGTGGAATTTTTCAACGCCGCCAAAGCCGCGGAGGTCAAACCGATCATCGGCATCGAGACGTACATGGCGGCGCGCACGATGAAGGACCGCGACTCCAAACTCGACCGTTCCTCCTCGCACCTGCTCCTGCTAGCCGAAAACGAGACCGGCTACCGCAACCTCTTGAAGATCGCCTCCGCTGCGCAACTCGAGGGCTTCTATTACTATCCGCGTATTGACCATGACTTTCTGGCCGCGCACGCCGAGGGACTGATCGCCACCTCGGGCTGTATGGCCGCCGAGATTCCGCGCGCCATCCTGGATGAACAACCGGAGGAGGCCGTCCGACGCATCAACTGGTACTACGATGTCTTCGGCCCGGATAATTTCTTCCTCGAACTGCAACAGCACGACATCCCTGAAATCCTCGAACTGAATCGCCGCTTGGTTGAACTGGGCGCGAAGTATTCCGCCAAATACGTCGCCACCAACGACGTTCACTACATCAACCCCGAGGACTGGAAATACCAGGACATCCTGCTCGCCATCCAAACCAACACACAACTGGACGACAAGGACCGCATGAGGATGACCGATCCATCCTATTACCTGCGTCCGCCGGAGGAGATGAGTCGCATCTTCGCCGAAGTCCCTGAGTCGCTCAGCAACACCCTGCTCATCGCCGAGCGTTGCAACGTGGATTTGGGCTTCAAGGGCTACCACCTGCCGGTTTTCCCCGTTCCCGAGGGCGAGACCGCGGACACGTACCTGCGCGCGCTGTGCGAGGCCGGGATCAGCCGGCGCTACGGGGAACGCGCGCCCGGCCCCACCGTCCGCGAGAGACTCGAGTACGAGCTGGGCGTCATCCACAGGATGGGATTCGACGCGTACTTCCTCATCGTCTGGGACTTGTGCCGTCACGCGCGCGAGAACGGCATCTGGTACAACGCGCGCGGCTCCGCGGCGGGCTCCATCGTGGCGTACGCGCTGGACATCACGCTGGTGGACCCGATCCAGCACGAACTTCTCTTCGAGCGCTTCCTCAACCCGGGCCGCAAGGAAATGCCCGACATTGACCTCGACTTCCGCGACGACCGCCGCGCCGAAATGCTCGAATATTGCGCGCACAAATACGGCGACGACAAGGTGGCGCAGATCATCACCTTCGGCACGATGGGAACCAAGGCCGCGCTGCGCGACGTGGCGCGCGTCACCGGCGTGCAGCTCTCGGATGTGGACCGCGTCGCCAAATTGGTCCCCTTCGTTTCGGGCCGCGCCACCACCATGGCCGACGCGCTGGCCGTCCCCGATTTCAAAAAGATCTACGACAGCGAGCCGCAACTGCGCGAGTTGATTGACATCGCCGCCAAAATGGAAGGCACGGTGCGCAACGCCGGCACGCACGCCGCGGGCGTGGTCATCAGTGACAAACCGTTGACCGAGTACCTGCCGCTGCACCGCCCCACCTCGCAAGCCGAAGACACGCCCATCAAGACCGTCACCCAATTCGAGATGGGCATCCTCTCCGCGCTCGGCATGTTGAAGGTGGACTTCCTCGGACTGATTACGCTCTCGGTCATGGCGAAAGCCTGCGACTTGATCAACAAACGTCACGGGGTGGAATACAACCTGAACAACATTCCGCTGGACGATCCAAAGGCATTTGAATTGCTCGGCGCGGGAAATACTGCGGGGCTCTTCCAGACCGAGGGATCGGGAATGACGCGCTGGATCGTCCAGATGAAACCGCAGACGGTGGAACACGTCATCGCGATGGTGGCGCTCTTCCGCCCCGGCCCGATGGCCTTCATCCCCGATTACATCGCGCGCATGCACGGCGAAGCGGAAATCGAATATCGCCACCCGGCCCTCAAACCCATCTTCGACTCCACCTACGGCATCCCGGTCTACCAGGAACAACTCATGCGCGCCGCCATCGAACTGGCGGGCTACACCCCCTCCGAGTCCGACGAGTTGCGCTCGGCCATCTCGAAGAAAAAAGCCAAAGAGATCGAAAAGCACCGCGAGAAATTCGTCAAAGGCGCGACCGCCAAGGGCATGGACAAAGAAATCGCCGCCGCGATCTACAGCGATTGGGAGGAATTCGCGCGCTATGGTTTCAACCGCTGTTTGCCCGGCGACGCGGAAGTGGTGGACGCCTCCACGGGCCGACTCGTCAAAGTGGAAGATTTGTATCGCGGCCAGGCGAGGATTTCCGAAACGGTTTCGTGCGACACGGACAGCCTCAAACTCCGCAACGGACGCGTGACCGCCGTGATGGACAACGGCGTGAAGCCCGTCTTCCGTCTCACCACCGCGCTGGGACGAACCATCGAAGCGACCGGCAGCCATCCCTTCTTCACCTACAACGGCTGGCGGCAACTGGACGAACTCCAGCCCGACGATTTCATCGGCGTCCCGCGCGTGATTCCCGTTGAGGGACAAAATGAATGGCCCGACCACGAGTTGATCGCCCTCGGTCACTTGCTGGCCGAAGGAAATATGTGCCATCCGCACTCGGTCTATTTCTACAACCAGGATAAAGGCCAGGTGGATGATTTCGTGCGCGCCGCCAATTCCTTCGAGAATGTTAATTGCACGATTGCCACGCACAAAAGCACGTACTCGATCTATGCCGCCCGCGCCGACAAGCGCTTCGAGCCAGGCATTTTCGCTTGGGCAGGCAAACTTGGAATGCTCGGCAAAAACGCGCGCACCAAAGAAATTCCCGCTGAAGTCTTCGAACTTAAAAACCATCAGATCGGTTTGATGATCAGCCGCATGTGGGAAGGCGACGGGAACATTGATCCCTCGCATCGAAACTTGTACTACGCCACCGCCTCGTTCACGATGGCGCGACAACTTCAACATTTACTTTTGCGCTTCGGGATCATCAGCCGTCTGCGAACGGTCGTCTTCCCGTACAAAGAAGGGCGCGTCGGTTATCAGGTGTACATCACCGGCCACGAAAACATCACCGCCTTCGCGGAAAACATCGGATGTTATTTCGTCAGCCAGAAGCGCAAAGACGCGCTCGATCAAATCACCTCGCATGAAATTCCTGTAAAAGTCGGCTCGAAGGACATTATCCCCGCCAACGCCATTAAGGAATTTGTCCGCGCCGCCAAGGATCAATCCGGCCTGACGTGGCCTCAACTCACCGAAGCCACCGGCATCGCGCCGCGCGAGTTCTCTCCCACCAACTCGGCAGGCAAGATTGGCTTCCGCCGCGACACCCTGCAACGTCTCGGCGCGTACTTCGACGACCCCAACATCAAGCGTTACGCTGAAAGCGACCTGTACTGGGATCGCATCGCCTCCATCGAATACGCCGGCGAGAAGCAAACCTACGATCTTGAGATCGCCGAGACGCACAACTTTATCGCCAACGACATCCTCGTTCACAACAGTCACGCGGCAGACTACGGCGTCATCGCCGTCGAGACCGCCTTCCTCAAAGCCCATTATCCCGCCGAGTACATGACCGCCCTGCTCTCGGCCTCCAAAAACGACACGGCTAAAGTCGCGTACTACGTGGCCGACGCGCGCTCCATGGGCGTCCCCGTCCTGCCGCTGGACGTGAACGCCTCGGGTTGGGACTTCGAAATCGAAGACCGCGCCGAGGGGCCGGCGATCCGCTTTGGGCTCGGGGCGGTGAAAAATGTTGGGGAGGGCGCGGTCCGCCTCATCGTCGACGCGCGAAACGAGGGCGGCGCGTTCAAGGATCTCAACGACTTCGCCGCCCGCGTCGATTTGCGCTCCGTCGGCAAACGTCCGCTCGAATGTCTCATCAAAGTCGGCGCCATGGATTCCTTCGGCAAACGCGCCGCTCTCCTGGCAGGCATTGACCGTTTCGTAGCGGTCAGCAGTTCCCACTTCCGCGCCGCCAGCGCCGGCCAGATCAGCATGTTCGGCGCCAACACCGGCGTTGTCGAATCCATCCAACTGCCCGACGTGAAAGACGTGGATCGCCGCGAACAACTCAACTGGGAGCGCGAACTCGTTGGCATGTACGTCTCCGACCATCCGCTCACGCCCTACCAAAAAACCCTCGCCCAACTCGTCAGTTATTTTTCGGGCCAGCTCGGCGAGGCCAGCCACGAAGAAAAAGTGCGCGTCGCCGGGGTGGTCGAGTCCATTCGCCCCTTCGTCACCAAAGCCGGCAAACCAATGGGCTTCGTCGCCATCGAAGACATCCAGGGCGCCATCGAACTCGTGCTCTTCCCCAAAACCTGGGAACGACTCCAAGGCACAATCGCTGTCGGCGAAATCGTGTTGGTCGAAGGCAAAGTGGACGCCACCAACACCCCGCCCAAAATTTTGGTGGACAACATCCGCAAAGATATTTCGATGACCGTCTCCGCGGATGAGGCCGCCGCGACTCCCGCGACCCTGAAGCCGCGCGCCGCGACCGACTCTCCGCGCCGCCCCGAATCCTACCCGACCAAACCCTCGCCTCAGACTCCTCCCAAACCGGCTTCGCCCTCTCGCACGACTCAAACGCCCCGGCCCGCGCTCGCCATCGCCGAACCGACTCCCTCTTATTCCCTCGACGCCGACGCGCCTCCCCCTCCCGACAACTTCCCCCCCGATTGGGAGATGGAATGGCAACCCTCCTTCGACGAGTCGGCCCTCGCCGCGCGCCGCGAACCCAAAGTAAGTCGGACTGGCAGTCCGACCTACACCCCGCCACAGACTCTGACTCCCGCGCTCGAACCCGAAATGCCGCCCATGGATGAGTTCGAACCTCCCGCGCCGGCCCATGCTCCTGTAGCGCAA
Source organism: uncultured Anaerolineaceae bacterium (assembly GCA_964625215.1). GTDB lineage: Bacteria > Chloroflexota > Anaerolineae > Anaerolineales > Villigracilaceae > Denitrolinea. Next base: position 37,910 of record CAZVAX010000007.1, on the reverse strand, counting down.
ATTACCAATTTGCGCCACGACATCCCCCCGCACGTCCCCTCCCTCTACATCCCTCTCGCCCAACCCGCCGACCGCGACCACCCAGCCCAACAGATCACCATCCTCCTGCGTCCCAGCGCGGACAACGAAATTGACAAGCGCCGCATCAAGACCCTCTACGGCACGCTCATCTCCTTCCACGGCAAGGACAAGTTCTCCTTCCACATCTTCGAGAACGGCAAGGGCCACCTGATAGACTTCCCCAACGACACCACGCGCCTCTGCCCCGAACTGCTGGCGCGCTTGAAGAAAGTGCTGGGCGAGGAAAGCTGGAGCATCGAGCCGATTCTGTTGCAGTGAGTTTGTTCAAAATTTGTAAGGCGCGCTCCATTGACAAAACATATCCATTCAGATATAAGAGCCATAGTATCCGCCCTGGCGTTACCACCCCCGACGTCAGGAATAGTATCCGCAGGCCACTCTTTCAAGAGTGGCCTTTGTTCTAAAGTCAACAGGAGGAGCAATGAATACGACCCGAATAGCAATCTTCATGGATGGCGGCTATCTTGACGTAACGAATCGAGAAGATTGTGGCAATATCAAAATTGACTACGCCAAGTTGGCCAGCAAACTTGCAGGCGGCGTGGAAATCCTTCGAACGTATTACTACAACTGCCTGCCTTACCAACCGACTCACCCGTCCCAGGATGACGCGTTGCGGTTTGCCCAAGCGCAGAAATTTCACACCGCGTTACGATCTTTACCGCGTTTCGAAGTTCGCGAAGGGTTGTTGGTTTATCGAGGTAGCGACAAGAGCGGGAAACCCATCTACGTTCAAAAAGGAATCGACATTCAAATTGGCGTTGACCTGGTTTTGTTGAGCGCCAAGCAACAGATCAGTCATGCCGCCATCATCGCCGGGGATAGCGACTTGATTCCCGCGTTGGCAATTGCAAAGAACGAGGGCGTTCTGGTTCACCTTTATCATGGCTCTGCGCCGCATAGAAAACTCATCGAAGTCGCCGACGAAAGAACTCAGATCACATCCGACTTTCTTGCCGACATAAAACGGACATCGTGAAAGGGATTTCCTATGCAACTCGAAATCCTCACCCGCGTCCCCTCCTCTCCCACCCACGCCACTCCTCTCCTCTTCATCCACGGCATGTGGCACGGAGCCTGGTGCTGGGACGAGTTCTTCCTTCCCTTCTTCGCGGAAAATGGCTACCGCGTCGCCGCGTTGAGTTTACGCGGACATGGCAAGAGCGAGGGACAGATCCGCGGCAGTACGATTGCCGATTATGTCTCAGACGTGGAGCAGATAGCGCGAACGTTCGAGACGCATCCCGTGTTGATCGGTCACTCGATGGGCGGGTTCATCACCCAGAAATATCTCGAAACGCATAACGCGCCGGCGGGCATCATCCTCGTCTCGAACCCGCACTTCGGTCTCTGGCCGGGACTGTGGCGCGTGACGCGGCACAACCCAATGGTGACGCTCAAGTGCATTCTGCAATGGCGGCTTTACCCGGTGGTCGAACGTCCCGCCGACGCGCGCTGGGCGCTCTTCTCCGACGCGACGCCGGAGGAACAATTCTTGAAATATCACGCGCAGATGGGCGACGAATCCTTTCGCGTGTTCCTCGACCTGCTGGGACTCAACCTGGCGCATCCGAAGCGCGTCAAGACGCCGATGATGGTGGTGGGCGCGGAGAAGGACACGGTCATTCCGCCGAGCGACGTTCACGCCACCGCGAAAGCCTACGGGACGCGGGCCGAGATCCTTCCGGGGTTGGGCCACGATCTGATACTCGAACCCGCCTGGAGGTCCGCCGCGACGCGGATTTTGGAGTGGTTGAACGCGCGCGGGATTTGAGTCGCGGCGTCCATTGTCGCGTATAATCGGAAATACTTTAGAGGAGAGTTGCCATGGATACAAACGCTTTTTACGGATTGTTTAGCGCCACCTGTTTCGCGCTGGTCGGGCTGTGGTGGAACGCGGTGGCGTTGCGCCCGAAGGTCATCAAAAATCCCGCCATGAAGCGGGACGCCAGCGGGGTGTACTTTTCATTTCTCATCCCCGGCATGATGGGGCTGGGCGCGCAGGTGACCGGCGCGGATGACCAGTTGTGGCGCTGGGTGTTCGTGGCGGGCGCGGTGATCGGGGCGCTCACCTGGGCGTTCTTGATCCGCTCGACGCCGAAGAAGGAGGAAAATCCCGGCTTCTTCCGCCGCAACCGTTGGATCGTTGTCGCGTTGTACCTGTTGATTTTGGGCGGGTCGTTGGGAATGGATAAACTCGTACAAGGCTCAAGCGTGACCCCTCTGCAAGTGGAAGCCTTTATGATGTGCCTGCTGGTTTTGATGGGACATGGAATTTCGTGGGAAACCCTGATGTCCGTTCCCCCCGGCGAGGATTAAAGCGAGTCGCGCACGGCCTTGCATCGCGCGCAATTTCCCCGCTGGCAGAGCAAAGCCAGCGGGTCTTGTTTAATCAACACCTTGACCTTGTCAATCAAACGGTTGAGCGGAATGGCTTCGACGCGCGCCGAACCGGCCTGAATCACATCCACATCGTTTTGCAGGTAGTCGCGAATGGAATCGAAGCCGGATGAGTCGCCGGGAAAGCCGGGGCACGCCACAACGCGTTTGCGGGTTAGAGCCCAGCGCGTAAATTGTTTGCGCCCGGCGAGTTTCTCGGCGTAATGAATGCTGGTGTTCACCTTGTGATCCACGCCGATCAACAATACCCAGCCGTTTTTCTCGGCGAGCGCGCCGATGGGCGCGAACGGATCATAGATCGTCTGGCTGTCGAGGGCGAAATCGGCGTTGAGACCGACGAACGAAAGAATGGGATGCATGCTTCGCTTCGCGTCGGCGCGGCGACGCAGGGTTTCGGCCAGGATTCCGATCTCGGCGTCCACCGGCAGGTTGGGCCGGAACGCGACCAGGTTTGGATTCACATCCCCCTCGGCGTAGTCCATGGCGTTGTTGGGCGGGCCGACCAGCGGGTTGACCATTGTATTGTAGGTGAAGGCTGGCATCACCAGCGCGCTGGTCGAACGCGCCAGGGCTTCGATCACCATCGTCGGGCCGCCGTCCACCGCGCCGAGCGACTTGTACGACCCGTGCGCGATCACCGCCTGCCCCCGCGACGGCAACGACTGGAAGATCGCCAGCAACTCCTCACGCGTAATCATCTGCATCTCACTGAAAACTGATGACTGATCACTGATGACTGATCACTGCTCACTTTCCCTTCCACTCCGGCTTGCGTTTCTCCACAAAGGCGCGCATCCCCTCTTTTTGATCTTCCGAACCGAACAGCCCGTAGAATTCCTTTTTCTCTTCGAACAACGCGTCGCCGAGGAAACGCTCATACGCCTGATTGATCATCTTCTTTCCCGAATAGACCGCCAGCGGCGCGCGCGACGCCACCTCCTGCGCGAGTTTGATCGCCTCCTCCAGGCACGCTTCGGGCGCGACCACGCGATTGACGAGGCCGAACCGGAGCGCCTCCTCCGCCAGGAGCGTGCGGTTGTTGAGGATCATCTCCATGGCGATGGCCTTGCCCACCGCGCGCGCTAATCGTTGCGTGCCGCCCGCGCCCGGGATGACCCCGATGGTGATCTCCGGCTGGCCGAACTTGGCCGTCTCCGAAGCGACGATCATATCGCACGACATCGCCACCTCGCACCCGCCTCCCAGCGCCCAACCCGACACCGCCGCGATGACCGGTTTGCGGATGGTGCGAATGCGCCCGAACTGCGCGATGAAATCGCTGTCGTACATCTGTTGGACGGTCTTGTCGGCCATCTCTTTAATGTCCGCGCCCGCGGCGAAGGCTTTCAAGTTGCCGGTGACCACCATCGCGCCGACGGCTTCATTCTTGTCGAACTCGTCCAGCGCGTCCATCAGTTCGCGCGTCAGTGTGGCGTTGAAGGCGTTCATCGCCTCCGGGCGGTTGAGCGTGACGATGCCCACGCGCCCGCGAATTTCGGTGAGGACGGTTGAATAGGTCATGGCGATTCTCCTGTTCCCGCAGCGCTGACGACAATGCCCTCCGGGTCTTGCTTCGATTCTACACGAGAAATGGATTTATGCTAACATTGACGGAACAGTTTCAGTAACTCACAGATTCCGTCGTCACTGTGAGGAGGGCGCATTTCCCGACGAAGCAGTCTCCGCGCCACAAGAGGGAATTGCTCACCTGCACCTGGCACCGCCCGCCAGGGCAGGTGTGCGTGCATGTGCAAGTGTCGGGGAGAACACCCTCGCAATGACGCCGGCCGAGGTGTTTTTGGAAAACCATGATTTACTTACTGAATTCACAAACCCCATTTCTCAAGGAGCCTTCCATGGATATTTTACTGACCATCCATTCCATCGTCCGCTGGGGAATCGTGATCGTGGCCGCGCTGGCAATCGTCAAGTTCGCGCTGGGCTGGCTGACCGGCGCTCCCTTCAAAGGCATGGACCGAGGTCTGGCCGCCGGATTCAGCGGATTGATGGACTTGCAGATCCTGCTGGGCTTGATTTTCTTCCTTTGGAATGGCTTGGCCGAGTCCGGCTTTCCGGGCTACCGTTGGGAACACATGGTCATCATGATTCTCGCCGCCGCGCTGGGACACGTCCCCCCGCGATTGAAGGCGCTGGGCGACAAGCAGCGTTTCATTTATTCGCTGATCGCCATCCTCGGCGCGCTGGCGCTGGTATACGTGGGTGTGACGATCCTGCCAGGCGGATGGACTCGGTAATTTACGAAAGCAACTTCGAAAAATCACTTGCCCGGCGCAATCGAGACGCCGGGCAAGTTTGTTTTTGTTATTCCTTCACGGTGAAGGCGACATATTCCCTGCTGAAGTTGCCATCCAGGTCTTGAATGAGGAGGCCGGCCAGATAGTCGCCGGGGGGAAGGGATTCCTCCACCCGCTGGAAGGGGTCGCCGCGGAAGGTGAGGGACGAGGCGAGGCAGAGTTTCGATTGCCACTTCCCATCGTCGCGGGTGAGAACTTGGACGAAGGGAGCAAATTGGTCGCCGGGTTTGAGCGTTAGGGCGGAGGGAGAGGCGGCGCGAGAGCCCTCTTTGAACGCGACCATCTTTTTGGCGGCGCCGTCGCTGTCCACGGTGAGGCGGGCGCGGCGCGAAGCGGCGCCGGCGGCGGAGGTATAGAGGCCCTCGAGGTGGGAGTCGGAATCGTCATACCCGGCGGGCAGGAAGAAGCCGAAGGTGGAGTCGGTCCCATCGGCGAGGAGAGTCAGGCGCGGGCGGAGGTCGAGCGAGAGATCGAGGGGCGAATCCCAAACGGGACGGGTCACCCCGCCGGTGGTCCGGGTTTGAGGCGAGCGGACGTAGTCGCGCGCGAGCGGGCCGTAGTATTGGTCGCGTTGACGGTCGCGCAGGAGAATCTCGGTGAAGAGGTGGGCCATGTTCCTGCCGCTGACATGCGCCGTTAGGGCGAGCGAGTCGCCGGCCGCGATGGTTTCGCGGGAGAGACTCGCTTCCAGGCTGAACTTTCCCGCGCCGGGCGCTTTGAGGGCGCGCGCCCTGGACGATTTGGCGGGCGCGTCGTATTCGGCGAGGGCGATCACGCGGTCGCGAATGGTGAAGGTTTGAAGCGCGCTCATCCTGCTCCTTATTCGGTGACGATCACTTCCACCAACTCGAAGTAGGCGTTGCCGTTCAGGTCGGTGACGATGATGCCGAGGATGTAACTGCCGGAGAAGGCGTAGTACGGCTGCCAGAAGAAGGGCTGGTCGCCGAAGGTCATTGTGCCGCCGATGTAATCCACGAATTCGCCGTCGGGATTGTTATCGAACTCCAGCCATTCCTCGTAGATAGTGAAGGTGTCGCCGGGTTGCGGGGTGATCTCGTGCGACGCGCCTGTGCCGTCTTCGCCCTCAAAGCCAAACACGCTGATGAAGTTGCCGTTGCCGTCGAAATCCATCACGGCTTCCATTTCGGTGCCGGTGTCGGCAAAAGTGTAGAGACCGCGCACGGTGTATACGTCGCTTTCGAGGTCCACACCGTAATTGGTCGGTTCGAAGAAGGCGAACTGGTCGTTGGCTTCGTTGCCGTCGCTCATGTAGTAGAGGGTCGGCTCCCAATCGAAGTCAATGGTAATCGGCCCCTCGCCCCAATCCGGATAGAAGACGCCGCCCACTTCCTTGGTGGAGTCGGCCGCGATGAAGCCCATGTCGGCGGTGAGGTAGGAGGAGGAGGTCTCGTCGTAGTAACTGACGTAGTAGTAAATGTAGCCGATGTTCGAGCCGTTGATCTCGGTGGAGATGGCGACAACGCCATCGGCGGGGACTTCCACTGCGGAGGCGGCGAGCGGCGCGATGGTGATCTCGCCGCCGCCGGGGATGACCAACTCGGCGCCCGCTTCCGGCGCGGACTCTTGAGCGGCTTCGGCGAAATCAGATTGACTCGACTCCGCGGGGGTAAGCACAGCCAGGTCGGCGGCAGCCGGGTCGAAGGTCGCGCCGGTGTAGTGGAAGGTCAGGTAGTCGTCCCAGAGCGAGGCGGCGGCAAAGCGGCCTACGTGGTTGGCGTAGATGGGACCGTCGCCATAATAGGTAAAGGCGTACAGGTCCGAGTTGGGGAAGAAGAAGGCCATCCCGCTGGAGCCGGGGCGTTCCGGTCCGTGCATTTCAGCCACCACCGATTGGGAGATGGCGCTCTTCACTTGCGCCGCGGCCTGCGTGATGGCGGGGTCGCCTGTGATGTCAATCAGCAGGTCGAGGAAGTGGCCCAGGTCAATGTAAGAGGGCGGGGAATCGTCGCCGAAGACGGTTTCGAAGGATTGCGAGTAGGCGCGGGCTTCAGCCACGGCGCTTTGTTCCGAATTGGCGAGCGTCACGATCAGATCGTTGAAGGCGGCGTTGACCTGCTGGATGGCGGAGAGGTCGAAGGCGGTCATGGTCACGTCGCGGCCGAATTCTTCCACGGCCTGGCTCGCGGTGACGCTGCTGTCGCCGAAGAGGATGGAGCGCGCCGCGCTGTCGGTGACGCGGATGTCTTGCGCGATGTATGAATTGACAATGGCCTGGCCGAGTTCGCGTCCGCTCATGGAGGGATTATCCACCAAGGCTTGGAGGAAGGCGCTGTAGGCCCAGCCCAGGGTCGGCTCCACTTCTTCGGAGGCCACGGCGTAGCGGGCGTGCGGCGCGATGGCGCTCATCACTTCCAGTTGCGCCATCAAACAGGCGTCGAAACCAACCAGTTCGAAGGCGTCCACGCCGGTACTCGCCAGGACGGTTCCCAGCGCGTCGTCAATATCCTGCATGGTGAAACGACTCCCCTCGCGCGGAGCGTCGTCGGTCCAGCCGCCCACCCAGCCCGTGCCATGATCCGAAAGAATCAACACGTAGTGCTCGGAGGGATAGGTCTGCATGGCCCAGATGACGAAGTCAATCAGGGTGTTCTTGTCGCCCATGTCGAGTTCGCCCAGGTCGGCCAGTTCCTGCGAACCGATGGAGTTCAGGTCGCTATCCTGGGTGATGAGATATCGTTTCGTGGAGGTGGCGTTCCCGTGTCCATCGTAACCGCCCGCGTACCGATCCACTTGCGCCACAATGGTCACCTTGTCGCTGGAACCGACCAGTTCGGCCTCGTTCAGGTCAATGACTATATCTTCTTCGAGGATTTCATCGTCGGCGTCTTCGTACATCATGACCAGCCAAGCGCCGGGTTCTCCCTCGGCGACGGGTTGACTGACTTCGGGGGGATTCGTATCGGCGGGGGAAGAGTCATCGGGTTGATCGCTCAATGGTTCGCCGGTTACCGCCTCACAAGCCAGGGAACTGGCTACCAGCGACAGCACGGCAAGCAGGGTGAAAAAAGCGCGTTTCCAGTTTTTCATTTTGCATCTCCTCGAAAAAGCAGGTAAACCAGCCGCGACGGAATTGGATTCGTTCCGTCGCTTTTCCGCCTCATTCTACCTTAGATTATCTTATTTGTAGTATCAGTAGATCACAAAGGTCACGCGTAATTTGCGCTCTCTTGCGTAAATACGGCGGTAGAGACCGCCTAATACGCGCTTTCGTGAAGTACTGAGTATCACAGTCATGAAAATCTTGCGCGATTGCTCCATGCAACACAACGGGTTTATACTATGATCGGTTCTGTTCGTTTCGTGTTGGGAAACCATTTTCATTGCGGAGGATTCCATGAAAAACAGATTCAAACGCCTTTCCATTTCTTTGCTGGCATGTCTCCTGCTGACCGGTTGCGGACCGGGACAGTGGTTCGGTCCCACAATCACGCCGACGCCTACGCTCACATTCACGCCGTCTCCCACGTTCACTGCAACTGCAACGTCAACGCCCAGCCTCACCCCAACCGTGACACCTACAGACACACCGCCGCCCACCGCCACTTCCCTGCCGACCAGCGACGAAATCGGCGGCAGTTTCGAGACTGCTATTGTGATCGAGGCCTCGAACGAATTCGAAGGCATCAGCATGGAATACCAATGGCTCGACGCGAACTATCCGGGGTACGAGTTTTTGTCGCAGGCGACCACTTCCTACAATGGCAAGATGTACGACATCATCTCCATCAGAACAGCCGACGGCATCAGGAAAGACATCTACTTCGATATCAGTTTATTCTTTGGAAAGTTCTAAAAAACGGTTTTCACTTCCCCGACAAAACATCCGCCACCTCCGCCGTGGACTTGAGAATCAAGTCCGCGCCTCTCCTCCGCAGCTCGCCTTCCTCGCCAAACCCGCACAAGACTCCCACCGCCTGCGCGCCGGCTGACTTCGCGGCGCGCATGTCCACGGTCGTGTCGCCGATCATCAGGCAGGATTCGGGCGGCACGCCCATCTTTTGCGCGGCGAACAGGATCGGGTCGGGATAGGGCTTGGTGTGTGCGGCGGTCAACGCGGTGACGATCACGTCGAAGTAGCGCGTCAGGTCGAAATGGTCGAGGAAGGCGCGCGTAGCGCGTTCGTCGCGCGCGCTGACGACCGACATGGGAAAGCGCCCGTGGAGTCGCGCCAACATCGAGTCCACGCCGGGGACGAGCAGGTACTTCTTCCAGCCGCGGCGCGGGCGGTGGCGATTCATCCAATTGACGAGCGCGGCCAGTTCATCGTCAAGGCCGAGGCGGTCGGGCAGGCCCATCAGGGCGTTGCCCGGCGATTCGATCCACATCACCAGGCGATGCGCGGCGCGGGACGGGTCGCGAAAGAGGAAGCGCGGCAGGAAGGGCGTCACGCGGCGCGCATATAGGTCGTCGGTGTCGCTCAGGGTTCCGTCCACATCGAAACACAACGCGCGGATTCGTGAAAGATCAAGCGGCATGGGTCGCCTTTTAGCCCGGAGGGCTGGGTTGGAATAGGGCGGGGATTCCATCCCCGCCGCGAGGCACGGGCCGATTTTACCGCATGGGGGCGATTGTGCTATACTTTCGACAGGCTTATGTTTGGCTCCAACTCTGCCCCCAAAGATCGCGCGCGCGCCCTGCTCGACCTGCTTTACCACGTCAGCCGCGAGGTAGCCACCGCGCTGGATTTGCGCACTGTGCTTCAACGCGTATTATTCGAAGCCATGCGCAACGTGGGAGGCGAACGCGCCAGCATCGTGGTGCTGGACGACAATAACAAACCCATCGACGCGACCATCGTTTACGGACAGCAATTCCACGAGCACACCACCCAGCAATTGCGCGAAACGGTGGAGCGCGGGCTCGCGGGGTGGGTCGTGCGCAACCGCAAGCCGGCCCTGCTTCCCGACACGTCGCGCGACGAGCGCTGGCTTCGCCGGCCCGACGATTCGATGGAAAACACCGGGGCGAAATCGGCCATCTGTGTGCCGCTTCTGGCGCGTGAACGATTGGTCGGGGTGCTGACCCTCGTCCACTCCATCCCCAACGCGTTCAACGAGGAACACTTCGAATTAATGCAGGCCATCGCCGACCAGGTGGGCGTGGCGGTGTTGAACGCGCGCCTCTACACCGAAAGTCAGCGCCAGGCGCGCGTGATGACCGCCCTGGCCGAAAGCGCGGCCGCCATGAACGCCTCCCTCCGGCTGGAGGAGGCGCTGCAACGCATCCTCAACCAGACCATCCAGGCCCTGCAAGTGGAAACCGCCGCCGTCGCGCTCACCGATCCCCTGACCAACGAACTCGTGTTTCGCGCCGCCAGCGGACAAAACGCCGGTTCGATCATTGACCGGCGCGTGCCGGCCGGCATGGGTCTGGTGGGACTCGTGGCCCGCGAGGGACGCGGCGCGATCGTCCCCGCCTCGCAGATCGAAAAACGCCTCACCGACCTGGACCGATTCAGCGGCATCCACCCCAAGGCGTTGGCCGTCGCCCCCATCCAATCCCAGGCGGGGGTTATCGGCGTGATCGAGGCCATCAACCCTGTGCGCGGCGCGTTCGACCCGGACGCCCTGTTGGTGATGACCGGCCTCGGCAGTCTCGCAGGGACGACCATCCAGAACGCGCAACTGTACGAACGACTCGACGCCGCTCATAAACGCTACCGCGAACTCTTCGAGGATAGCATTGACCCGATCCTCGTCACCGACTGGCAGGGGCGCATCCTCGAAGCCAACCGCCAGGCCCTCCTCCTGGGCGGTTACAATGACGAGGAACTGCGCGCCATGAACATAGACGCCCTGCACGAGGTCAACGAGAACCGCACCGGGGAGGAATTCGAACGCCTGCACTCCGGCGAACCGTGCAGTTACGAATCGGTCCTGCACAAGAAAGACGGCGGCATCATCCCTGTGGAAGTGCACGCCCGCCCCGCCTCGTTCGAAGAAGCGCAAGGAATTCAGTGGACCCTGCGCGACATCAAAGCCCGCAAGGAACTGGCCGCCCTGCGCGACGACCTGACCGCCATGATCTATCACGACCTGCGTTCGCCGCTGGCCAACATCGTCTCCAGCCTGGAAGTTCTCAACGAAGTGGTGGAATCCGAAAACGAATCGGCGCATTCGATCATCGGCATCGCCTCCAACTCCACGGCGCGCATCCAGCGCCTGCTCAGTTCCCTGCTCGACCTCAACCGCCTCGAGGCGGGACAGCCCGTAGCGGATCAGAAAGTGGTTGACCCCCTGCCCCTGATCGAACAAGCCATCAAAGACACCACCCCCGCCGCCGAAGGCCGGCGACAGGCATTGCGCGTGGACTTGCCGGATCGCCTCCCCCTCCTGTGGGTGGACGCGGATATGTGCCGCCGCGTGCTGATCAACTTGATCGAGAACGCCGTCAAATTCACGCCCACCGGAGGCGCCATCCAAGTCCGCGCCAGGCAGGACGGCGACTGGCTCGAAGTGTCGGTGAAGGACAACGGCCCCGGCATCCCACCCGCCGACCAGGAGCGCATCTTCGATAAATTCACACGCTTGCGCGGCAAGGAAAAATCCGCCGGTCTCGGCGTGGGACTGGCCTTCTGCCGCCTCGCAGTGAACGGACACGGCGGCCGCATTTGGGTCGCCAGCCAACCCGCAGGAGGCTCCGAGTTCCACTTCACCCTGCCCCTGGCGACGCCGCAACAAATCGTGACGAAAGGCGAATGAACGATTCAGCGAATTCGAGAGCCGCGCCCAACTATCCGACCATCAGACTTGTTAGACTGCCCCGGAGTTTCCATGCAATCCATTGCCGAAAAAGTATTCATTGAAGATTCGTTTCCCGGCGTCACCCTGGGAGCCATCAGCGCCCCGCGCGGATTGATCCAGATCGACGCGCCCCCCTCCACCGACGACAGCCGCGCCTGGCGCGCCTCGCTCATGAACGTGGGCGCCGGTCCCGACCGCCTGCTGATCAACATCGACTCCCATCCCGACCGCACCCTCGGCGCGCGCGCCATGGACTGCACCATCATCGCCCACGAAAGAACCGCCGAAGCCTTCCGCAATCGCCCCACCACCTTCAAAGCCCAGGGCGACGAAACCGGCGCAAACTGGGAATCCATTCCGGGTCTGGGTTCGGTGCGCTGGGCTCCGCCCGAAGTCTCCTTCACCGACAGCCTCACCCTCTATTGGACCGATAACCCCATCCTGCTCCAACATCGCCCCGGTCCCACCAGCGGCGCGATCTGGGTCATCCTGCCTGCCGAAAAGATCATCTTCGTCGGCGACCTCGTCATCAAAAACCAGCCGCCCTTCCTCTCCCAATCCGACCTGCCCGCCTGGATCGAGTCGCTCAAAATATTAATGAGCAACGAATACAAAGGCTACAACATCATCAGCGGCCGCGGCGGAAGCGTGCAAGCCCAGGCGATCAAAACCCAACTCGACACAATCAAGCACATCCACGAGCGCATGGAAAAACTCGCCGCGCGCGACGCCGCGCCGGAAGCCACCGAAAAACTGGTGGACGGTCTGCTCGCCCATTACAAAGCGCCCGCCGCCAAACAAAAACATTTCGCCCAACGTTTGCGCTACGGCCTGCTTCACTACTACATCCGCCACTACCGCTCCTCCGGCCACCTTCAGGAAGACTAACATGCCCGCTCCCCTGCTTGAACTAACGCGCGGCCGCGTCCTCGAATCCACCCACTTTGGCGACATCGCCATCGTCCACCCGCACGGCCACCTCCTCCACTCCCACGGCGACCCGCACACGGTCGCCTTTTTGCGCTCCTCCGCCAAACCCTTCCAAGTCCTCCCCTTCGTCGAGCGCGGCGGCGTCGAACATTTCGGCTTCACCCAAAAAGAACTCGCCCTCTCCTGCGCCTCGCACGAGACCGCCAGGATTCACCTCGAGGCCGTCGCCGCCCTGCAAGCCAAGATCGGCATCCGCGAAAGCGACCTGCAATGCGGCCCGCACCTGCCCGGCGACCCCGAGATGCTGCGCCTCGCCATCAAAAACAACCTCATCCCGACCGCCAACTTCAACAACTGTTCGGGCAAACATACGGCGATGCTCGCCCATGCCAAGATGCGCGGACTTCCGCTCGACTCCTACCTCTCCCCCGACCATCCGGTTCAACGCGACATTCTGGCGGGCCTCGCCGAAATGAGCGGACTCTCCCCCGAGCGCATCGCGCGCGGCACAGACGGTTGCTCCGCGCCCAACTTTGCCCTGCCCCTCGTCAACTCGGCCCTCGCCATGGCCCGCCTCTGCGACCCGCGCGGCCTCAGCGAAACGCGCGCCGCCGCCTGCAACAAGATCACCTCCGCCATGATCGCGCATCCCGAAATGGTCAGCGGCGTGGGCGAATTCGATTGCGAATTGATGAAAGTAGGCGAAGGCAAAATTATCACCAAGCGCGGCGCGGAGGGATTCCAGATCCTCGGCCTCCTCCCCGGCGTCATCGCCGAACACGGAGTCGGCATCGCCTTCAAAGTCACCGACGGCGACCCGGGCCGCATGAACGATCAACTCGAATCGCGCCCGCGCGTCCGCCCTGCCATCACGCTGGAGATCCTCCGTCAACTCGGCGCGCTGGATGAAAGTCAATTACAGGCGCTCTCCGGATTCGGCCCGAAGCGCGTGTTGAAAAATCACGCCGGTTTAGTCACGGGCGAGTCGTATCCGGTGTTTCAGTTGGCGCACAGGTAGACAGGTAAACACATACACACGGACGAAACACGCAACACGTAACCCGCATCTCCTCTCCAGCATCCCCCACTGATGACTGATGACTGATGACTGATCACTGGAACTCCTCATGTCCCGCCTCTCCACCCGCGCCCTCAAGATTCACGAAACCCTGCTCAAAACCTTCGGCAAACCCACCTGGCGCAACCCCCTCCCGCCGGTGGATGAACTCGTCTCCACTATCCTTTCGCAAAACACCAACGACATCAACCGCGACCGCGCCTTCAACGCCCTACGCGACAAGTTCCCCACCTGGGAGTCTGTGCGCGACGCACAAACCGAAGATGTGATCGCGGCCATTCGTCCCGCCGGACTCGCCAACCAGAAGGGACCGCGCATCCAGCAAGTGTTACGTCAGATCACGGAGGAACGCGGCGGCCTCGACCTCTCCTTCCTTGCCGACCTGCCCCTTGAAGAAGCCCGCGCCTGGCTGACCAAATTCCACGGCGTCGGCCCGAAAACCGCCGCCATCGTGCTGTGCTTTTCGCTTGGTCGCCCCGCCTTCCCCGTGGACACGCACATCTACCGCGTCACCGGTCGCATCGGCCTGCGCCCCGAAGCGATGACCGTCGAGCAGGCCCATCCGCACATGGAGAGTCTGCTTCCCCCCGAAACCTACTACGCCGCGCACCTCAACCTGATTCGATTGGGGAGGGAGATCTGTCACGCACGCAAGCCGGAGTGCGCGAAGTGTCCCATTCGTAAGTTATGTGATTTTGGACGAAGCTCACCTTAATTCATATTGACGCATTCCACGCCGCGGGCTACAATGTTCATCGTCAATAACTTCTACTACTCCAATAGACTTTATAAGAGACCTCAACCATGCGACTTTCCAAACGCGGCGAATACGGACTGCGCGCCATGATCGCCCTGGCCGACGCCCAGAAGCAAAACCCCTCCGCCCTGGTGCAGATCAAGGACATTTCCGCGCGCGAACAAATTCCCGCCAAGTTCCTCGAACAGATCCTGCTCACCATGAAAAATGCCGGATTGCTCAACAGCAAAATGGGACTGGGCGGCGGCTACTACCTGGCCCGCCCGCCGCGCGAGATCACCCTCGGACAGATCGTCCGCACGCTCGACGGGCCGCTGGCCCCCATCCGCTGCGTGAGCCAGATGGCCTACGAATCCTGCGGCTGTCCCGACGAAGAGACCTGCGGCCTGCGGATGGCCATGTTCGACGTCCGCAACGCCATCGCCAACGTGCTGGATAAAACCACGCTGGCCGATGTGACGAAAAAAGTAGAGAAAGCCCGCGCCCGTTAGCCCCACAGAAACCCGTTTTCTTTTTCCTCTCAAGCAGAGAGGGGCGGAGAAAACGGGTTTCTAAACCGCCAAAAAGTATACTACTACCATAGACATTCTAATCCTTTCGACAAATTGGAGAAACAACATGCAAAAACCTACCCTCACCCTCTTTTCCCTCCTGGCCGTCGCGTCTCTCGCGCTGGCGGCCTGCGGAACCCCAGCCACTCCCCCGCCCTCCGGCGATTCGCTCAAAGGCAACCTCACCCTCTCCGGCGCGTTCGCCCTCTACCCCATGGTCACGCGTTGGGCCGAGGAATTCCAGAAGACCCACCCCGGCGTCACCTTTGACATCTCCGCGGGCGGCGCGGGTAAAGGCATGACCGACGCGCTCTCCGGGGCCGTGGACATCGGCATGCTGTCCCGCGCCGTTTCGGAGGAGGAAGAAGCGCAAGGCGCGTACGCGGTGGCCGTCGTCAAAGACGCGGTCTTCCCGATGGTCAACGCGGCCAATCCCGTGATTGACGAAATCAAGTCCAAAGGCATCACGCAAGAGACCTTCGTCAAGATCTTCATCACTGGCGAGATCACCACCTGGGGCGAGGCGGTGGGCAGGCCCGAAATCACCGAGGAGATTCACGTGTATACCCGCTCCGATTCTTGCGGGGCGGCCGAGATGTGGGCCAAATTCCTCGGCAACAAAAAGCAGGAAGACCTGCTGGGCGTGGGCGTGAACGCCGACCCCGGCCTGCTTGAAGCGGTCCGCAAAGACCCGAACGGTATCGGCTACAACAACCTCGGTTACGCCTTTGAACTCGCCACCGGCAAACCCGTGGATGGAGTCGTCGCCGCGCCGATTGACCTCAATAGCAACGGCCTCGCCGACCCCGACGAAGTGATCGCTTCCCAGCCCAAAGCCGTGGAGATGATCGCCACCGGAAAATATCCCTCGCCGCCCGCGCGCCCGCTCAACCTCGTCACCAAAGGCAAGCCGGGCGGATTGGCGCTGGCCTTCATCGAATGGATTCTCACCGAGGGCCAGAAATTCGTCGGCGAGGCCGGCTATGTGCCGCTCTCCGCCGAAGAGTTGGCCGCGTCCCTCGCGTTGATTCGGTAACGCTTGCATCCGTCATTGCGAGGCGGCGCATTTCCGCCGAAGCAATCCCCGCGCCGCAGTGGGAGATCGCTTCACTTCGCTCGCAATGACGGGGAGACAGAATGACCGAACACATCCTCCTCTCTCACGCGACTGTGGAGGGCCGGCCGGCCCGGCCCTCCCTTCCCTCCCGCCGCCGACAGGATCGCGCCGCGGGCCGCCTCTTCTTCGCGCTGACTCTCCTCCCCATCCTGCTCGTTTCCGCCGTGACGATTGGGCTGGCCCTGCGTTTCTGGCCGATCCTGCAAACCTACTCGTTCTGGGAACTCGTCAGCGGCGACACCTGGAAACCCGCGCAGGGACTGTTCGGCTTCTGGCCCTTCATCTCCGGCACGATCTGGGTGACGGTGGTCGGAGTCGGGCTGGCCGTGCCTCCGTGTTTGTTGACCGCGCTCTATCTTTCGGAGTACGCGCGCGCGGCGACACGCGCGGTGATGAAACCCCTGCTCGATTTGCTGGCCGCGATTCCCTCGGTGGTCTACGGCGTATGGGGCGTGCTGGCAATCGTTCCGTTAGTCGAAGATACGCTCAAACCATTCTTCGGAACGTATCTCGGATTCATTCCACTCTTCGCCACGAAGAATCCAACCGGCTACTCCATCCTCGCGGGCGGCATCGTCCTGGCCGTGATGATCGCGCCCTTCATCATCGCGGTGACCTACGAAGTCCTCGCCACCGTCCCGCAGGGATTACGCCAGGCCTCGCTGGCCGTCGGCGCGACGCGCTGGCAGGCGGTCCGCACCATCGTCATCAAGCAGACTCTCCCCGGCATCATCGCGGGCGTGGTCCTCGGGGCGACGCGCGCGCTCGGGGAGACGATGGCCGTTCTGATGGTCGTCGGAAACGTGCCGCAGGTTCCACATTCGATCTTTGATACGGCCTATCCGCTCCCCGCGCTCATCGCGAACAACTACGGCGAGATGATGTCCATCCCGCTCTACGACGCGGCCCTACTCGGCGCGGCCTTCATTTTGTTGGTCATCATTTTGATTTTCAACATTGCATCCACGCTCGTCCTGCGGCGCATGTTGGGAAAGAGGTGGGCATGAACGCGCAGATCCACGAGAAACCAGGTTTCTTGAAGAACCCTGGTTTCTCCCGAAAAGGTTTCTCCCGCCGCCACTTTGTTGAAAGCATCGTCAAAGCCTTGATGATCTTTTCGTTCGTGGTGGTCGCCGGAAGCCTCGGCCTGATTTTGTGGACGGTCCTCTCCCGCGGCCTGCCGGCCCTCACCTGGGACATGCTGACGCAGACTCCCAAGGGCGGCTTTTACCTCGGCAAGGAGGGCGGCATCCTCAACGCCATCATCGGTTCGCTCTACCTCGCGCTGGGTGGCACCTTTCTCGCGCTGATCTTCAGCCTGCCCATCGCGCTCTACCTCGAAACCTACGTAGGCGACTCGCCCTGGGGAGGCTACGTCCGCCTCGCGCTGGACGTGCTATGGGGCATCCCCTCCATCGTCTACGGCGCGTTCGGGTTCACGGTCATGCTGGCCCTCGGCCTGCGCGCCTCGCTGCTGGGCGGGATCCTCGCCCTGGCCCTGCTCGAACTGCCGATCATGACGCGCGCCATGGACGAGGTGATTCGCCGCATGCCCCTCGACCTCGAACAGGCCGCGCTGGCCCTCGGCTCGACGCGCTTCGAGGTGGCCCTGCGCGTCGTCACGCGCCAGATGCTGCCCGGCATCGTCACCGCGATCTTGCTGGCCTTCGGGCGCGGCATCGGCGACGCGGCCTCCGTGCTGTTCACGGCCGGATTCACCGACCGCATCCCCACCTCGCTGCTACAACCGGCGGCCTCGCTCCCGCTGGCAGTCTTCTTCCAGTTGAGCATGCCCTACCCCGAAGTGCAGAACCGCGCCTACGCCTCCGCGCTGGTATTGACCATCATCGTGCTGGCGATCAGCCTCGGGTCGAGGTGGGTCGCGGGGCGGTTGTCGAAATTTATTTTGAAATAACTTTTCGTCATTGCGAGGAGGGCGCTCTTCCCGACGAAGCAATCCCAATGTCGTCGAGGAGATTGCTTCGGGCGAGTACGCCCTCGCAATGACGGATGACAAGTTGAGGAACAAATTATGGACGCGCACATCCAAGTCAAAAACCTGAACGCGTATTACGACAGCGTGCAATCGCTGAAAGACATCAACATCCAAATCCCCCGTCGGCAGATCACGGTCATCATGGGGCCTTCAGGTTGCGGCAAGACCACCCTGCTGAAAACCTTCAACCGCTTTCTCGAGTTGACCGACGGGACACGCATCGAGGGCGAGGTGCTGGTGGACGGACAGGACATTTACGAGCGCGAGGTGGATGTGACCGAAGTCCGCAAGCGGGTGGGACTGCTCGCGCAAAGACCGTATCCCCTCCCGATGTCCATTTACGAGAACGTGGCTTACGGCCTGCACATCCACCAGATGAAGAACAGCCGCGACGAGTATCGCGCTGCCGTCAAACATTATCTCGAAGTGGCCGGACTGTACGAGGAGGTCAGGCATCGGTTAATGTCGCCCGCGACCGGACTCTCCATCGGGCAGCAGCAACGCCTCTGCCTGGCGCGCGGTCTCGCCATCGAGCCGGAGATCATCCTCGGCGACGAACCGACCTCGGCCCTCGACCCGATCTCCTCGCAGAACATCGAAGCGCGCCTGCTCGAACTCAAACAGCAGTACACCACCGTCATCGTGACGCACACCTTACGGCAGGCCAAGCGGTTGGCGGACTATGTCATCTACATGTACATGGGCGAGGTGATCGAATCCGGCCCGGCGAAGGAAGTGTTCACCAACCCCAAGCACGAACGGACGCGGCAGTATTTGGAGGGGTTGTTCTAAACAATGTCAAACCCTAGGGTCGCGCCTCTACGAACAACTCGACCCGCTTCATCCCGGACCCAAAGCCGGATACCTCCATATCGAACGGCAGACTCCCCCCCGGCGCCAACTCGCCGCTCCACTCCCAGCGACGGAATCCCACCACTCGTCCCGCCTCATCATACGCCACCGCCGCCACCCAAACCGTTTTCGCCGCCCCCCCTCCCGACAAAATGACCTCCCCCCTCGCCCGCGCTGACCGTCCATCCGCCGCGATGTCAATTGTGACGTTATTTAATGAGGCGGGCAGGTAACGCGGGTCGTTGGCGGCGAGGGAGATGGCCGTCAACGCCTGGACGCGCGGAGTCAAGCCTGCGGGCAGAGGCGCGGGGAAGAAGGCGGTGAGGGGCAGGGAGGCGTGCGCCGGTAAAACATTGAGGGGCGGAATGGCCGTTTGCGCCGCGGCCCGCGCGCCGTCCGCGCTGTGAAGCGAGAGGCGCGCGGAGAGATTATCGAGCGCGGAGTCCGAGTCGTTGCGGGCGAGGGCAAAGCACCACATCCCGCCGTCCGTCGTTGGGTAGCATTGGACTTGCGTGATAGCGAAGGGCGCGGGCGTGGCGGTCGGTTCGCCGCTGGGATTGTTGATGTCGGCGGGGATGAGAAGTTTTTGCCCGACCGACATTGCGTTCGGCGAGACGTTTGGATTGGCGGCCATCAGCGCGTCGAGCGGGATGCGGAATTGCTCGGCGATGGCGCCCATCGTGTCGCCTTGTTTGACGGTGTAGGTGAACGGCGTGGGCGTGGGCAGGGGCGTGTCGGCGAAAACGACTTCGGGCGCTTGCGCGAAGGTAGGGCTGGACGTGAGGGTGAGGTAGGGAATTAAGCCGCCCGCGGGGAGGGTCGACGGGTTGGATGTGACTGTGCCGCAGGCGGTGAGAAAAAACAACGCGGCAAGTATCAAGTTGCGAGGCATGCGAGGATTATAACAATCTATTTTCCCCAAGCGAGAGCGCGGTATCCTCCTATGGTAGAAAGATCGCGAATCTCATCGGCTTCCAATATATAAACCTTTATGTAATTCGATGGATCTAGAAAAGCGATGCACTTTCCATTTGGCGACCAAACTGGATTTCTGCTGTTTGACGGTATCTTTTCAAGAGCCTTCTTTGTATTGTTTTTCCAATCCAACAGAAAAGTAATCCAAGGGTTGCCTTCCGTTACTACAATCCATTGACCATCAGGCGACCATTGGCCGTGAAGACTATATGAGGCGCTTGTGTAAATCGTTTTTCTCTCGCCCGAATTTGTATTCACAATGACCAGTTCGGAAAAATAGACTTTGCCGACTGGATAAGGATTGTGAATATCTCCGTTGACTGATAATAAAAGATCTCCGTTCTCCCGCCAACTTTCCGGTTCTTCGAAATCAGTATTTTCGGCATGAGGTAGAGAAATGGGTGAAGATAACGTGTCAGTGTTTACAATGTATGTATAACCGTACTCATCAGGAATACCAGAGGCAAAGGCCAATTGGCTGCCGTCGTACGACCAAGCTGGGTGGAATGGAAATCCATTGATTTTCAACTCAAGTTTCTTGAGTTCTCCTGTTTCGATATTCCCCATAAACAATCCATATGTCATATCGGAATAAATCAGGAAGCGCCCGTCCGGGGAAAACGCCGAGTGAGTAATCAGGCCTTTTACAGGAAATCTCTTGATTATCGAGCCAGATAAGTCCATGAGAACAGAATCGGATCGATCAGTCGCAGAGAGTATCCCTCCGCCACATCTGCTAAGAAGATCTGTCGAATCGTTCGTTGAAGATGGAGCCGAGGACGCGCAGGCAGTCAATGCGAACAGGGCAAGCGTCAGCGTCAAGATGACAACATGATTTTGGAGTTTCATGGTAATTGAGTCTCCCTGGAATAAGCCTATCGGTGTAGCCAAAAGATTCAGCTGTCAATAATTAAACGAAGAAAAAATCGGTTCGGTTCCATCTCCACCTGCTCAACTAGATACCAGCCCGCTGCCCTTCGACTGCGCTCCTCAAAGCCCACTCGTCGCTCCGCTCAGGACGGCGGCGAAAAATACTTCCCCTCCACATCCTGCCACTTCTCCTCAGGCAAGGTCATAAACGCGGACAGGGCCGGGTGGACGCGCTGGATCTCCTCCGCCACGCGCTCGGCGATCTTGCGGATGGAGAAGTGCGCGTTGGCCGCGGCGCGCAACTGGCAGAAGTGATACGCGCTTCGCAGGTTGAACTGCGCCAACACGCGACGGCGGAATCCGTTGGGGACGACGTATTGCGCCACGTGCGGATTCCACGCCTCGAGTCGTTCGTACGTCGCGGCGGCTCGCTCCATCGCGGACTCGTACTGCGCCCGATAGCCCGCCTCCTCGATCAGGCGCGGCACATCGTAGCCGAGACGCGCGGTGAGCAATTGCGGGGTCTGCGTCATCATGCGGTGACGTTTGAACTCGGCGTACGCGCCCTGGTCCATGACGAGGTCGAACGCATAGTTGCAGTATTCCAGTTCGCGCAGGGGGATGTCGTGACGCTTGAGTCGCCCGAGGAGGGATTCGGCCAGTTGGGCGCGCTCGGCTTTGTTGAGTCCTTTTACGTGCGCGAACGCGTCGTTATAGGTCATCTCATCGAAGCGATATAACACAGCGGCCAGAACTTTTCTCTCGCCTTCGTGATCGTAGTCAACCAACTGACACCATTCTCCCGATTCCCGTTTTCCACTTCCCGATTCCCGACGCGCGAGTTTTTCAAATTCAGCGCTCGTCTCGACCAGATACGAAACAGCCTCCGCGTATTTGACGAGGGTGGGGACTTCGGCCTTGGTCACTTCTTTGACGCGCGCCCCGATCTCACGGACTTCGGCCAGGGGATGGGAGAGGAATTTACGCACGGCATTTTCTAGGACGCGCGCGTTGGCGGTCATGCCGACGTTGGCGAGGGCGGCGGCGGGCAGGAGGAAGCGGCACGAGTCCACGTATTGCGAGCGGACGCGGCGGTCCCAGGCCTCGTCGGTTTCGTTCTCGCGGTGGGGAGTCCGCTGGACGATGAGATTCCGCGCGGGGTCGAGCGAGCCGGCATAGGTCGAGAAGAGGAGGCGGACGGTGGAGGCGAATTCGTCGCGCAGGGGGTGTCCGTCGAGTTCGGGAGGGATGGTAAAGTCGTCCGGTCCCCATTTTTGGTAGCGCGTGGATTTTTCGGTGTAGGAGGCGAGGCGATTGGACTCGATGGCTTCCATCGCCACGCGTGAGACGTTTTCGATGGCGACGTGGAGAATGGCGTGTTCGGCCACCGATGAGTGGCCGTAGCCCACCACCCAGCGTTCGTGGAATTTGGCGGAGGATTCATCGGTGAGGCCCTCGGCGATCTCGCGAAAGGACTCGGGCGAGCGCGAGGTTTTGGCGAAGGCGACCGCGATGGTTTCGGGCGAGAGGCGCTTGGGGGAGAGGAGGTAAATTTGTTTTTCGGGCATGGGCCACCTAATACAGTTCGGTCGGGGCAGAACCCCGACCGAATACGTTAACTGAAGATGGAAGGAGGCTTGGAGGCCTCTTGCAATGCTTTCAGTTTGCCGAGGGCCGAAAGGCCGGTCCAGATGCCCCACATGAAGTAGAGATGGAAGCCGAAGCCCAGCCATTCCTGAAAGGCGAGCATGAGCAGGGCATCGAGGCCGTATAGGATCAAGCCGGCGATAAAAGCCCAGCGCTGTCCTTTGCCGGCAAAATAACCGGCGACCACGAAGAGCAGGTCGAAGATGAGACTGAACAAAAAGCCCATGCCAAGCACGATGGGATTGCCGCCCATTTGATCGGACATCCCTTTTGTGACCCCATCTATCAATAAGGTGACGCCGAGGCCGATGACGAAGTAGAACCCGCCGCCGAAGATGGTGACGAGCGAATTGATCACCGACAGGGCGGCGATCCAATAGAAATTGCTCGCGCCGCCTTTCATCTGGCGGGTGAAGTTCATCAGGGCAGTGATGCGTTGCATTTCCGCCGCTTTGGCGGGATCGTAAGCGGGCGGCGCTTCTTGCGGCGTTGCAGGTTGCGGTTGTTGTGTTTCCATAACATTCTCCTCTTTGGAATTTCATGCAATATAGACGAAAATGCCCCGCAAGTCAACGGGGCGTTTTAGGACTCCTCTCAGCCACAGATTTCACGGATTTCCACAGATGAAAATTAGATCTGCAAAATCTGTGTAACCCGTGGCTAGGAAAGAATGAGGCGCGTCTTATCAATGTCCGCGTGGATTTGATACAACAGCGACTCCACCGAATCGAACTTCAATTCATCGCGCAGGCGTTGGACAAATTCGAGGGTCACAGTCTGGCCGTAGAGGTCGCGGGAGAAGTCGAGCAGGTGGGCTTCGACGTTGACGGTGCGCTTGTCTGGCGTGAAGGTGGGGTTGAAGCCGATGTTGACAGCGGCCATCACGCGTTCGCCGCCAATAGTGGCCCAGCAGGCGTAGATGCCGTTGGCGGGGATGAGTTTGGATTCGGGATAGTGAATGTTGGCGGTGGGAATGTTGATGTGACGCCCGCGCCCGTCGCCGTGGACGACCGGGCCGGCGAGGGAATAGTTTCGCCCCAAAAGTTTCGCGGCTTCGCTCACGTTTCCCACCGCGACCAGTTTGCGGATCTCGGTGGACGAGATGACTCCGCTCTCGTCGCTCACCGCGCCGACGATCTCGACGGTGTAGCCGAGTTCGCGTCCGAGTTCGGCGAGACGGCCGGCGTTGCCTTCGCGTCCTTTGCCGAGGGCGAAGTCGTAGCCGATGAGGAGATGACTCAGGCCGAGATGGTCGCGCAGTTGCGACATGAATTCGCGGGCGGTGAGGTCGGAGGTGGCGCGGTCAAAGGGGTGGGTGATGACGAAGTCCACGCCGAGGGAGGCGAGCAGATCGGCGCGTTCTTCGGGGGTGGATAAAAGTCGGATGGCCCGACCCGCCAAGACCGTCGCGGGATGCGGGTCGAAGGTTAAAACAACGGCAGGCGCGCGGTCGAGTCGCGCGCCTGCGGTCAATTTTTGAATGAGGGTCTGGTGGCCACGGTGAACCCCGTCGAATACGCCGATGGTGAGCCAGGCGTTTTGGAGGGAAACGTCGGCGAGGGAGCGGTGATGTGGCACGGTTGACTGTCAACGAGAAACCAGGTTTCTCAGCGAAACCTGGTTTCTAATCACTATTCTTCGTCGGAGGGCGCGCCGGGTTTGGCTTCGCTGGTGAAGAAGACTTTCTTCGGTTGCCATTCGGGGGAGCCGTCTTCGCCGGTGGCGGGGATCATCAATGCGATGAGTTCTCCGGCCGCGCTGACGCCGCGCACGAATTGGGGCTGTTCGCCGTGCGCCTTCACGCGGTGACCGTGGCGGACTTCTTCCACGTCGTCGGGGTTGAGTTCGACGGCCGGCCAATCCGCGAGGGCTTCGGCGGCGGGGATCAGGTATTGATACCAATTGCCGGCCTGGAAGGACTCTTGTAATTTGCGGAGCGGGGTGGCGTCGCGCAAACTGAAGCGTCCGCTTTTGGTGCGGCGCAGACCGACGAGGTACGCGCCCGTGCCGAGGGCGTTGCCAATGTCGTTGGCGAGCGAGCGGACGTAGGTGCCGCTGGAGCAATGCACGTCCACCACCACTTCGGGAGGCGCCCATTCCAGCACTTCGAGGTGATGCACCTGGATCTTGCGCGGGGTCAGTTCCACTTCTTCGCCCTGGCGCGCCATGTCGTAGGCGCGGCGCCCCTGCACCTTGACGGCCGAGTAGGGCGGCGGGGTTTGTTCGATCTCGCCCTCGAATTTTTTGAGGATCTCTTCGAACTGTTCCTCTGTGACGTTGATGGGCTGGTTGGCGCGCATGAACTTGCCGTCCGCGTCGAAGGTGTCGGTGTTGGCGCCCATGCGGATGATGGCCTGGTAGCGCTTGTCGGAGGCCGACACATATTCGCTCAGGCGGACGGCCGGCCCGATGAGGATGACCAACACGCCGGAGGCGCGCGGATCGAGCGTTCCGGTGTGACCGGCGCGGCGAATGCCCGTGCCGCGGCGGATGGCTTCCACCACGTCGTGCGAGGTCATGCCGACGGGTTTGTCCACAACCAGCACGCCGGAGATGGCGTTCTTTACATCTTGACTGTTCATTGCAAATTCCTCCTGGGAAACGAATGAAGGGTTCCGGGAAAATGGATGGATTGATTCATGCTACTTAAGACCCAGCATGTCCCGCGTCATTGCCAGGACATTGGGCTGGATCTCCTCCAACGCGCCGGGGATGTCGGCGCCAGCCGCGGCCGCGTGACCGCCGCCGCCGAAATGTTTGGCCACTTTTGAAACGTCTATGCCGTCTTCGA
Organism: uncultured Anaerolineaceae bacterium; assembly: GCA_964625215.1. Taxonomy (GTDB): domain Bacteria; phylum Chloroflexota; class Anaerolineae; order Anaerolineales; family Villigracilaceae; genus Denitrolinea. The sequence continues at coordinate 12,786 of CAZVAX010000007.1, read as the reverse complement.
GGGCGCGCCAGGAGATTTTTACGTGGTTGTCTGTTTGTTCTACAAAGATCATTCCGACCTTGCTTCCGTCAATGGCGGAGATGATGTTGATCAGGTCGGCGTCGTCGTTGCCTCCATAACCGGCCGCCTTGCGGTCGGTGACAGTGAGCGTGCCCCAAACCAAACCGTCCTTGCGTTCGAGGCTGGAGAGTCCGGCGCCCCAGTAGCGCGCGGCGGGGAAGGAACGCCGCACTAATGCGCGAGTATACAACGCAGGCAGGTCGGCGCCGCGTTCCATTAGCATTGCAGATTGGCGGAGAGATTCAGGGGTGGTGTTGGCGGTGCGAAAACCGAGCGTGTCGGTGACGATGCCCGTCAGGAGCGCGGACGCGACGGGCTGGGTGATTTCCAATCCCCACTGCGGAAGGTAGTTGGCGAGAATGGCGGAGGTGGCTACCTCTTCGCCTTCGATCAGGTTGATCTTGCCGAACTTTTCGTTGGTGATGTGATGATCTATGTTGATGTCCGGCTTGGCAATTGACTCAAAGATTTTTCCGAGGCGTTTAAAGTCGGCGCAGTCCACCGAGATGAAGGTATCCCACCCTTCCTTCGGTTCGTTCTGAACCTGGTCGCTGCCCTGCAAATGACGGAAGGAGGCCGGAATGCCATCCTGCAATACCATTTGCACGCGCTTGCCCGCGCCTTGCAACGCGAGTCCGAGCGCGAGCAATGAGCCGATCGCGTCGCCGTCGGGACGAACATGGGAGGCAATCAGAATGCTCTGGGCAACCGCCAGCCGTTCTTTGATTTCCGTGATGATCGCACTTGTCATTGTTTCTTTCCAGCCGAACGCCTGCTTTATACGATAGATTCACACGGTTCGTCAAGGTAAAAATATAGGCGATTCTTACCAGTCGAAACACGCGCGCGGCGCCGGTCTTTACTCCTTTTTCTTTTCTCTCAGTTCCGCCAACACCTTTTCGATGTGGTCGGCGTTCTCCGGCGTGGGATCCCAGTGAAACCTCAGTCTGGGAAACGCGCGCAAGTCGACGCGGCCCGCCAGGGTCTTGCGAATGAAGCCGCCGGCGCTCTCGAGTCCCGCGAGGACTTCCTTGCTGCGCTCGCGTCCCTCCAGCGCGGAGACGAACACGTCCGCGTAGGCCAGTTCCCTGTCTACCTTTACGTCGGTCACGTAAATAAGTTCCAGGCGCGGATCGTTAATCTCGCGGATCAACATCTCCGAGATTTCCTGGCGGATGCGATCCGCAATACGTTGAAGGCGAACACCTGATGGCATAGGCGGTAATTGGTAATCGGCAGCTGGCGACCGGTAACTGATCACTGATTACTGGTCACTCGGATTTCTCCAGCACGTAACATTCCATGATGTCGCCCGGCTCGATATCGTGGAAGTTCTTCAGTCCCACGCCGCATTCGAATCCGGCGCGGACTTCGCGCACATCGTCCTTCTCGTGCTTGAGCGAGGATAGGTCGCCTTCAAAGACGATATCGCTCCCGCGTTTCATACGGATTTTTCCGTTGCGGCGCAATTCGCCTTCGAGCACGCGGCACCCGGCGATCTTGCCGACCTTCGAGATGGCGAACACCTTCAGCACCTGCGCCTTGCCGATGACCTTCTCCACAAACTCCGGCGCCAACATACCCTTCAGCGCTTTTTCGATATCTTCGGTCAGGCGGTAGATGATGTCGTACAGGCGAATGTCCACACCCTCCGCGTCCGCGAGGCGACGGGCGGCCACTTCGGCCTGCACGTTAAAACCGACGATGATGGCCTTCGAGGCCGATGCCAGCATCACGTCGTTCTCGCCAATGTTGCCGGTTTCCGAGTAAAGCACAGTGATGCCGATCTTGCCTTTGCTAAGTTTTTCCAATTCGCCCAGGATCGGTTCGAGCGATCCCTGCACGTCGGCTTTCAGCACCAGGTTGAGCGACCTGGCTTCGCCCTGCTCGTAGGCCGTGAACAAATCTTCGAGCGAGACTTTCTTGCGCTCCTGCGACTTTTTCTTAATCGTCTCGGCGCGCTCCGTGACAATCTCGCGGGCTTCGCGGTCCGATTCTACAACCGCGAACACGTCGCCCGCCGAGGGGATGTCGGAGAGTCCCATCACCAGCGCGGGCATGGAAGGACCCGCCTTCTTGAGCGGCTTGCCGCGGAAATCGGTCATGGCCTTGATGCGACCGTGAGCCGTGCCGGCCACCACCACGTCGCCGGTTTGAAGCGTGCCGTTCTGAACGAGGAGGGTGGCGACCACGCCCTTCGATTTATCCAACTCCGCTTCGATGATCGTGCCGATCACTTTGCCGCCGGGGTTGGCGCGAATGTCCGTATTGTCGGCCACCAACAGGGTGGCTTCGAGCAAATCGTTGATGCCCTGCTTCTGCTTGGCAGAGACCGGAACCACGAGGGTCTGCCCGCCCCAATCGTCGGGGACGAGCCCCTGCTCGGCGAGTTGTTGCTTCACGCGCTCGGGATTGGCATTTTGCTTGTCCACTTTGTTGAGCGCGACGATGATCGGGACGCGCGCCGCCTTGGCGTGCGCGATGGCTTCCTTCGTCTGCGGCATCACGCCATCGTCCGCGGCGACCACCAGGATGACAATGTCCGCGCCCTGCGCGCCGCGGGCGCGCATGGCCGTAAAGGCGGCATGACCGGGGGTGTCGAGGAACGTGATGACGCGTCCCTTCAACTCCACCTGGTACGCGCCGATGTGCTGGGTGATTCCGCCCGCCTCCCCTTCCGCAACATTCGTCTGGCGAATGGCGTCGAGCAGGGAGGTCTTGCCGTGGTCCACGTGACCGAGAATGGTCACCACCGGGGCGCGGGTTTTGAGAAGCGCGCTCTCCTCCCCGGCGATCATCTGCCGCCAGAGGGGAACTTCGCCCGTTTCCTCCTTCACCTCTTCCACCACGGTCTCGGGAACGGCCTCGAAGCCGTACTCCGCCGCCACAATGGCGGCAGTATCGAAGTCCACCGTTTGGTTGATGGTGGCCATCACGCCGTTGGTCATCAACTTCTTGATGATCTCGATCGGGCTTTTTTGAACGATCTGCGCCAGGTCGCGCACTATGACGCTGGCTGGAAGTTCGATCTTGTGTCCGTTCTGGCTCATGGGACGCCTCCTTCGTTGAAATACATCGCAGGCTCTGCCCCCGCAGAGGACCCGCCTGAAGTCGCGAAGCGTCCACGAACGAAAACGGTCAGCCGGTTACATGGCAGGACGATCCGCGGAAGTCTCTTCGGGAAGCCCGGCGGCAAAAGACTCCAGGGCTTCCCGATCGGCGGGCGATAATTCGGTTTTTAAGGCATGCGCCAACGCGCCGCGCAGTCCGCGCTCCCAACAGGAACGCTGGTCGTGCAGGTAGGCCCCCCGCCCGGCAAGTTTGCCGGTCGGGTCGGGCCTCACCCCTTCGGGGGTCCGCACGATGCGAATGAGCGAGCGTTTCGCCTGCACTGTGCGGCATCCCACGCAGGTCCGTTGGGGAATATGTTTGACGCGTTTGACGGGTTTGGCGGTCATATCCTATTCCCCTCTCCCGATGGGGGAGGGGCCTAGATAAGGGTCACTCTTCTTCCCAGGCGCCTTCGCCGCGTTTGTGTATCTTGCGGCCAACCACTTCGCCCAGGCCTTCGTCGAACTCCAGTTCGACGCTTTTCTTCTTGCCTTTTTTCTTGCCTTTTTTCTTGTCGTCTTCGCTGGATTCGGCCTCACCCGAGGTGAAAACCTCCGGTTTGAACGCGAAGACTTCATCGAGCGAGACGCCGTCCTTCATGCCTTCGTCAATCTCTTCCGGTTCCGGCTTGACCCGCGCGGGCTTCTTCGTTTCGGGCTTCTCCGGTTTTTCGGCGGGCTTCTCGACGGGAGCGGCAACCGCCTCCGGCGCGACCACAAGCGCGGCGGCTTCGGCGGGCGCCCCTTCGGGGACCGCGACCTCGGCTGGCTTCTCCGGCTCGGGGAAGGACAGCGCCGCCAACGCCTCTTCGATGTTTTGCATGGCCTTGGGACCGATGCCGGGGAGTTTGAGCACCCGATCGGGGTCCACTTTGAGCGCGAACATCAGGTCGCCCACCGACTCGAGTCCGGCCTCGACCAAAATGTTGAAAACGTGTTCTTTGAGCCCGACCTCTTCCAACTTCATGGCGAAGGCGGCGGAGGGAACGTCGGCGCGGGCGGCGGCAGTCTTCTCCACCTCGGCGCGCACGGCGTCTTCTTTTAATTGAATTGTGCGGCGCTCGACGCGGTCCATGAACTGGGCCAGCGACGTGAATTCCTCGGGCGTGACCGGGCGATTCTCGGCCTTCTTCGCCAGAATTTCCTGAATGGCGGGGATCATCTCCACGGCCTTGGGAAGCAGGGCCTGGAGCGACTCGTCGCTTTGCAGTTTTTGGAGCGAGTCGGCGGTGGCTTCGGGCAGGCTCTTGATGTCAATGCGCCAGTTGGTCAGTTTGGCGGCGAGACGGGCGTTCTGTCCGTCGCGGCCGATGGCGAGACTGAGTTGGTCTTCGCCCACCACAACCGTGGCGGTTTTATTGTCGTTCGCCTCGGTCAGGTACACGCCGGTGACGCGCGCCGGGCTGATGGCCTTGGAAATATAAATAACGGGATCCTGGTCCCATTGGATGATGTCAATCTTCTCGTCATGCAGTTCCTTGACGATGGCCTGGATGCGGACGCCCTTGATGCCCACGCACGCGCCGACCGCGTCCACTCCCGCCTGGGTGGCCAGCACCGCCACTTTGGCGCGCGCGCCCGGTTCGCGGGCGATGGCGCGAATCTCGACGATGCCGTGATAAATTTCGGGAACTTCGTTTTCGAGCAGGCGGCGCAAAAAGTTGCGATGCGCGCGCGAGAGAATGATCTGCGGACCGCGCGATCCGTCCTTCACTTCCAACACAACCGCGCGCAGGCGGTCATGCACCTTGAAGCGTTCCCCGGGAATCTTCTGGTTGTTGGGCATGATGCCCTCGGCCTTCATATCCAGCCCAATGGTCACGCCATTGACCGGATGCGAGGCCTGCACCACGCCGCTGACGATCTCGCCGACCTGGCGTTGGAAATATTCCAACTGCGAGGCGCGCTCGGCTTCACGGATGCGTTGCTGGATCACCTGGCGGGCGGTCTGTGCGGCGACGCGGCCAAAGTCCGTGGGGGTCGACTCAACGATGGCCATATCGCCCAACTGCGCCTCGGGGTTGACCTTGCGGGCGTTCTCGAGCGTCACCTCGGTGCGGTCGTCGAAGACATCGTCCACGACTTCCTTCTCCGCGTAGACGGTCACCTTGCCCGTGTCGGGGTCAATCTTCGCTTCCACATGTTGCGCCGTGGAAGCGTTGACGGCCCGCCGATACGCCGACACCATGGCAGACTCAATCGCCGAGAGGATGATCTCTTTCGGTAATTGCTTCTCTTCCAGGACTTCGTTGAAGGCCAGGGCGAATTCGTTCTTGGTCGCTGTCGCCATTTCTTTTCTTGCTCCGTGAAATTGTCTTATACAAGCAGAAAACTGGGGGGCTCCCAGTTCTCGTCGCTTTCAGTATTGGGGATGTCTAACGCCCGAAATTCTAGCACAGGGAAGGAAAACGTGCAAGGCAGGTATAATCACAAATTGTGAATCGCGACCTTTCCAAAGCCGCCCTGCGCGGCGAACCCTCCTACGTTTGGCGCGCCGGGCAGGAACGCCGTCTCGACATGATCCTGCGCGCGGCAGGCGAGCGCGCGCAGGGCCGCGTCCTCGAAAACGGCTGCGGCGTGGGCATGTACGTGGAAAAACTCTCGGCCCTCGGCGGGACTGTCCTCGGACTCGAATTCGACTTCGACCGCGCCCGCCAGGCCCACGTGCGTTCGCCTCACATCATAAACGGAGCGGGTGAGGCCCTTCCCCTTCCCTCCTCCACCGCCGACCTGATCCTCAGCCACGAAGTGATCGAACACGTCCAGGATGACCGCGCCGCCGTCCGCGAAATGGTCCGCGTCCTGCGCCCCGGCGGACGCATCCTCCTCTTCTGTCCGAATCGCGGCTACCCCTTCGAGACGCACGGCATTTACTGGCGCGGACAGTACAAGTTCGGCAACATCCCGCTCGTCAACTACCTGCCGCGTCGGTGGCGCGACCAACTCGCCCCGCACGTACGCGTCTACTCGCGGCGTGACCTCGAAAAACTTTTCGCCGGTCTGCCCGTGCGCTTCATCGAGCGGACCGTCATTTTCGGCGCCTACGACAACCTCATCGCCCGCTTCGGCGCGTTCGGCAAGTTCCTGCGCGGCGCGCTTCAATTTCTGGAGAAGACCCCCCTGCGCGCGCTGGGACTGTCCCATTTTTGGGTGGTGGAAAAAATATAAGCCCCTCTCCGACATTACACCAGTCCGCACGGACTTCGCACGCGTAGCACAGGGATTCGATTCACCCGCCGGATTCCATTTCAAAACCGAGGATGAGACAAACAAGTAAGGTAAAATACCGGTATGGCCGATTACAAATCCATCCACTTTACTGTTGATTTCAACCCCGGGAAAAAAGTTTTGAACGTGGTCAACGAGACCCTGGCAAAACAACCTGAGCCGCGTCCCTTTGTGGAACCCAATGCGGCAGGGTATGTTTTTCATTTTCACACGCTAGATGTAAAACTGCTTAAGAAAAACGCTGAAGCCTTGACTGGAAACGATCTATTTTCCGGGAACGGTTCTGGGGAAGCGAAAAAGGCGGGCGAAATGCTAAAGATCATTTTTGATGAGGTGAGCAAAATCGGCAGTTACGGCATCAAATCCGAGAAACGCCAATACGTTGACTTCAACAGCGAACGCAAGGTTCAAAATAGAAAAGGCAAAGAACAAAACAGGTCGCAATACTATTACGCTCAGGATAACAACTTTCCTGAACAAAATAACGCGCTTCCCACTGAGATGACCAATCAGATTATTTGCGGGGATAGCCTGGAGGCGTTGAAAATCATTCCAGATAATTCGATTGACTTGATCTTCACCTCGCCCCCTTACAATTTTGGGCTGGAGTACGACAGCCAGGACGACGCGCATAAGTGGGACAGGTATTTCGAAAAGTTGTTCGCCATTTTCGATGAGTGCATCCGCGTCCTCAAATTCGGCGGACGAATCGCGGTCAACATCCAGCCGCTTTTCTCCGATTACATTCCGTCTCATCACATGGTCAGTAACTTCTTTATTAACCGGAAGATGATTTGGAAAGGCGAGATCCTGTGGGAGAAGAACAACTACAACTGCAAATATACCGCCTGGGGATCCTGGAAAAGTCCAAGCAACCCATACCTCAAATACACTTGGGAATTTGTGGAAGTTTTTGCCAAGGGTGCATTGAAAAAAACAGGCGCCTCTGAAAACGCGGACATCACCGGCGACGAATTCAAAAAGTGGGTTGTCGCAAAGTGGAGCATTGCGCCGGAAAGAAACATGAAAGAGTTTGGTCATCCTGCCATGTTTCCGGAGGAATTGGCGGTGAGGATAATCAAACTATTTTCATTCGCCGGCGATGTTGTGCTAGATCCCTTCAATGGCGTTGGGACAACCACCGCCGTCGCTCAAAAACTTGGACGCAAATTCGTGGGAATTGACATCTCCCAGGAGTACTGCGAGGCCGCGCAAAAAAGACTGGCCGCTACGCTTTTCTAAAACCGAGGAAACATGCCCTCCAATGTCGCAAAAATCCGAAAAAAGTACAACGCGCTCGTCGGTAAAATGGATAAAAAGGCTCACGCAGACGAAGAGGAGGGCAACCGCTCGTACGGAGGCGCCGTTCGAACCGCGAAAGGAAGCCTTGTAGAAGAAATCGCCAAAGACCTGGTTGAAATTGCCTGGGACGAATTGGGCGGCGATATGATACGAATCAGTTTCCTGCGCGAGAATATCCGGATTCCCATCAAGCCAGACTACTTGAAACGCGTCCGCCCGCCGGAAGTAGCCGAATACATCAAAACCCACATCGAACAATACCACTACGGACACAAGACCGACGTTCACGTAAGCATTGACGGGCGACTCGTGATGGGCATCGAGTGCAAAGCCTACGCGGAAAACGCCATGCTCAAGCGCCTCCTGATTGATTTCACCTTGCTCAAACAAGCCGCGCCCGGACTCAAGTGCGTGTTGCTCCAACTTGAAAGCCGATTGTCCGGCGATTACTCGCAACCGTTGAAGGCCGTCGCCTACGGTAGCCCATCCACCCACACCTTGCTTTCGTATTTCGATGTTGACTTGCACATCATCACCTTGCTCGAAGGCGAGCGAAAAGTGAACAAGCCAATCCATAAGCGGGAGCATTTCAAAGCGCTGACAGAACCCGCCTTACGAAAAGCCATAGACACGCTGAAGGATCTTCTTTCCGAATTTGTCGCTCAGTAGCCAAACGAAAAACGAAAAGCCGGGATTCCATCCTGGGCGACCCTCCCCTCCCACGCGGACGCGCCGCGCGGCGGGCGGAGAGTCATCTGCGCGATTGACGAGGATGGGTTGAGCGTCGGTTGGCGGCATTACCCCTTTCAAAACCGAGATTGCAGAAAAATCAGTTTGATTTTATTTTCGGGATTTTATTGCCGATTGTGTCTTTGGTTTTTGACCCTATCGTTTTTCGCGGCGAACCCGGTTTTCTACATAGCATTCAGATATTTGCCTATCTCTCAATTGGGTCTGGAATAATTCTGCTGGCAATTTGGCTGTTCTCAAAAAGGACATCAAAACTTCTGACAGGTGCGATCGCAGGTATATTTTTTGCAGGGGCGTTCCTCGCCTCGGCCCTGGGCGTTGTTTTACTTCCCGCGAGCATTTTCGGCTTGATGATTGTAATTGGCGTTTTGGGATTTACGCCTTTTTTGACAGCGTTTGTATTTCTAAGAAATGGAATAAGAGCGTTTCGAAAAATCCAAACAGAAATAAGCAAGGGACTTCTTATCGGAACAATGCTATTGGGAATTATTCTTGTCATTGGAATTCCCCTCGCTGCAAATTGGAAGGCGTCAGAATTGGTTTCACGGTCGATCAATACAATCCTTCACAGCAAAAAAGAAGAAGAGATTAATTCGGCAATTGACACTCTGCAATCTGCCTTCTGGTGTTCAAACTCCTGTTACGAGCCAATTATATGGGCATATATGGATGAGGAAAATGAGACGAGAAAGCAATATCAGTAGATCACGAAAGTCACGTGTAATTTGCGCTCTCTTGCGCAAATACGGCGGTAGAGACCGCCTAATACGCGCTTTCGTGAAGTACTGAATATCTTTCAAAAGCATATTTTGAGTTAACCGGGGAAGATTTAGAAGAGCAGTTGTGGTTATTAAACGATTAAATCAATCCCCGCAAAATTCTCTCTCAAACGCGACCTCCTCCCCCGGTCGCGTTTTCCTTTATACTTACCTCACATGAAATCCCTCCTCAAGAATCATCGCCTCCTCGGCTGGAGTCTCCTCGCCGTCAACTTCATCCTCGGCCTCGTCACCCTCTACTGGGGCGCGCACGTGGACGAGGCTGACAACCTCGTGGTGGGCGGTCTGCTCCTGCGCGGCGCGGCGCTCTACACCGACGTTTTCTCACACCACTTTCCCTTCCCGTATTTCTGGATGGCGGGCGTCATCGCGCTGGCGGGCAAATCCATCTTCGCGGCGCGGCTCTCCGTCCTGCTCTTTCAACTCGTGGCCTTCGCCCTCGCCCTGCGCCTCAGCGACAAGCCCCTGCTCGTCGGAGTGACGGCGCTGTTGTGGGCGCTCGTCCGCCCGTTTTACGATGGTCACATGGTGATGTACGCGGCCTTCGCGGGCGTCTCGCTCTTCGTCGTCCTCATCCTCACCCTCGCCATCCTCGACGAGACCGTCCGCCCCACCTGGAAACATTACTTCATCCTCGCCCTCTTTTCATGGATCGCTTTCCTCTCCGGCCCTCTCTCCCTCTATGCGATTCTCCTCACGCTGACGTTTCTCCTCCTCCACCGTCCCGCCTCTGGACTCAAAACCGGCCTGCTCCTCCTCCTCGGTCTGACTCTCCCCCTGATCGTTCTCCTGCTCACCCACACCCTCGACGCGTTCTGGCAAAACGCCATCCTCTTCAACTCACAAGTCTACGACAAATACTCCGACGCGAATCCCCTCCGCCTCACCGACTTCTTCACCCAAACCCTCACCGGCCTCGGCCTGCCCTTCGGCGCATGGTTTGATGTCAACCCGTTCAAGTCCATCCAACTCGGCGAGGCACAGATCGACGCGTGGTTCTTCACCGGGTTCTTGTACCGGCTGGGGATCATCGTCGCGTCGGTGCTGATGTTCTTCCGCGCGGGCGTCATTGCGAGCGCCAGCGAAGCAATCTCCTCGTCCACTGGGGGATTGCTTCGTCGGGAAGAGCGCCCTCCTCGCAATGACGTGATGGCTGGAATGTACCTCTACCTCTTCGCCGCGGCGACGTTGCTGATCGCCAAGGTTCACTTCCGCTCGCAGGCGTTCATCCTCGTCGGCGTCACCGCGCTGGCGTGGGTGGCGATCGAGGGGACGCGCGGCGGGCCGGTCAAGCCGGGGTGGGCCTCAGCCGGCCGGACGTTACGCGTGATCGTGGTGGTGATGACCGCGTGGCTCGGCGTCCGACTCGCCGGTCAGATGATCGTCAGTCGCGCCGACCTGACGTATGAGTCCAACTTCAAAAGGTACGAGCGCGAGGCCAATCGCTTGCAGCGCCTCTCTTGTGATTTGGAAGATGTGCGGCTGGCGTATTATCCCGAGGGCGTGTACGCCTACTGGTTCAGCGGACTTGAGCCCGCCTCGAAATATATTTTTATGTGGCCGTGGGTGGCGGAGGTTGGACAGGAGGAGGCCATCCGCGAGATCAGCGCGCAGAATTACGCCATCGTGATCGTCACCGACGAAACCGTCTGGGACGCGTACGCCACCCGCGACTACCTGCGCCCCCTGCTCGATTATCTCAACGCCAATTATCACAAAGTTAGCAAAGACACCTACCTCTCCCCCGCGCTCTTCGCCGCCTGCCCGCAATAAAGCCTTAACGCAAAGACGCCAAGACGCAAAGCCTTTAAAAAAATCCTTTGCAACCTTGCGCCTTTGCGTTAAATTTTGGGTTTTCTCCGCGTCAATCCGCGCTCGTCCGCGTCCCATTTTCCTTATGTTAGAATGACGCCATGCCACAAATCCCTCCCTCCACCCCTCTCCAACCGCGCAGACACGCCATCCTCGTCGGCGCTTCCAGCGGACTGGGCGCGGCCCTCGCTCGCAAACTCGCCCGCGAAGGCTGGACAACCGCCCTGCTCTCCCGCCGAGCGGACCTGCTGACCAGCCTGTGCGCCGAACTCAACGCCAGCGGCACGACGCGCGCCCTCGCCTACGAACACGATGTAACCGACACCGCGTCCGTGCCTGAGTTGTTAAAGCGCGTCATCGCGGACCTCGGCGGGCTGGACTTGTTCATCTACAACGCGGGCGTCAACTTTCCGCCCGGGCTGGAGAGGATGAACGCGGAAAACGACATCAAGATGGCGCAAGTCAATTTTCTCGGAGCCATCGCCTGGCTCGCGCCGGTCGGTGACCTGTTCAAGGGCGCGCACGCTGGGACGATCGTCGGCATCTCCTCCGTGGCCGGTGACCGCGGTCGCATCGGCAACCCCGGCTACAACGCTTCCAAAGCCGGTCTGACCACCTATCTCGAAGCGCTACGCAACCGCTTCACGCGGCACGGCGTCCACGTGCTGACCGTCATCCCCGGCTTCATGCAGACCGACATGCTCAAGGCCGCGCAGGGAGGCACGCCCTTCGTCATCCCCCCCGAGCGCGCCGCCGACGATATTTACAAAGCCCTCGGCAAAGGCAAGCAGGTCATCTACACCCCATCCATTTGGAGGTGGATCATGCTGGTCATCAAGCATGTCCCTTCGGTGATATTTAGACGAGTGAATTTTTAGACAGAAGATCATGTTAGGCTAGGAGAGTGAAAAATGAAGAATGCAAAAACCGCTGAACAGATCGGATTCGGCGCGCTAATTTTTAGCATTGTTGGTTTATCAATTAGTGTGAGCCTGATGTCTTTGATTTATTTCTTGATGACTCGGGTTTTCTCGGAATTTCCGCAAGAATTAATTGATCTAATCCGTTTTGTAATAATAGGCTTAATCATCGTTATTGTTCTTATAGTTGGCGTACTGGTTTATAAAATCAAATCAAAAGAAAAGATATGTCCGAGATGCCAAAATCCATTGCCAAAATGGCGTTTTCCCAAAGATGGTCGTGAAGCGCTTTTAGGCGGGCTAACTTGCCCAAATTGTGGAACAAAACTTACTTGGCAATTACGTGAACGAAAGTAGAACAAATAACTACTTCAACCTTCCAACCTTCAACATGAAACCATCTTTCACCACCCTCGAAAACTCCGGACCAGAAATCAAGACCTGACATGTCTCCGCGAAAGTCCGATGGATTCGCGCCGATGTCCACGCATGGATTCTTGTCGGCAACGGCGCGGAGGAGACATGTCAGGTCTCCCAAAATATAGAAAAAGCCAGCCCATTATAGGCTGGCTTCAGATTTCAATCAGTGGCTATTGAGAATTACTGCCCCACTTGCAAACGCTCCGCCAGCCACATCTTGATGATGGACTGGCGCGAAACACCGAGCCGCTTCGCCTCGCGGTCGAGAGCGGAAAGCATCCAAACAGGAATCTCCATGTTGATCCGCTTCTGCTCCTCGGCGGGACGGCGCGCTTTGGAGAGGTCAAGTTGACCGAGAACGCTTTCGCCCTCGTCGAATTTTTTATCGAAACTAGACGCTTTCGT
>CAZVAX010000006.1:57527-76185 GCA_964625215.1 uncultured Anaerolineaceae bacterium | reverse complement strand
AACGCGACCTCCTGTCAACCTGGAGGTCGCGTTTAGCAAGGCTTCGCGCGTTCTCTTTCTCCGCGCTCCTCCGCGTCCCGGTCACCTCGTCTCAGTCACCTTCCTCAACCCGCGCGGATGTTCGGTGTCGTAGCCTTTGGCGCGCGTGAGGTGATAGGCGAAAAGTTGCGCCGGGAGGATGCTAACGATGGGCGAGAGCCATTCCGGGGTTTCGACAGGGATGGTGAGTGGAACTTGCGCGAGGGAGAGCGCTTTCTTGTCGTTGGAGATGACCACCAACTCCGCGCCAAAGTCAGCGCGTAGGCGCCGGAGCGCGGCGAGCATGGATGGGAAGACCTTGCCCTTCGGCGCGACGGCTATGATGGGGAGACCCGCGTCGACCATCGCGATCGGTCCGTGGGCGAAGTCAGCGGAGGAGTAGGGTTCGGCGATGATGTAGGTCAGTTCCTTGAGTTTCAACGCCCATTCGAAGGCGGTCGAATAGTTGAAGCCGCGACCGAGTACGACGGTGCGGTCAATGTAACGATAACGCTGCGCGGCCTGGGCGAGGAAGTCATCTTGGTCGAGCGCGGATTTCATCCACGCCGCGACCTGTCCCAGTTCATCCCAATCTTTTTCCTTGCCGCGTAACGCCGCCGAGAGCATGGCCACGCACATCAACTCTGCCGTGTAGGTCTTCGTCGCGGCCACGGCTTTTTCCGGCCCGGCTTGCACATCCAACACAAAGTCCGCGTGCTGACCGAGCGGGGAGTCGGGTTCATTGGTGATGGCGAGGGTCGCGCAGCCCTGGCGTTGTCCCTCCGCTAGCACGCTGACGATGTCCGGCGATTGTCCCGATTGCGAGATGCCGACCACGAGGGCGTTCTTCAGTCGCGGCGGTTGCTTGTAGTAGGTGAAGAGCGAGGGCGTGGCGAGCGCGAGCGGGAGTCCGTTGCGCGCGCCGAGCAGGTAGTTGGCGTAACGCCCGGCGTTGTCCGAGGTGCCGCGCGCGGCGAGGAAGACGTAGGAAATGTCGCGCCGCTTCAGGTCACGCGCGATGCGCTCGACGGTCTTGCGCTGGCGTCGCAGTAAGTCTTCAATGCGTTCGGGTTGTTCGAGAATTTCGGAGTGGAGGGTCATGGGCCAATTGTACTTCAATGAATTTCCCCATTGATTTTTTGCCACAGAACCTTCTTGCTTCAATTACATCTTTCGGCTATCCTCGTAAGACCTCACAATGGAGAGAAATTATGACATCCGAATCCGAAAGCGCGTTGCGACTCTTGGAGACGCTCAACAGCGCCGGCGCGACGCAAGCCATCTACGTCGCGGCGGAATTGCGAATCCCCGACCTGCTCGCGGCGGGCGCGCGTACCAGCGACGACCTGGCGCGCGAGATAGCAGTCCACCCCGCCGCGTTGTTCCGGTTGTTGCGCCTGCTTGCCGCGTTCGAGATCGTCCGTCAGCGCGAAGATGGCGCGTTTGAACTCCTGCCGCAGGGACACGCGTTGCGCGAGGATTCCGAAAACTCCATCCTCGCGTGGACTCTCAATTGGGGCCGCTACTTGTGGGAAACGTGGGGCAACCTGCTTTACAGCGTGCAGACTGGAAACAGCGCGCGTCAGCTCCTCCTCGGCAAGCCGGGCTTCAAGCCTCTCGAAGACGATCCAAAACGCGCCGCCATCTTCAACCAGTCCATGCTCGAGTTGACGCGCCTCGCGGCGCGCGAAGTTGTCCGCGCCTACGACTTCTCCTCCGCCAAGCGGATCGTTGACGTGGGCGGCGGCTTCGGCGAATTATTGCTCGCCATTCTGCGCGCCAGTCCCAACGCGCGCGGCGTCCTCTTCGACATGCCGCACGCCATCGAAGGCGCGCGCCTTCACATCGAGCAAGCCGGTCTCGCGGAGCGTTGCGAATTTATCGCGGGCGATTTCTTCGAGGAGATTCCCCCCGCCGATCTCTACGTTTTGAAAAGCATCGTCCACGATTGGGACGATGACCACAGCGCGCTGATCCTGACCAACTGTCGCCGCGCCCTCGCCCCCGCTGGGCGGATTCTCCTCATCGAACGCGTCGTACCCGACCCCATCGGCCTCGCCGCCTCCGACCGCCTTATCGCCCTCTCCGACGTTCACATGTTGGTCGCGCTTGGCGGCGCGCAAGAACGCACGCGCGCCCAATTCGAATCGTTGCTCGCCTCCGCTGGACTCCGATTGACACGCGTCCTTCCCGCCGGCCCGATGTTCAGCGTGATCGAAGCCGAGCCGGGATAGGCGCATACTTTGCGCTCTCTGGCGCAGATGGCGACGTTAGAGAACGTCGCCTACGCATCCAGTTTTTTTATGAAACCGAATCTCCTCTCGCTCCTCCTCTGTCTGACTCTCGCGGCCTGTGACGCGCCGACTCCCATCCCGTCTCCGCTTCTGCCTCCGACCCAAGCGGTTCCCACTCCCACGGCCTCTCCCATCCCCGCGCCGACCGCGACTCCAACCGTTGCGACCATAGCGACCCTCCTCCACACCCCCGACACCGGCTGGATCGAGTTGCGTCCCGGCCTCGAACGCCGCGTGGTCAGCGTCGCCGACGCGCAGGGCGCCTGGGTAGAGTCGCTTTATATTTTGCGCGTCGAACCGACGTTGTTTCGCTTCAATGTCGCCTACGACCCAGTCGGCCAGCCTCTCGCCGCGTGGTCTGCCATCACCGGCGCGCAGATCGTGGTCAATGGCGGATACTTTCGCGAGGAGGGTACGCGCTTCATCCCCACCGGCCTGACCGTGATCAACAGCCAGCCGATGGGAGTCAGTTACGAGGGCTACGGCGGGATGTTCGCGGTGACCGCGGATGGTCCGCAACTGCGCGCGCTCGCGCAGAATCCGTACGTGCCGGGCGAATCGTTGCAGGCCGCGTTGCAGTCCTTTCCGTTGCTGGTCAAGCCGGGAGGAGTCCTCGGCTTCCCGGAGGCGTATGAGGATAATTTGCAGGCGCGCCGCGCCGTCGTCGCGCGCGACCGGCAGGGCCGCTTCCTCTTCATGGTCGCGGACCAGGGTTACTTCACTCTCCATCAACTCAGCCTTTCCTTGATCAACTCCGATCTGAATCTGGACATCGCCCTCAACCTCGACGGCGGCCCTTCGAGCGGAATCTTCCTCCGCGAGCCGCGTGAACAAATTCCCGCCTACGGAAATCTTCCCATCGTCATTACAGTCCACGCGCGTTGAATCGCGCTTGTCCGAATCTTTTCAGCGTCTACACAATTTCTAAACCACCCTTTGTTATAACTTCCGCAACGCCAAAGGAGAACCATGCAAACCAAACCCATCCTCATCGGCTTTGCCTCCGCCATCCTCATCCTCATTGTCGCGGCCGCCTCGTTTTCCGCGGGCCTCTACCTCGGTCAGCGCGGCTACGTGAACAGCCTGCAATACCAGCAACAGCAGACCGGCCCGGCAGGGCTTCAACCGGGCCCAAACGCGCAGAATCCGCAAGGACAATTTCAGCCGGGCGGACAGGTCTCGCCAAATCAATCTGGAGGATTCCCCAACGGTCCGGCTCCTCAGGGGAACTCGCCTCAAACCGGACCCGGAGCGGGTCAGCCCAACCAGGGCGCGGACGGCCCTCCCGGCGCCCCCTCCTGGCCCCCCGACCTGATCGGCCGCGTCGTCTCGATCACCGCCACTGAGATTGTGCTAAACACCCCCAACGGCGATGTGACCGTCCCCCTCTCCGCGGAAACGAAATACATCAACGAACAAGGCGCGGATATTTCCGCCAGCGACGTTCAAGCTGGCCTAGTCGTCGGTATCTTTGGCAGGCCGACCGCGACCGTCGTCATGATCCTGCCGCCGCCGCCGAACCAACAACCATAACCTCTCTTCGGTTACAATCGCCTTAAGCATCCTTCCGCTTGAGGCGAAATGTTACCCCCCGATTTTATTGCCGATTTCCGCAAACGATTCACCGGCGACCTGCGACTCGACCCGGCCTCGCGCGTCCTCTATTCCACTGACGCTTCGATGTACCAGATCGAACCGTTCGGCGTCGCCTTTCCCAAGCGCCAGGAAGATCTTCACGCCGCGGTCGAATTGGCCGCGCAATACAAAGTTCCCATCCTGCCGCGCGGCTCCGGCTCCTCGCTCGGAGGTCAAGCCATCGGCGAGGCGCTGATCCTCGATTGCTCGCGCCATCTGACCTCCATCCTCGAAATCAACCCCGAGGCGCGAACGGCCACTGTCGAGCCGGGCGTGATCCTCGCCGCCCTCAATCGCGCCGCCTCCCAGCACGGACTGATGTTCGGTCCCGATCCGGCCTCCGCCGAACGCGCCACTATGGGCGGCGTGATCGGCAACAACGCCACCGGCGCGCATTCCATCCTCTACGGCATGACCGCGGATCACCTGCTCGCGGCGGATGTGATTCTCGCGGATGGGTCGCGTGTCTCGTGGAACAGTCACCAGTCATCAGTCATCAGTGATCAGTCAGTGGGGGAGAGGCAGGCGGAGATTATTCGCGTCATCCAAGAGATTCGCGAGAACTACGCCGAAGCCATCAAACAAAATTATCCCAAAACCTGGCGCAACTCGGCGGGCTATCGCCTCAACTACCTCCTCCCTTGGTCGCCCTCCAAACCTCCTCAATGGCTTGGCGACTATCCTCCTCTTTATCCCTTCGACGCGGCTCAGGGCAAGCCTTCATCTCTCACCTCTCATCTTTCATCTTTGAATCCTTCCTCCCTCGCTCCCTTCATAATTCATCATTCATCATTCATAATTCCTCCCTCCCTCCTCGCCGGCTCCGAAGGCACCCTCGCTATCCTCGCCCGCGCCACCCTCAACCTCGTCCCTAAACCCAAACACACCATCCTCGGCATCCTCGCCTATGGCAGAATCCCTGCCGCCTGCGACGATGTGTTGCGCCTGTTGGAGTTCCACCCGAGCGCCATCGAACTTGTCCCGCGCATGATTCTGCGACTCGCGCGCGGCGTCCCGGCCTACGCGCGTCAAATGAGTTGGGTGGTCGGCGACCCGGCCGCGATCCTCGTGGTCGAATTCAGCGGCGACGATCCCGCCGCGCTCAAAAGTCAAGCGCGGAAAATCGGCGAAGTGTTGACCATCGCCGAGACTCCCGAAGAGCAAGCGCGCGTCTGGGGCGTCCGCAAAGTTGGATTGGGAATTTTGGATTCGCGGCCCACGTCCGCGCGACCGGCGGCCTTCATCGAGGATTGCGCCATCCCGGTGGAACGTCTCGGCGAGTTCATTCGCGAGATCGAGCGCATTCTCGCCGGGCATAACGCCGAAGGAGGCATTTACGCGCACGCCTCGGCGGGCTGTTTACACATCCGTCCTATTTTGGATTTGCACACAGGCGAAGGTCGCCGCGCTCTGCGAACCATCGGCGAACAAGTCTTCGCGCTGGCCTCGCGCCTGGGCGGTTCGATGAGCAGCGAACACGGCGACGGCATTGTCTCCGGCGAATGGATCGAACGCACCTACGGCCCAGCAGTAACCGAGGCCATGCGCCGACTAAAACGCGCCGCCGATCCCGATAACCTCCTCAATCCCGGTAAACTCTTCGACGCGCCTCCGATGGACTCGCATCTGCGGTTCAGCGAAGACTACCGTCCCGAAACGTGGACTTCCATCCTGCGCTTCGACCACGAACGCGGGCTGGCCGGCGCCATCGAGCAGTGCAACGGTCAAGGCGTCTGTCGCAAAGACATGGGCATGATGTGTCCCTCCTTTCAGGCCACGCGCGAAGAATCCCTCTCCACGCGCGGCCGCGCCAACCTCCTCCGCGCCATCGTCTCCCAGCCCGTGTCACGCGCGACGCCACACGCAAAACGCGCCGCGCAACCCCTATCTTCTAACGCCTATCTCCTATCTCCTAACTCCCTCACCGCATCCACCTTCGCCTCCCTCGACCTCTGCCTCGCCTGCAAAGGTTGCACATCAGAATGTCCCTCCGGTGTGGACATGCCGAGACTCAAATCCGAGTTCATGAACGAATATTACAAGTCGCATCGGCGCCCAATCCACGATTACCTATTCGGATATTTCCATGTCGTCGCCAAGATACTATCTCCCATCGCGCCGCTCGCGAACCTATTCATGCGGATGGACTGGTCGCGCCGACTAATCGCGCGCCTGACTGGGATCGCGGAGGAGAGGCCGTTTCCGGTGTTCGCGAGCAAACGTAGACAGGTAGACAGGTACACAGGTAAACAGGTGGGGAGGAGAGGCAAGGTGTTATTCATGACAGACGTTTTCTTGCGCTACATCGAACCGGAGGTGGAGCAGGCTGCGCTCGATTTGTTGGGCGCGGCGGGATATGAGGTGGAGACCTTGCCGGTGATCGGGGCGGGCGCGTCGTTCCTCTCGAAGGGATTCCTCGCGGCCGCGCGTCGTCACGCCGAGTCCGTGCTGGATGCCATCCAGGCCATAGGCGGCGACTCCGTCGCTGGGATTGTTGGTTGCGAGCCGCCTGAGATTTATTGTCTCAAAAACGAATACCTCGCCTTACTTCCCGAACGTCGCGCCGAAATCGAGTCAGTCGCGTCGCGTACATGGATGGCGGAGGAGTTCCTCGTTCGGTCCGGCGCGCTCGACGACCTGCGCGTAGCCAAGATAAAAAGACACAATGGCGCGGCTGACCGACCAGCCGAGCATAACTCTATCCGTTTGTCCGCTTCGCCGCAGGCATCCGTTCCCGAATCCGTTCATCCATTCCCATCCGTTGACAACCTCCGTGAATCCGTGATCGAGTCCGTTAACCAAATCCGTTCATCCGTTCCTCATCCGTTGACGAATTCCGTTGACCGCCTCACCTTCCATCCTCACTGCCACCAACGCGCCGAACCTCCCGCGGACGACGGTTTCCCCAGCGGGCCGGAGGCGACGGTGGCGTTGTTGCGCGCCGCGGGCTTCGAGGTGGATGTAACCGACGGCGGTTGTTGCGGCATGGCTGGCACATTCGGCTACGACGCCGCGCATTATGAACTGTCCATGCAGATAGGGGAGTTGAATGTCTTGCCGCGCCTACGCGCCGCGCGGCAAGTGACGGCCACTGGCGCGGCCTGCCGTTTGCAAATCAAGCAGGGCGCGGCAAAAGACGCGTCGCATCCGCTCGTGCTGGCGCGAGACCGGTTATTGGGCGTGTGATGGGTATAATTCTGCCTCTCTGGAGCATTCATGCAACGTAAATGGAACTGGAAGGTCGTCTCGTTTTTCATCCTCTCCGCCATCCTCCTTTTCCTCGGCTTCGACCGCAATCAGTGGCGTCTCGCGCCTGCGGAAAATTTCAGCGGTTTCCAGCAGGATAGCGAGAGCCTGATCCTTGGTCGCCTGGTTGAGTCGCGGCAGAACGGACTCTTCTCGTATGGCGCGCTCCTCGGTTGGGGCGACGCGGCCTCGCCGGAAACCATCAGCGCGGGCGATTACGATCATCAATACGATGTCTACATTTCCGACGGCCAATTCGACTCATACCTGGTTTACAAATCACAAAGCGGAATGCAGGGCTTGTTTTTCGGCGCGCTCGATTCGGTCAGCCCGTTTTCGTCGGCGCGCAACCTGCGTCTCTTCCGCGCCCTCACCGCGCTCCTCAGCGCGCTCGCCATCTCGGCCCTCATCACGTGGTTTCTGCTCGAATTCGGCTGGCTCACCGCGCTCACCGTCCTCGCCTCCACCCTCGTTTCGATGTGGATCACTTTTTATGGCCGCAACTTGTTCTACGAACTGTGGACATATTTCCTCCCGATGGTCACTGTCCTGTTTTTATTGCGACGCGAATCGCAAGGACTCGCGTCGAAGGAGCGCGCGCTCAACCTGGCGATCTTCGGGCTGATTTTCTTCAAAGGTCTTTTTACCGGTTATGACTTTTTATTGCCTCCCCTCGGGATGATCGCGACCGCGCTGATCTTTTACGCGCTCAAGGATCGTTGGACCTTCTCCAAAGCGGCGCGTCGACTCTTCCTCGCAGCGGGTTTTTCCATCTTGGGCGTTTTCCTCTCCTTTTTGATGGTCGCGGCGCAAGTAGGCGCAGTGACCGGACATTTCAGCGACGGGCTGCTTCACCTCGCCAACACGATCGGCCGCCGCACCGTCGGGGAGACGTTGGACCCGGCCCAGTCGGGAGTCTTCGCTTCGGGAGGCGCGGCCGGTTTGGGGTCCGTGCTGAGCGTGCTGATGAGCAAGTCGGCCATCATGGTGGGGATCAAGTACAGTCACCTGATCTGGTTCTTCGCGGGAGCGTCCATCCTGTGCGCGATTTTGCTGTGGGCGAAGAAGGGCGAGAGCGCGTCGGTCGGTTACGCGTTGTTGGCGACAACGTGGATTTCGATCCTGTCGCCGCTCTCGTGGGTGGCGGCGTTCAAGGCGCACGCGTTCTTCCACACGCACACCACTTCGATCATCTGGCATATGCCGTTCGCGATTTTTGGATATGCTGTGCTGGGGTATTGCCTGTCGCTTTTGATCGGGCGGCGCGATAGGTGGGTGTGAATCAAAACCGGCCTCGCGATTGAGGCCGGTTTTGTTTGAGACTGCTATTTTACTTTCATGTTCTGGATTCCGGCGAAGGTGATCGCGCACCACTTGCCAGGCTCGAACTCGATCCACGCGCCCTCGGAGCACAAACGGGCTGCCGTGACGACTGTGCCTTTCTTGATCTTCGCCAGTTCGGTATAGGTGATTCCCGGGCCGTTGCGGACGCGCAATTCGTCCACGATGACTTCAAATTGGATGCTGGGCAGTGGCACCTCGCCCGCTATCCCGCCGCCGGAGCCGCCCCCGGAGGTGAAGTAGGGCTTGGGGTCAATGTACCCTTTGTAGGCGGCGCTGGTGTCGGAGGTGCGGAGTCCAAAATGCAGGTGCGGACCGGTGCTGGCCCCAGTGTTGTTGCTGTGACCCACGACCGCGCCCGCCTCCACGTTCTGGCCCGCGGCGACGGAGGCGTTCATCAGGTGGGCGTAGTAGGTGTAGTAGGTGGCCGAGCCGTCGGTATGGCGGATCTTCACATAATTGCCGTAGCCGCCGTCTTCAAAGGAGACTTTATCCACAACGCCTTTGGCCGCAGCCAATACGTTCGTGCCGTTGGGAATGCCAAAGTCAATGCCGTTGTGGCCGGGGTAGCCCCATTGTTTGTAAAAATCGGGATTCTCGCCGAACAATTGTGTGATTGGACCGGTAACAGGGTAGATTAATTGGATTGCCATTGCGAAAGCTCCTCTCTGTAGGGTTGACTGCGCGGAATTATAGTGTAGACCCGCCCAATCGAACAGATGGGTTTATGTTATCATCGCCCCGATCCAACGTTCAAGGAGAGTCGTGTGATAGCGAAAAAATTCTGGTCCGTTCTATTGATTATTGCGTTTATTTTCAGCGCGACCGCTTGTTTGGGGAACAAGGAGGGTCTCCACATCTCGGATGCCTACATGGCTTTCGATGAAGCCGGCGCGCTCCCGACGAAGACATACGCGCAGGGGGATGTGTTCTACTGTCTGGTCACGGTGCGGAATGCGCCAGAAGGCGGCGCGTCTCTCAAGGTGATCTGGTATGCGGTAAACGTGAAGGGCATGGCCTACAATTCCAAGATTCAAGAAATCGAAACGACCGCCAGGGAGGAGGTCGTGCCTTTCATCCTGACGAACGACGGTCCCTGGCCGACCGGCTCGTATAAGGCGGTCATTTATTTGAACGGAGAATTGGATCGAACAATCAGGTTCAAGGTGAAATGAATTTTTTGATAAAATTCGCCCATTCTAAATCAGGAGTATCTTGTGGATCTGTCTTGGCTCACCCAACCCGAATCGTGGATCGCGCTTGCTACCTTGGTCGCGCTCGAACTGGTGCTAGGCGTGGACAACGTCATTTTCATATCCATTCTCTCCGGCAAGCTCCCGGAGAAGGATCAACCGCGCGCCCGCACCACTGGAATCGCGGTGGCGGTTTTCACGCGCATTTTGTTGTTGACCTTCTTGTATGCCATCATCGGGCTGACGGAACCGCTCTTCGTCATCCCCGGCGTGGAGATCGAAATTACCGGCAGGAGTTTGGTCTTGCTGGCAGGCGGACTTTTCCTACTCTGGAAAAGCACCCGCGAAATTCACGACAAACTCGAAGGCGAACAAGGACACGCCTCCGCCAAAGTTGCCGCGACGTTTGTCAGTGTGATCATACAGATCATGTTATTGGACATCGTATTCTCGCTGGATTCGGTCATCACTGCGGTGGGCATGGTGGAACATATCGAAATCATGGTGATTGCCGTGGTCCTCGCCGCGGGCGTGATGATCTTTGTGGCGGGGCCGGTCAGCAACTTTGTGGAGCGTCACCCCACGGTGAAGATGCTGGCCTTGAGCTTCCTGCTTCTGATCGGCTTCACCCTCGTCGCGGAGGCTTTCCATGTGGAGATCCCGAAGGGATACATCTATTTTGCCATGGGTTTCTCCGTAATGGTGGAGATCCTCAACTTGCGCGTGCGGGGCAACGCGCGTCCGGTCAATTTGCGCGAGGCCTACGTGCCGGATCGAAAGCTGGAGTTACAACCCGTGCCTGTAGCGGTCGCGCTGGCTGTGAAGGGCGAAACGGTTCGCCGGCCAACCTCCCAGCCGAAACGTAAACCAGCGGCGAAACAAACCGCCAAATCGCCTGCGAAGGGGAAGAAGAAAAAGTAGACGTGAGACGCCCTCCACTAAGGAGGGCGTTTTTGTTCGGGGTTGGCGAAGTAGATCAACGAGAGGTCGGATTATAGGAACCAACTGGCTGTCAGTAACTCGAACAGCGTATCATCATCGAAGGGATTCTCGCCGTTTTGCAGTTGCAGAATCCAGTCCCTTCTTCGCTCGTCCTCTTCGACGGATCCATCCGCGGTCCGGATGAAATATTGAAAGTCTTCGATGGCGCCCTCGTAATCCCCGGTCAATGCGCGGGCGAGGCCGCGACTATCGCGGATGTAACCGGCGTTCGGCGACAATGCAACCGCCCGTTCGCAAGCATCCATGACCTCCCGCGCGTGCCCCGTCAAACTTCCATACCAACACAAATTGTTTTGGGAGCCGGCGTTGTCTGGTTCGAGTTTAGCCGCCATTCGGATGTTGAGATAGGCTTGTTCGAAGTTCTGATTTTTCAGGTAGATCTCCCCCAAATAGTAATAAGCGTCCGAGGCTTGCGGGTTGATGCGGAGCGCCTCGTTCCAGTCTCGGATGGCGTTTCTATCGTCTTCTGCGCTCATCCATGTCAGGCCGCGTGTGATGTGCGCCGCGTCCGCTGGCGCGAAGCCGAGTTCGAGCGCCCTGGAAAGATCCTCAATTGCTCGTTCGGTGTCCAGGTAAGGGGAGTGCGCGCCTGCAAATCCGCGAGCGAAATAAGCGCTGGCCAAGTCGGGGTGGATTTGGCGACGCTCTTCGAGAAGAACGGGTTTTCGATGGCGCGGGCAAACTCGGCCAGGGCCGTCTCCGTGTCTCCCCGATAGTAAGCGGACATGCCCGCCTCGTAGGAGCGCGATCCGCTTTCGAGCAGGAAGGCCAAACCGATGGCGCCGAGGATCGTAATGACAAACAGCGCCAGCAATACACTGAACACAACTCGGCCGGTCCGAACCTCTTTGGTTGAATTCTCTGCCATCGTGCGCCTCCTTGCGATCCTTACTTCTTATTCACCGCGATGATCCACCCGCGTCCCGCCGCGCGGTTGCGGACCTCGCAGCGGAATCCGCTCTTTTCGAG
This sequence comes from uncultured Anaerolineaceae bacterium, assembly GCA_964625215.1. Lineage (GTDB taxonomy): Bacteria > Chloroflexota > Anaerolineae > Anaerolineales > Villigracilaceae > Denitrolinea. The sequence continues at coordinate 64,487 of CAZVAX010000006.1, read as the reverse complement.
GTGCGCCAGCAGGTCGGCTTCGGTGTTTTTCTTCCATAGGTCGGAGTGGTAAAGGATGAGGATGATCCGGATACGCCCCAACGCCTCCGGCGGCGCGCTCAAGATGATCGGAAATTCCGCGCCCTCGCAATTCAGTTTGATGAAGTCGCATGTCTCGATGCGATTCTCTTCCATGAACTTCGCCAGCGTCGTCGCTTTGACCGCCTCGCCGGTTCCCGAAAAGCCTGAGACGGTGGAGTGTCCCCACGTGCCGGTGTCGTAATACAGGAAGGCCACGCCCTCCTGATCGGCGAGCGCGAGTTGATGGATAGAGAGATTGTCGCAGCGATTGAGGGCGGCGTTGATGCGCAGGTAGTTGGCCGAATCGGCGGAAGGCTCGATGGAATAGACGTGTCCGCGCTTGAGTTTGGATGCGGCATAAATGGAGAAGGTGCCGATATGCGCGCCCACATCTATCAGAACATGATCCTCGGCGGGCATATATTCCGGCACGCCCTCGAAGAAAATATCGCGGCTGAAACTGTAGTTGAAGACCAGTTCGTCGGTGGTGTTTTTGCGGTACGCCACCGTGAAGCCGTCGTAGGTTCCCATCGCCAGGGTGGACGGCTTGTCGGGCGTGATCATGTCAATGGTCTTCTGCATCTTTTGGAAGACCGGCCGCAACATGCCTTTGACATTTTCCATAAATGTACCCCACGCCGTGTTATTGATGTATGCCATGATTCGAAAACTCCAATTTGTTATTTTTCATCGGGCGATAGTATAACGCCAATCGGCGGGTTTTCCTGCGCGTTTTCCTTTCGTTTTCTGTCCGCGCCTTGCTCAAAAAAGACCTTCCGCCAACACGGCAAAAGGTCTTCTAAACTGAACGCTGGTCGCTCGTCACTGCACGCTGAGCAGGGTCTGTCTTTGCTCCACCTTTTCGCCCGGCTTGACGCGGATGCGGCTCACTTTTCCAGACTTGGGGGACTTGAGCTCGTTCTGCATCTTCATCGACTCGAGGATGACCAGCGTCTGTCCCTTCTCCACTGTGTCGCCGTCGCTAACTTGGACGGCCACCACCAGTCCCGGCATGGGCGCTTTGAGGTGGAATTCGTCCGTGTCGGCCGCGCCCGCTCCGGCGGCGGCCCGGAGGCGTTTCTCGCGTTCGTCCTCCACAGTCAGGTGGTAGAGTCGGCCGCGCAGCAACACCTGCATTCCGTCCTCCGATTCGTACACGTAGGCCTCGAAGGACTTGCCGTCAATGATCAGCGAGAAGACCGGTTGCCCGCTCACCGATTCGAAGTTGACGCTCAACACGCGCCCGTCAATCGCGACGTGATGTTCGTCAATGATCTCGATGTTGTATTCTTTTCCATCCAACGTTGTAATATATTTCATCATCTACCTTTGACTGCTCGCTGAAAACCGGTCTACCTGTGCATTCTCTCCCAGCGTCCCACCCACTTCCAGTTGCTGGCGTCGCGTTCGCCGCGCTGGACGAATTGCGCCGAGCGTTGGGTTTGCCGGTGCGCCACGAGGGTGGCGAGAATGGCGGCGATGTCGCTGTTGGCCGCGCGGCTTTCCTCCATGTCGTCCATCGAGAACCGTTCTTCCACGAAGCGCGTGTCGTATTGCCCCGCCATGAAGCGATGCGAGTCCATCAGGCTTTGGTGGAACGGCGCGTTTGTGCGCACGCCCACGATGCGGAATTCTTCGAGGGCGCGGCGCATGCGCAGGATGGCCTGGGCGCGCGTCTCGCCCCAGACGATCAGTTTGGCGATCATCGGATCGTAATACGGCGTGATCTCGAAGCCGGGATACACGCCCGTGTCCACGCGCACGCCGGGGCCGGTGGGCGTGATGAGATGGGCGATGCGCCCGGTGGAGGGCATGAATCCGTTGTAGGGATCCTCCGCGTTGATGCGGCACTCGATGGCCGCGCCGTTGATCGTGATGTCGTCCTGCTTGTAACTCAGCGGACGGTCGCGCGCGATGCGGAATTGCTCTTTCACGATGTCAATGCCGGTGACCATCTCGGTGATGGGATGTTCCACTTGCAGGCGCGTGTTCATTTCCAAAAAGTAATAATTCTTTTCCTTGTCGAGCAGGAACTCGATCGTTCCGGCGTTGACGTAATCCACCGACTGCGCGGCCTTCACTGCCACCGCGCCCATTTTGGCGCGCAGGTCTTCATCAAGCGCGATGGAGGGCGCCTCTTCCACCAACTTTTGATGGCGGCGCTGGATCGAGCATTCGCGCTCGCCCAGGTGAATCACGTTCCCGTGCTGGTCGGCCAGGATTTGGAACTCGATATGACGCGCGCCTTCGACCAATTTTTCCAGATAGACATTGCCGTCGCCAAACGCGGACTCGGCTTCGCGTCGCGCGGACATCAGAAGGGCCGGCATCTCCTCGGCGGATCGGACCTCGCGCATTCCCTTGCCCCCGCCTCCCGCGGTCGCTTTGATCAGGAGCGGGAATCCGACCTTCGGCGCGACGGCCAGCAGGTCGGCGTCGGTCATGTTGCCTACATCCTCGGTGCCTGGCACCACCGGCACGCCCGCCTTAACGACGGTGGCGCGCGCCACGCCCTTGTCGCCCATGGCCGCGATGGCGGAGGGTTTCGGCCCGATGAATTTGACGCCCGCGTCCTCGCAGGCTTGCGCGAAATCCTCGCGCTCGGCTAAAAACCCATAGCCGGGATGCACCGCGTCCGCGCCGGATTGTTTGGCGATCTCCATGATCTTGTCGAGCCGCAGGTACGACTCGCGCGAAGGCGCCGGGCCGAGCAGGTAGGCCTCATCCGCGTAGCGGACGTGCAGGGCTTGCCGGTCCGCTTCGGAGTAGACAGCGACCGTTTCCAGTCCCAGCTCGCGGCAGGCGCGCAGGATTCGAATGGCGATTTCTCCCCGGTTGGCGATGAGTACTTTATTGAACATAATCAGCGCTCCAGTGTCAGGTATTCCAGTGTCAGTTTTTCGCGCTCCAGATACGGGAGCGCGTGACACCGAAACACCGATCTACAGCGGTATATTCCCGTGCTTCTTGGCGGGATTGGCGTCGCGCTTGTTGCTCAGCATTTCCAGCGCGTTGATCAGGCGCGGGCGCGTTTCGCGCGGTTCGATCACGTCATCCAGGTAGCCGCGCTCCGCTGCCACGTAGGGATTGGCGAACTTTTCGCGATACTCCGCCACCAATTCTCCTTTGCGTAGCGCCTTGTCTTGGGAGGCGTCCAATTCCTTGCGGAAAACGATGTTGACCGCGCCGTCGGGTCCCATCACGGCGATCTCGGCGGTTGGCCAGGCCACGTTGAAGTCGCCGCGGATGTGTTTGGAGGACATCACACAATACGCGCCGCCGTAGGCTTTGCGCGTGATGACGGTGAGTTTAGGGACGGTCGCTTCGCAGTAGGCGTAGAGCAATTTGGCGCCGGCGCGAATGATGCCGCCGTGTTCCTGTACCGTTCCGGGAAGAAAGCCTGGCACATCCTCGAAGGTGATGATGGGAATGTTGAACGAGTCGCAGAAGCGGACGAAGCGCGCGCCCTTCTCCGACGCGTCGATATCCAGCACGCCCGCGAGAACGGCGGGTTGATTCGCCGCGATGCCCACGGAATGTCCGCCCAGGCGCGCAAACCCAACCACGATGTTCTGGGCGAAGTTTTCATGGATTTCGTAAAACTGTCCGCCATCCACTACCAGGCGGATGACTTCCTTGATGTCGTAGGGCTTGCCGGGTTCATCGGGGATGAGCGTGTCGAGCGCCTCTTCCATGCGCAGGGGATCGTCGCCGGTGTTGACATAGGGCGGGTCTTCCATGTTGTTTTGCGGGAGGTAGCCCAACAGTTTACGGATGAGGTAGAGCGTGTCGCCCTCCGAATCCGCCGCGACGTGACACACGCCCGACTTCTCCGAGTGGATGCTGGCCCCGCCGAGGTTCTCGAACGAAACCTCCTCGTGCGTCACCGCCTTGACCACGTCCGGGCCGGTGACGAACATGTAGGAGGAGTTGCGCACCATAAAGATGTAGTCGGTCAACGCGGGGGAATAGACCGCGCCGCCCGCGCAGGGTCCCATGATGGCCGAAATCTGCGGGATGACGCCCGATGCGAGCGTGTTCTTGAGGAAGATGTCGGCGTAGCCCGCGAGGGATATGACTCCCTCTTGAATGCGCGCGCCGCCCGAGTCGTTGATGCCGATCAGGGGCGCGCCGTTTTTCATGGCCATGTCCATGATCTTGCAAATCTTCTCCGCGTGAACTTCGCCCAGGCTTCCGCCCAGGACGGTGAAATCTTGTGAGAATGCGTAGACCAGCCGACCTTCGATGGTGCCCCAACCCGTCACCACCGAGTCGCCGGGGAAGACTTGCTGGTCGAGGCCGAAATCGGAGGCGCGATGAACCACGAAGGTATCCATTTCGCGGAAGGAGCCTTTGTCGAGCAGGAGGTCGAGGCGTTCGCGGGCGGTCAGGCGTCCCTTTTTGTGCTGGGCGTCAATGCGGTCCTGCCCGCCGCCGAGTCGCGATCTGGCTTTACGGTCACGAAGGTTGCTGGTTCGTTGGTTGGTCATAGGTCTCTCTTTGGGTAAAGTATCGAGTAGTTTCTCGGTTGAAGAAGTCCAGGATCACAGACAGCACGATGACAGTCGTGACGACCGCGGCGAAAGCGGTATTTGTGCGCGGTTGTTGGAAGAGGAAATAGCGGTCGGCCCACCGCCAGGCGATGTAACCGAACACGGTGAGCAGGTAGACGCCTTGCGCGCGGGCCGATCGGCGGCGGATCGTCATCCATACGGCGAAGCAGGCCAGGGTCCAGAATGAACCGGTTAGGAGGGTGTACCAGGGGCCGGGGCGCGGGGCAAATTCCAGCAGGGTGTTCCAAGTCAGGATGGCCGAGATCGCGCGGAGGAGATTCCATATTGCTAGGAATAACACCATCCAGCGCATCCCGGTTACAGCCATGGGCGGTTTGTTTTTCATGGACGGAGGACGCGCGGCGCGATGAGCAAAGCCCAGCCCGCGGCCGGGTCGCCGTAGGAGCGGATCGCCAGCACGAGCTCAACGGTCTTGCCGCCCAGCCCGTTCAATTGGTTGACGTAGTTGAGCGGCGGATCGCCCTGTTTGTAGGCGACCGGCGGATAGGGGTCTTTGTATTGACCGTTGGCGTCGTAATATGCGAGTTGAAATTCAAAGTCGCAGGGGATGTCGGAGCGGCAAGCGAGCGTCACTTTGAAGGCGTCGAACGGCCCGACACGGAATTTGGGGTAACGCCCAAAGATCGCGGGGGAGGGATACATCATCACCAGGGCGAAGTCGGCGGGCAGGCTCTGGTCGCTTCCGCTGAGCAGACCCACGTAGCCGCGTGAAACATCGTTGAGGTCGCCGGGACAGGGCAGTCCGGTTTCGACGCCGTTCATCCAAATGGCTTCGCACAGGCGCGCGGTGAAATCGAGAACGACGGCTTTGTTTCCGTCATTCAGGTCGAAGGGCGGAGTGGCTGTCGGCGTGGGCGCTTCTGTGAGCGTGGGAATGGCTGTAAACGTGGGCGCGGCGGGCGTTTCTGTCGGTGGAACAGAGGTGGATGTGGGCGGCGCGGTCGTAGGTGGAATGGCAGTGGCGGTCGGCGGCGAGACGGCAGGGAGGCAGGCGGAGAGCGAAAGGACAAGTATACAAATGAGCAGATGAGTAAAGCGATTCATGAGTTCCTCAACTTTTCTATGGCGTGAATTTTAGCAAATCTTTTTTTCCGAATTGGGCGACAAGCAAGGACCACTCATCGAATTGCCCATTGTACGGCGGATTGAGCAATATGTCTGGGTTGGAAAAAATGTAGTCGAGGCCGATGTTGGCAAGATACTCGCCGGCGCGACCGGCGCGCAGGGCCTCGAAGTAGGCGGCGCTGTTGATTAACCCGTCCATGTTGACGATGGTTCGGCCCTCGATGAAGTATCCCACGTTGCCGCCGCCGGTCATGCCGATCAACGCGCCGGGTTCGGTGTGGGATTCGAGGAAGCGCGTCACATCGAGGTAGGGAACGTCCGCGGGGACGGCGCGATAGGGCATGCGCTGGATGAGGTTGAATTCGAATGGGACGACAAACCAGATGACGAGGGCGGCGGTGATGAGCCAGGCGAGAAGAAGGCCGGGCCGAGCGCTAATTCCTGACACGAAGTCGCCACACTTGCACCGCACTGCGTTTGGCGCAGTGCAGGTGAGACGCGAAGTCACGAAGTTTTTTTTATTTGCGGCTTGGCGACTTTGCGCCTTTGTGTCTGGCCCGTAAACAGAGGGCAGGAGACTCAATGGGCGCGCGACCAAATCGAACAGCAACGCGCCGAGCAGGGTGACGAGCAGCATTTGCGCGACCCAGTACCAGTCCTTTGAACCCGCGTAGCCTAAGCCGTTGTAGTAGAACATTTGAAAGATCGAGCCGCCGAACAGGACGGGCAACGCGAACGCGACACTGGCGCGGGCGGCGCGCTTGGGTCGGATGGCGAGGATGGCGAGCGCGGCCAGCATAACCAACGCGAGCGCGAGCCACACGTTCACGCCGAGAAAATTTTTCAAGTCGTGCAGGCGATAGATCATCGGCCCCCACGCGTTCAGTCCCTCCTCAGTTTCGAGTCCGAGAAAACCGGAAAGCGAATCAATCGGCAGGCCATAGGTGGAGCCCTGCAAGGTTCCCCACCACTGCTTGATTTGTCCGCTCACGGGCATGAATGTCCCAAACAAAATTTTGTTGGTCGCCATGTACGCCGCGAGCGCGCCGCCGAGGATTCCGTAGTAGTGGAGTCCCTCGTGCAACCACTGACGCCATCCCTCGCGAATTTCTGCGAGCGGATCCATTGCCGGACGACTCGACCCGAGGATCCAGCGCGCCGCCCTGACCATCCCCGCGCCGACGAGAACGAGTCCCGCGTACACCGGCAATGCGCTTCTTGGCAGACCTTCGAGCGGGCCAGCCCATGTCAAGCCAATCAG
>CAZVAX010000006.1:0-57427 GCA_964625215.1 uncultured Anaerolineaceae bacterium | reverse complement strand
AGGGCGGATTGGGTATAGGTGAAGTAATCAGGCAGGCCGGTGCGGAGGGCGAGGCTGGTGAAGGCGGCAAAGACGATCACCGTCGCGTCGAGGAGCAGGGTTGTGCGGAAGGACGCGCCGCGCAGGAGAATCCACGCGCCGGCGAGCAGGGCGAGGAAGACCGTGTCGAGGCGACTGAGGAGCATGAGGACGGCGAGCAGGCCCAATGTCCAGAGTTGACGCGAGTAGAGGGGGTGGCCGCGCGCCGGGAGGCGGGTCAGCGCGAGCAGGAAGGCGGTCATCGTTAGCGCGGTCAGGCCGGTCTCGAGTCCGAACTGGGTTACGTTGTAGTGGATGAGGCGGTCGAAGCACCAGTAGGTTGCGGCGAGGATGGCGGCGGGAGGCGAGAGGGCGCGACGAACGAGTCGAAAGAGCAAAACGCCCGTCGCGGCGCTGATCGCGCCGGAGAGGATGACGATGATGCGTAGCGGCAGAATGAGGTCAAAGCGGGCGAGGGCGAAGATCGGGATGCAGATCAACATCCACAGCGGATGGTAGCCGTTGGTGGGGTTGATGCCATCGAGCGTGGAGCCATGGCCCTCGCTGATGTTTTGCGCGACTTTGAAATAGTAGAACGCGTCGTCGCGGATGAACCATTCCGTGGCGAAGTTGTGCGCCTCGGACAGGGCCGCGTAAAGATAGGTCGCCATGAGAACGGCGACCAGGGAGATTTCGAAGAGGCGGGAAAATCGTCTCATAGTCAAATAGTCTGATAGTCTGATAGTCGCATAGTCGGTTTGTCGGGTGGACTATTCGACTATGAGACCGGCGACTATGAGACTTCTAGCGTGACTTTTCCAAAGTTCTCGCCCTTCCACAAACGCTCTTGCGCGGCGGCGGCTTCTTCGAGAGGGAAGGTCTCGTCAACCACGGGTTGGAGTTTTCCGGCCACGATCAAGTCCATGATGGTTGCGAAATCTTTGAGCGGACTCATGGTGGAGCCGATGATGGAGAGATGTTTTGCGAACACGAAACGGTTGTCAATTTCGAAGCGCGGCGCGCCGCTGTTGCCCACGGTGAGCAGGCGCCCGCCTTTTTTGAGGCAGCGCAGGGACTGCATGAAGGTCGTGCCGACGTTGTCCACGACCACGTCTACGCCGCGTTTATTCGTGGCGGCAAAGACGGCCTTCGACCATTCCTCGTTCTTCGAGCGATCCACGAGGAGGTCCGCGCCGAGGGACTCAGCCTGCGCGAGTTTGTCCGCGCTCGAGCCGACCACGACCACCGTCGCGCCCGCGAACTTGGCGACCTGGATGCTGGCCGTGTTCACCCCGCCTCCCGCGCCGACGATGAGGACGGTCTCGCCGGCTTGGAGGCGTCCGCGCGTGATGAGCGAGTGCCAGGCGGTCTGATAGACCAGCGCGCCGGCCGCGGCTTTGTGGAAGTCGTAATCGTCTGGCAGTTTGTAGAGTTGACGGACGGGCAGGCAGATATATTCAGCGTATGTGCCGCGCACGGTCTCGCCGAGGAGATGCCAGTTGCGGCACATGTTGTCCCAGCCGGAGAGACAGTAGTCGCATTGGCCGCAACCGAGGTTGGCGTTGATGGCGACATGATCGCCAACCCTCACCCCCGGTCCCTCTCCCCATTCGGGGAGAGGGGAGAGGGCGATGATTTCACCGGCCCCGTCCGCGCCGTTGATGTGGGGCAGGTCGAGTTTGAGACCCGGCCAGCCGTTGCGGACCATCACGTCCATGCGGTTGAGGGCCGCCGCGCGCACGCGGACGAGGGCTTCGCCGGGTTTGGGCTCGGGCGTGGGAAAATCGGTGTATTCGAGAACTTCGGGGCCGCCGTGCTGGCGGAAGAGGGTGGCTTTCATAGTCTCCTAGTCTCCTAGTCTTCTAGTCTTCTAGTCGCTTGGCCGCGGATTGACTAGCAGACCAGCAGACTAGTGGACCAGCCGACTATTTTTTCTTGGCGATCACCGTCATCGAACCGTTGTCGCTGTAGACGCTGAACTTGTTCAGCAGATTGAGCGTGGACGCGACGAGACCGCTTGGATTCGATTTGATTCTGAACAGTCGTCGGAAGAGGAAGCCGAGGGTGGCGTATTGACCGGCGCGGTTGATCTCCAACACGTCCCAATCTTTCTCCAGCGCGCGGCGGATGGCGCTCGGCGACCAGTAGAAGACATGCTCCGGCAATTTGAAGGAGACCCAACCTTTGCCTGAAACTTTCGCCAACATGCTGGATGGGTCGGGCGTGGTGATGGCGAGCAATCCGCCGGGTTTGAGGACGCGGCGCACGTGTTCCAGCCATTCGAGCGGACGATAGATATGCTCGAAGGTGTCGAAGGCCACGACGAGATCAAATTCGTCGGCGGGGTAGTCGGCGTTATCAATCACGCCCAACTTGATATGGTCGCCGAATTTTTCGCGCGCCACGTTGACGATGTACTCGGAGGGGTCGAGGCCGTATACGTCATAGCCCTTGGCTTGCGCGGCTTCGAGGAAGAAACCGGGACCGCAACCGATGTCCAAAACCTTGCCGGGCGATTGGTAATTGGTAATTTGGTTGAGGCGACGGGTGAACGTCTTGACCCAGTTCGGGCGCACTTCGAGATATTCGTCATAGCCCTGACCGGCGACCTCGGAGACGTAGTAATCCTGGTCCATGTAGAGTTTCATGATGGCCTTCTCGGTCAGGCGCGGGGAGAGGAAGGTCAGGCCGCAGTTGTTGCACGAGACGACGCGGAAGGGGTCGAAGTCGTAGCGGAGAGTCGTGCCGGGAGCCGATCCGCATAGCGGGCAGTGAGCAATTTCGAGGTCAATTTTGGTGCGAGAGGAGGTCATTTGTGTCTAATTCCTGAGAGGCCGTCACGGTCGCGTTTTCCAAACGCGTTCATCACGACTTTGTTAAGTTGGATGAGCGAGAAGACGACGAAGGCGATTCCGATCAAAAGCACAAGCCAGTCGCGAGTGGGGGTGGGGATGAATTGTAGCAGGATAATGCGATAAAACATTTTGGCAAAATCGGTTTGCGGAATGGTGGGGGTAAGGAGTTTTGCGAAACCGACGCCTGCCAGAAAAACGCCCAGGACGAACATGCCCATCCAAACCTGCACAATAAAACTTGGGTTGAGCCAATGCCAGAACGAAGCGCGGTAGAAGATGGCGAGCGTGTCCATCGTCATGTTGAGTAGTTGACTGAGGTTGACGCGTCCCAGCCCACCGATGCGACGATAGGCGATCTCGACGGGTTGCTCAACGATGCGATATCCGAAGCGCGAGGCGGCCACCAAAAGTTCGATGTCGAAGGCGAAGCGGCGCGCTGAGACGCGGGGAATCGCGTCCGCGAGGACTTCGCGTTTGAAGAGCTTGATGCCGGTCTGCGTGTCGGTGATGGTCAGGCCGAAGAGGAAGGATACCATCGAACGGTAGGAGCGGCTCATGAGTCGGCGCAGAGGCGGGAATTGATTCGCCTGTAAATCTTTGACGCCCGCCACCACGTCCGCGCCCGTTTCGTTCATGACCTTGATGAGGGTCGGCAAATTTTCGGGCGCGATCTCCAAATCGGAGTCGAGGAACGCGACCAGCCTTCCGCCGGCGACCTCGAACCCGTGAAAGAGACTCGCGCCCTTGCCGCGATTCTGCTCCTGCCGCGTCACGCGGACGGGCAAGCCGGCCTGGACCGCGGCCTGACTCTCCGCGTAGGTGTTGTCGCTGGAGCCGTCGTCCACCACGATGATTTCAAAGTCCATGCCGCGCAGAACCTCGCACACGCGTTGGATGTTGGCGCGGATGTGCGCGCCCTCGTTGAAAGCCGGCAAGATGACCGAGAGTTCGGGCGCGTCAGTTTGCGTCATACTCGTATAGCCAGTATAAAACAGTTCCGTCCACGGCGGGCTCAATGATTATATTGCCGCCGGGGAAACTCGATTGGACCGGGACGATCTGGCTTTCCTGTGGGGGCAGGAAGACAAACAAAAGGCGACTCCCTTCCACGGGCGGATTTTCGGGCGCGCCCCACGGCAGGAAAATATCAATCCCCGTGATATCGGGCGCGAGATATTGAAGGCTGGGAATGGAATAATATCCCATGGCGGGTTGGCCCAGGAAGACCACGGTCGTTTCCGCGGGTTGACGCTGAAGATACTCCGCCAATCGTTGCGCCACCACGCCGTTGTTATGCGCCTGGTCGGTTATGAATTTTGGCGTGAATTCGTAGAAGTAAAACCCCAATTCTTTGACGCCCGCGACCGCGCAGGCGAGAACGGCGAGAGCCGTCAACCAGCGAACGCCCTGCGGCCAGAGTTTCTCGAGCAGGGATGCGATTTCGCCGAGCCCGAATCCGGCCACGAGCGCGCAGGCCGGGATGACCGCCACGTAGCGTTGGGCCGCCGGAGTGGATTCGCTCATACCGCCGACCAACCCAAAGACGACTGCCCAGAGCGCCAACAGGATGAAGCGGTGGTCGCGTCCGCGCAGGGTGAGCAGGAGCAGGCCCAGGAGGAAGAACGACGCGGCAAAAGGTTGGAGGAGCGGCGCGGCGGGTTCGTACCAGGCGCGGAGGGGGGTGTACGTGTAGGCTTGAAAGCCCAGTCCGATCTGCTTGCCCACGAGTTGCCAGGCCGGGATTCCGGTGGCGAGCGATTCGTTCCTCAGCCACGGGCCGAGCAGGCTGACGCGATTGAACGGCGCCATGTAATCAAAAGGGTGATGAACGAAGAACCATCCCAACGGCAGGATCGTGACGAAGGCCACCGCGGCCATGACGAGCAGATGCGGCAGGTAACGCTTGAGCCGGTCGCGGTCCATGAAAAACGCGATCGCCAGCCAGAGGCCGAAGAGGAGCGCCATGCTCCGTCCGCTGATGTAAAAATATTGCGATAAGCCGAAGATGAATCCGGCGAGCAAAAATCCGGCCCGCTTATCTTTTGTCCAGCCGTACCAGGCCGACCAAACGAAGAGGGTGTACCACAATCCGTCCCAAATGTTTTGGAGTCCGATGCGGCTGAAATGGATGTGGGCATGTTGCGTGAGGAGAAAAATTGCGCTGAGCAATCCCACGCGCCGGTCGAACATGCTCGCGCCCGCGTAATATACCGTTGTGACAGTGAGCGCGCCCGCCAGCGCGGAGGGGAGTCGCAGCGCTTCAGTGGTCTGCCCAAAGATGCGAATGGAAAGCGATTGGAGGAAGAAATAGAATGTAGGAAATCCATTCCATCCGGCGACGAAGACATTGTTCAATGCGCCGCGCACAAACGCGGCCGAGTTGATACCCGCCGAACCCTCATCGCCGGTGAGGAAGACCGGAACTCGGTCGGTGAACAGTCCGCGCACAACGAAGGCCAACGCGGTCAGGATGATGATCCAGACTAGCGCGCGGCGGTTGTACTTGGGAATCTCCACCCGCTCCAGCGCGCCGCCCGCGAGGGCCAGCCCGATCGCAAGGAACCAGCCCGCCAGCGCCGCGCCCAGGCTGAACATCAACGGTCCCTCGCCCGCGGCAATGGCCGCCGCCAAACTGTAGAGCGGCGCCGCGATCAAAAGAACTACTTGCCAGTCCTTCACGCGCAGCCAATCCGCGGCGCGAGCGAGCGCTCGCTCGACGCGGTTGGGCGTTTCTCCGTTGCGGATTCCCAGGAGTCCCGCCACGAACAGGATCAATCCCGCCGCGCCGGCCCAAAGGATGCGTTCGCGCAGCTCGAAGGGCAAACGCTGCACGATCCACTGACTTAAAAGAACCAGTCCTGCTCCGCTCGCGAGCAGGCTGGTTCGGACCGGCGACTGGGAACCCGTCATCAACGGAACCTTGAAGTTAGCGCAATCCCAACTCGGCGCGGCTGATGACGAGACGTTGAATCTCGCTGGTGCCTTCGTAGATTTCGGTGATCTTGGCGTCGCGGAAGTAGCGCTCGACAGGCAGTTCCTTGCTATAGCCCATCCCGCCGTGGATCTGCACCGCGGCGTGCGCGCAAAACATGGCTGTTTCCGAGGCGAAGAGTTTGGCGGTGGAGGCTTGCAGGGTGAAGCGTTCGCCGGTGGTTTTGGCGCGTTCCTTCGCCATCGCGGCGTTGTAGACCATCAGGCGCGAGGCTTCGATGCGCGTCTTCATGTCTGCGAGTTTGAAACCGATGCCCTGGAACTCGCCGATCTTCTGACCGAAGGCCTCGCGCTCCTTGGCGTACGCGATACTCGCCTCGTACGCGGCCTCGGCGATGCCCAGCGCCTGCGAGGCGATGCCGATGCGACCGACATCCAGCACGGTCATGGCGATCTTGAATCCCTCGCCCTCTTCGCCGAGACGATTGGCGGCGGGGATTTTGCACTCCTCGAAAATGATCTCGCTCGTAGCCGAAGCGCGGATGCCGAGTTTGGGTTCCTTCTTGCCGCGTTTCACTCCGGGCGTTTTCCCGTCCACGAGGAAGGCGGTAATTCCTTTCGCTTTCTTCTCCGGGTCAGTCATCATAAAGATCACGAAGTAGTCCGCCACCGGTCCGCTCGTCACCCAGGACTTGACGCCGTTGAGGATGTAGAAGTCGCCTTCGCGGCGGGCGCGGCTTTTCATGTTCGAGGCGTCCGAGCCGGACATGGGTTCGGTCAACGAATACGCGCCGATGGCCTTCCCCGATGCGACCGGCGCGATGAACTGCTTCTTCTGTTCTTCCGTGCCGAATTTCAAAATGCCGTGACAGTATAGCGAGTTGTTGACCGACATGACCACACTATGCGCCGCGTCCGCTTTGCTGATCTCCACCATCGCCAGCACGTACGAGAAACAGTCCATGCCCGCGCCGCCGTATTGCTCCGGGACTTCGATGCCCATGAAGCCCAGCGCGCCCATCTTTCTGACGGTCTCTTTGGGGAACTCGCCGCTCTCGTCGTGTTCCGCCGCCACTGGGACGATCTCCTTTTGGGCGAAATCGCGGGCGGTGTCGCGGATCATTTTATGTTCGTCGGATAGGGGAAATAGAGCTGTGTCGCTCATGGTGTGCCTCCGTGAATGGGTTGTGCGCGAATTATACCGCCCTGCGTGTAAAAGCGGATTCGGGAACGGATGGCTGTGCCAAGCGGACAAGCGGATATACCGGACTCCAGCGCGAAACTCGAATAATCCTGTAAAATTGATTTTGTGGACTTCCAACCCGTTCGGCCCTTCACCCCGGAACGCCTCCTCGCCGCGCTCGCGCACGGATCGGTCCTCCTCCCCCTCTTCGGGCCGCTCGGGCCGGGATTTGTGTGGATCGGCCAACGGCGCAAGTCGCGTTACGTCTCTTTCCAGGCGCTGCAGGCGATGGGGTACCAGGCGTTCGTTCTCTGGGTGGGACTAAGCGTTGCCCTGATCGGCATGTTGGTTTTTATCATTCCCCTTGTTTTCAGTTCAGATAATACCTCGCAGAATCCTCTCGATTTGGATTCCCTTACGGCGCAAGCCATGCAGATTCAATCCGCGCTGACGTGGATCTGGTTCGCGCTATGCTTGCCGGGATTGATTGGCGCGGGATTCGCAATGGCGGGACGCGAATTTCGTTATCCGTTTTTGGGCGCGCGACTCAAATCTTTTTTGTTCGCGAATGGACACGATATGAACGAATCGCGCGAAGATGACTGGGTGGCGGGCGTCTGTCACTCCTCGGCGGTAGTGATCTTCTGGGGGATGATCCTGCCGTGGGCGGTGTACTCCTCGCAAAAGGATAAGTCGCCGCGCCTGCGATTTCAGTCCCTGCAGGCGTTTCTCTTTCAAATGCTGGCTGTCGCCGCATTTGGGGCTGCCTTCTTCTTACTGGCGTGCATGATGCTTTCTGTGGTCGGTTTGGCGCAGTACCTGAATTCGCCCGCGGGGATGGAGTCGGAGGCGGGATTGTTGTTGATTGCCGCGGTGTTTGTCATGTTGCTCTTCGTCGCGGTCCTATTGCTGGCCCTGCCGACCTTCCATTTGTTCGCGCTGATCGCCTGGGTCAAAGTGACGCGCGGACAGGACTATCTGTATCCCATCGTCGGCAAACGACTGAAACGAAAAATGCAATCGCCTACGAACAATAGCCAGTAGCCAACAGCCAAAAAAGGAAACCCATGAAAATTCTGATCGCAGTGGACATGGAAGGAATCACGGGGGTGGTGAATTGGGATCAGGTCACGCCGGGACACGCGGAATACGCGCGCTTCCGCCGCCTGATGACGGAGGACGTCAACGCCGCGATTCGAGGCGCGTGCGAAGCCGGCGCGGACGAGATCGTGGTCAGCGACGGGCATTGGAACAACTCGAACATCCTGATCGAGGAACTCGACCCGCGCGCCCGCCTGAGTTACGGCTCGCCCTCGCCGCTTTCGATGGTGGACGGAATCGAATTGGAGGTGGATGGCGTCTTCTTTGTCGGCTATCACGCGCGGGCCGGCTCACAAAACGCGATTTTGGATCACACCTGGTCGAGTCGGTGCGTGGCGAATGTGTGGCTGAACGGCGCGCTCGTGGGTGAATATGGCCTCAACGCCGCGGTGGCGGGTTATTATGGCGCGCCCGTGTTGATGATCTCCGGCGACCAGACCGCCTGCGCGCAAGCCGTGGAGTTGCTCGGCCCGCTCGAAACGGCAGTGGTCAAGCAGGCGCGCGGCCGGTTCAGCGCCGAGTGTTTGACTCCGCCGGTTTCGCAGGAGCAAATTCAGGCGTCCGCGCGACGCGCAGTGGAGCGATTGGCCGAGGGCGACGCGCCCAATCCGTACGTGGTGGATACGCCTGTCGCGCTGACCGTCGAATTCATCTCTTCGGACCAGGCCGACCGGGCGGCGCGTCTTCCCAACTCCCAACGGGCCGGGCTTCGACTGACCTGTTCCTCCGCCGACATGCTGGAGGCCTACGCGGCGTTTCGGGCCGCGGTCTCGCTCGCGCTTGGATAATTGGATTGACTCTCACTCCAAACTTGCTATAATGCACGGGATTTGACGCGGTTCCCTTGCATATTTGTCGGAATCGGAAATCAAATCAGCCGCGACACTTCCGAATTGGATGTGTTAATGTTCAAGTCAAAAGGAGGCGCCCCGCACCCATACTTATTCTTTTGCGTAATGTTGTGTTTGCCAATTCAAACTCATGCCAAGGAGAGAGAACATGAAATCCAAGTTTTACACTGTGGCGGCCATGCTCGTGTTGGCCAGCCTTGTTTTGTCCGCCTGTGGCGGCGGCGAAGCCGGGAGCAAGGCTCCCATGCAAAAACTCGGCGCAGGCGAGGGCGAGGTTTCGATCATCGCCTGGGCCGGTTACATCGAGCGCGGCGAGACCGATCCCGCCTACGACTGGGTGACTGAATTCGAAAAGAACACTTCCTGCAAAGTGACCGTGAAAACCGCCGCCACTTCCGACGAGATGGTGACGCTGATGAATGAGGGCGGCTTCGATCTCGTCACGGCCTCCGGCGACGCGTCGAATCGTTTGATCGCGGCCGGCAAAGTGCAAGAGATCAACACGGCCCTGATTCCCTCCTGGGGCACGGTGGATTCGCGCCTGCAAAGCGCGCCGTGGAATACCGTGGATGGCAAGCACTACGGCGTCCCCTACCAGTGGGGGCCGAATGTGTTGATGTACAACACCGAAACCTTCCCCGAAGCGCCCACCTCCTGGGATGTGACCTTTGTGGAAATGAACCTGCCGGACGGCGAGTCGAACAAGGGACGCGTGCAAGCCTTCGACGGCCCGATCTACATTGCCGACGCGGCCCTCTACCTCAAGTATCACCGCCCCGAACTCGGCATCGAGAATCCCTACGACCTGAACCAGGAACAGTTCGACGCGGTGGTGGACCTGCTCAAGGGCCAGCGTGATTTGATCAATCGCTACTGGCACGACGCCTTTGTCCAGATGGACGACTTCAAAAACGAAGGCGTGGTGGCTTCTGGCTCGTGGCCTTTCCAGGTGAACCTGCTCCAGTTCGAGGGCGCGCCCATCGCCTCCTCCTTCCCGATGGAAGGCGCCACCGGCTGGGCCGATAGCACCATGATGCACGTGGACGCTCCGCACCCCAACTGCGCCTACCTGTGGATGGAATGGTCGCTCAACCCGAAATTGCAAGGCGACCTGGCGGCCTGGTTCGGCTCGGTTCCCGCTGTGCCGGCGGCCTGCAAGGGCAACGAACTGTTGACCGACACCGGCTGCGCCACCAACGGCTTCGACAACTTCGACAAGATCTGGTTCTGGCGCACGCCTACCGCCGAGTGCTCCACCGGCAAGGGCGGCTGCGTGCCGTATAGCAAGTGGGTGGAAGCCTACGTTGCTATCATCAGCCAGTAAGTCCCGCTGAATTGTGTTCGGGCAGGGCCGCATGGTTCTGCCCGAACCTTTGTCTCGTACCACATCATGTATGTTGCCCTGAAGATTGGCAAGATGAATCTTGCGGTACTTTTGGAGAGTGACCTTTGACCGCCCCCGCTATTCGATTTGAACAAGTGAGCCGGCATTTCGGCGACGTGAAAGCCGTGGACGCGGTGGATTTGGAAATCCGCGACGGCGAATTTTTTTCCATGCTCGGCCCCTCCGGTTCGGGCAAGACCACCTGCCTGCGCATGATCGCCGGGTTCGACCAGCCCACTGCGGGCAAAATTTACCTCTACGGGCAGGAGGTGTCGTCGCTGCCGCCGTACGAGCGCGACGTGAATACGGTCTTCCAGGATTACGCCCTCTTTCCGCACATGACCGTCGGCGACAACATCGCGTACGGCTTGATGATTCGGAAGGTCGCCAAAACGGAACGCGAAGCGCGCGTGGCGGAAATGTTGGAGTTGGTGCAACTGCCCGGCTTCCAGGCGCGCAAGCCCTCGCAACTCTCAGGCGGACAGCGCCAGCGCGTGGCCCTGGCGCGCGCCTTGATCAATCATCCCAAAGTGTTATTGCTGGATGAGCCGCTCGGCGCGCTGGATTTAAAATTGCGCCAGCAAATGCAGGTGGAACTCAAGTCCATCCAGAAGCGCGTGGGCATCACCTTCATCTTCGTCACGCACGACCAGGAAGAGGCGTTGACCATGAGCGACCGCATCGCGGTGTTCAAGGAGGGAAAGATCGAGCAGATCGGCAGCCCGGCGGAGGTGTACGAGCATCCCGCGACGCCGTTTGTGGCGGGCTTTGTCGGCACGTCCAACCTCATCAGCGGGGAGACGGCGAAACGCATCACCGGCTCGGCGCAGACTTTCTCGGTGCGGCCCGAAAAAATTCATTTGGGCGCGCCCGGCCAGACCGTCGCGCCCGAAGCGTACGCGGTGGATGGTCAGGTGCGGGACGTGGTCTATCTCGGCCTATACACGCGTTATTTAGTCGAGATGGACGGCGGCGGCGATTTGGTGGTGGTCGAGCAGAATCTCAAGTCCACTTCGATGGACGTGTTGAAGGCCAAGGGACAACGCGTGCGTTTGGAGTGGAACAAAGACCACATCAGCCGCGTGGGAGGGTGAAATGATCCGGCGTCTTTCCACCTACCTGTATCAACGACCCAACCTGGTTTTATTTTTGTTGCTCGGCCCGCCGTTGATCTACATGCTTGTGGCGTATCTCGGCGCGCTGGCGGCGCTTTTGCTGAACAGTTTTTATTATCTCGAAGAATTTACCGGCCTGGTGGTGCGCGATTTTACGCTGCGCACGTACGGCGAATTGTTCCAGCCCGCGCACTTGGGAATCTTTGGCCGCACAGCCAGCATGGCCCTGGCGGTGACGATTGCCGACGCGCTGATCGCGTTTCCGTTGGCGTATTACATCGCCAGGTTCGCTTCGCGGCGCGCCCGCACCTGGCTCTACATTGCCGTCACGCTGCCGCTCTGGTCGAGTTACCTGGTGCGCGTCTACGCCTGGAAATTGATCCTCGCCAAAGAGGGCATCGTTTCGTGGTTCTTCGAGTTATTGCACGTTCAATTTATTTTAGACGGATTGCTTTCCATTCCCGGCATCGGCGGCTCGTCGCTTTCGCTTTCGCCGGTTGGCATGTTCATCGCCTTTAGTTACATCTGGCTTCCGTACATGATCGTCCCGATCCAAACCGCGCTGGAGCGCGTGCCGAAATCGCTGA
Organism: uncultured Anaerolineaceae bacterium; assembly: GCA_964625215.1. Taxonomy (GTDB): domain Bacteria; phylum Chloroflexota; class Anaerolineae; order Anaerolineales; family Villigracilaceae; genus Denitrolinea. The sequence goes on along the minus strand of CAZVAX010000006.1, from coordinate 45,402 downwards.
TCGAGGCCTCGGGCGATTTGGGCGCCCGGCCCGCGCAGACCTTTCGCAAAGTGATTTTGCCGCTGGCCTTCCCCGGCGTGGTGGCGGGTTCGATCTTCACCTTCTCGCTCACGCTCGGCGATTTCATCGTGCCGCAGTCGCTGGGCAATTCGCGCTTTTTCATCGGGCAAGCGGTGTACTCGTATCAAGGCACGTCGGGCAACATTCCGCTGGCGGCGGCCTTCACGATGGGACCGGTGATCATCATGATCGCCTACCTGTTGCTGGCGCGCAAACTGGGAGCCTTCAATGCCCTCTAACTCCTCCGGCGAAAAAGCCTCCCTCGGTTTGAAACTCGGCGCGCTCGCGGGACTGCTCTTCCTCTACCTGCCGCTCCTTGTCATTTTCGTGTACGCCTTCACCACCGACGAAGCCACCTACACCTTCCCGCCTCCCGCCCTGACCACGAAGTGGTTCGGCGTGACCCTCGGCCGCGCGGACCTGTGGCGCGCCCTCCTCCTCACCCTGCAAGTGTCCGCCGTCGCGACAGTAGCCGCGCTCATCCTCGGCACGCTGGCGGCCGCGGCGGTGTATCGCAGTAACTTCTTCGGGCGGGAGGCGGTTTCCTTCCTGCTCGTTTTACCGATTGCCCTGCCGGGCATTGTCACCGGCATCGCGCTGCGCTCCGCCATGGGGTCGCTTGACATCCCCTTTTCGTTCTGGACGATCGTGATCGGCCACGCTACATTTTGCGTTGTTGTCGTGTACAATAACGTCTTGGCGCGCTTCCGTCGCACTTCCGGTTCGCAGATCGAAGCCTCCATGGATTTGGGCGCCAATTCCTTTCAAACTTTTCGGCACGTGGTTTTGCCAAGCATTGCCACTGCCCTGCTGGCGGGCGGAATGCTGGCCTTCGCCCTCTCCTTCGATGAAGTGATCGTCACCACTTTCACCGCCGGACAGCAGACCACGCTTCCGATCTGGATTTTCTCACAGCTCACCCGTCCGCGCGACCGGCCCGTGACCAATGTGGTCGCCATGTTCGTAATCCTGATCACCTTCCTGCCAATCTTCTTCGCGCAAAAGATTTCCGCCGAGGCGTCCGATACCGAAGGCCGATAGAAATTAGAACCTCCCCGTTTCGTTGATTTTCGCCACCGCTGGCCGTGACATTTTGTCGCGGAAAGCGGTGGCGCATCGTATTCACCTCTCAATAGGAGACCTTATGAGAACCGCGCATGTCGTCATGCCTCCCAGTTTGCTCCAGCAAGACCAGACCATTTGGGCGTTTGTCCATTTGGCCGCCGAGAATATCGGAATCCTGCCATCCACCGAAAGGGACTAACGAGTGAACGAACGTTTCTTTTCCTACCTATCGCCCAAACTAACGGCTGCGCCGTTTCACGAAAAGGGCGGTTGCGGAATCATCGCCCGCCAGCCGATTCTCAAGCACGAGGTTCTCACCTTCTGGGGCGGAAGAATTATCACCCGCGATGAAATTGACCCGACCATTCCCGATTTCTCCAAACGAGTCCTTCAGATCGAAGAGGATCTCTTCCTGTTTAATCCGCTGCTCGGCGATCCGGCGGACTGCTTCAACCATAGTTGCGATCCGAACGCCGGGTTGAGCGGTCCCACCTGCCTGATTGCCATGCGCGACATCGAGCCGGGCGAGGAAATCACCTTCGATTACGCCACATGCGACGACACCAAATATGATGAATTCGACTGCCATTGCGGACAACCCCATTGCCGCGGCCGCATCACAGGCGCGGATTGGCGGCGGCCCGAACTTCAGGAGCGTTACGCCGGATATTTTTCGCCGTTCATCCAGCGTAAGATCGAGGCCGAGCGCGAAGAAATGCGCGTCCTCGCCCTTCCCTGAGTCCTCCTGGAAGTCCCATCCCTTGCCTGTTCCGTTCCAACTCCTTTCGCAATGAGAAGAGGAGTTGGATTTTCCATTTCCAATCTGCCATGACTTTCCTTCGTTCCCTCTTCCAACCTCTCCGCTTCGACTGGAAAATTGTCGTCATTACCGTGGTCACTACTACGGTGATTCTGATTGACACCTATCCGGCCATCATCACGCCCATCGAATATCAGCAACCGGTCCTGTTTTTTCTGGTTCCCATGCTTTTCATTCTGGTTGTCTTTCGCGAATCGCCGGGAAATTACGGCTTCACCCTCGGCGATTGGCGCGCCGGGTTGTGGATCACCCTCGGCGGCATCGTGGTCATGACCCCGATCATCTGGCTGGTTGGAAGCCAGAGCGCTTCGATGCAGGCCTATTACCTGGAGATGGTTGCCGGCCTGCCGTGGAACACCTTCTTGGCCTTGATCGGTTGGGAGTTTATGCTACGCGGCTGGATCCTGTTCGGCTACGCCCGCAAGTTCGGGCCGGACGCGCTGTGGCTGCAGGCTGTCCCCTTCGCGTTCGGTCACATCGGCAAACCCGCCATCGAAACGCTGACCACCGTCCTCGGCGGCTTTGTGTTCGGCTGGATCGCCTATCGGACGCGTTCCTTCCTCTATCCTTTCCTCATTCATTGGTATATCTCAACCTTGGTGGTGCTTGTTGTCGCCGGAACTCTCGACTGACCTGACCTTTCGCGCCGCCACCATGGAAGACGCGCCCGCCATCAAGTCGCTCATCCGCTCGGCGCGCATCAATCCCATGGACCTGGATTGGCGGCGCTTCCTGATCGTTACCTCCCCCGAAGAGACTCTGCTCGCCTGCGGACAGGTCAAGCCTCATTCCGACGGGACTCTCGAACTCGCCTCCATCGCCGTTCACCCGGAATGGCGCGGACGCGGGTTGGCACGCGCCGTCATCGCGAGATTACTGGTCGACTCGCCGCGTCCGTTGTATCTCACCTGCCGTTCCGGGCTGGGGGCGTTGTATGCAAAATTTGGCTTTCGCGCGTTGCGCGCTGAGGAACTGACCCCTTACTTCCGCCGCATCCAGAAACTGGCGAACGCCATGATGGGCGTCTTTCGAGACGGCGAGACCCTCCTGGTCATGCGGTTAGATTGAAATCTTAATGCCAGCCTATTCTTTTTCCTGGCAACCCCAATTTGTATTAAAATAACCGACATGGAAAATACCAAGCAAGATATTCTCAGAGCGTTCTACCCCACCTTCATCGGCGTTCTCGTCGGGTTGGTGTTGGGCGGCCTGTTGTGGATCGTGGTGCGGACGCCGCGCGGCGAATCGGTGCAACTGCTTCCCATGCCTACCTCCGCGCCGCTGATGGTGGATGTGGCCGGGGCGGTGCCGCGTCCGGGCGTGTACGAATTGCCGGAGGGGAGTCGCGTCAAAGACGCGGTGCAGGCCGCGGGCGGATTCCTTGCCGAGGCGGATAAGTCCATGATCAACCTGGCCGAGCCTATCGAGGATGGTCAAAAATTGGAGATTCCCTACCTCGCCGGGATGGAGCCCGCGCCGATCAGCGGCGACCCATTTGGCGCCGGCGGGACCGGCGGCTTGATTGACATTAACACCGCCTCTCTGGAGGAACTCGATACCCTGCCGGGCATTGGCCCGACTCTTGCCCAGGCCATCATAGATTATCGCGACACGGTCGGTCCCTTCCTGGCCATCGAGGATATTATGTTTGTGGATGGAATCGGCCCGGAAATCTTCGAGCGCATCAGAGACTTGATCACCGTCGGATTCTAATTTCACGCGGACAGCATCAAAGAAACGCGGAGGCGACATCGCCTCCGCGTTTTTGTTCTCTGTCGCCTGACCTACTCCAACACATGCCGCGCGATGATGAGACGTTGAATCTCGCTGGTCCCCTCGCCGATGCTCATCAGGCGCGCGTCGCGGTACATGCGTTCCACCGGATACTCGCGGCTGTAGCCGTAGCCCCCATGAATTTGGATGGCGTTGTAGCAGACGCGCTCGGCCATCTCGGAGGCGTAGAGTTTTGCCATGGAGGCTTCGATGTGATACGAGCGTCCCTCTTCTTTCAGCCACGCGGCGCGATGCAACATGGTGCGCGCCAGTTCGATTTCGGTGGCGGCATCGGCCAATTTCCATTGCAGGGCCTGGAAATCCGCGATGCGATGACCGAAGGCTTGGCGTTCCTTCGAGTAGGCGATGGCCTGTTCAAAGGCCGCGCGCGCCAGTCCGATGGAAATCGCCGCGATGGCGAGACGCCCGCCGTCGAGGGTCGTCAGCGTTTGGTGCAGGCCGCGTCCCTCCTCGCCGATCAAGTTGCCGAGCGGGACGCGCACGTTTTCGTAGGTCACAGCGTGTGTGGGGGAGCCATGCAGGCCCATCTTCTTTTCAGGCGGACCGATGTGCAGGCCGGGCGCGTCGGTGGGGACGAGGATCATGCTCAGGGAGCGCGAACCCGCTTTGGGGTCCGTGCGAGCGACGGTGATGATATATTCCGCGATGGAGGCGTTCGTGCACCACATCTTCGCGCCGTTGACGATCCACTCATCGCCAGATTTTTCCGCGCGGGTTGTGATTCCGCCCTGTAGGTCCGACCCCGCGCCGGGTTCGGTCATCACGAGCGAGGCGAGTTTGCCTTTGCCGCTGGCGACGAGGGGAAGCCACTTGCGTTTGAGTTCCTCGCTCCCGAATTTGACGATGGGCGAGGTGCCGAGACCATTGTGCGCGGCCAGGGCAAGCGCGGTGGAGCCGCATCCCCAGCCGATCTCTTCGAGGGCAATGACCGCGCTGATCGAGTCCACGCCCGCGCCGCCGTATTCTTCGGGGACGCTGAGTCCGAGCAGGCCGAGCGGCCCCATCTTGCGGACGGCCGGCCAGTTGAATTCATCAGTCTCATCCACTTCGCGCGCTTTGGGTTGGAGTTCCGCCGCGACGAAATCGTGGACGGCTTTTTTCCACATGCGTTGTTCTTCGTTCAAGTCAAAGTTCATGCGAGGCTCCATCGGTTCGTTGTATTGGAATCCCGAAGTTCGACTTCGGGGGAAGTCTTCCGAAAGTGGAACTTTCGGATTTCGGATTTATGCGCGTATTATATCCTCGGCCCTCAAACGAAAAGTTTCAGGTTGCCGTCTTCGGTTTTTTCCACGCGCAATTCGCGCAAGGGACGCGTAGCCGGGCCGCGTGCCAGTCGCCCCTCGCTGGTGAAGCGCGAACCGTGGCAGGGACATTCGAAGATGTCGTTCTTCTTTTGCACGGTGCAACCCAGGTGGGTGCATTTCAGACTGAGCGCGATGAATTTCGAGCCGGTGTTTTTTACGATGGCCGGAATCTGCGCGAGAACCAGGGATGTGCCTTTGGGAATGTTTTCAGCCGGGCCGAGATCGTATTCCTCCGGCGGGGGCGGGTCAGGTTGATAACTGAAGAAACGCGCCAGCCCGCCGAGGGTCAGCGCCCCGCCGAGGGTGAGGAGGGAATGGACAGCGAGACGCAGAAAGTCGCGCCGGGTGGAGTTGGTCAGGGGTTCGGGCGTGGTCATGGAATTTGAATCAGAGCCAGGATGCTCAAAATGAGAATGCCGAAGGTCAAAATGAAGGCGATGATCTGAACAGCGCGCCCGCTGGAGGGGAACCAGCGTCCGAGTTCGCTTTCGCGGATGCGGGGAAGCAGATAGGGCAGGGAAGAGATGAAGATCAACAGCAGGATGGGAGTCAACACGCCCAGCAAAAAGGGATCGCCGAGTTTGAGCGTTTCCTGCACCCACAAGAAAAACCACGGCGCGCGCGGCTCGGTCACGCTGGCGAGCGAGATGTTCATGGGCTGCGCGATGGGCGCGGGGAGAATAGTGGCGACGAGGATCAGCAATCCGCTGGAGGCCAGCATGGCGATCACTTCGCGGCGCAAAAGTTCGCGGCGAGGAATGCGGAGTGGGTTGGCAACCCGCTCGCCCGGCGGAATATCATTCCGCCCCGCGCTTGGCGCGGCAATCCCGCCGTCGCGGCGGACGCGGAAGAGATGCCAGATCAGGATGATCGCGCCGATGGCGGTCAAGCCGAAGATGTGCCAGGCGTAATAGCGGATCAACGTCCCCGCGCCGGGTTCCAGGCCCCCCGAAACGAAGGTGACCACCGCCTCGCCCAGGACCGGGATGGTTGCCAGCAGGTTCGTTCCGGCCACCAAAGCCCAGCGGATGCCCTCGTCCCAGCGTAAAACATAGCCGGTGAAATCGAGAAGCAGGATCACAACCAACAGTCCCATGCCGAGCAGGTAGTTGAATCGGCGCGGCTTGTTGTACGCGCCCGTGAGCAGGACGCGCAGGAGATGGATGGTCGCTACAATCGCCAGGGCTTGCGCCGACCAGAAATGCAGGTTGCGCGCCAGTCCGCCGTAGGGGACAAGGAAAGCGATCTCCTGGATGGTCTGCGCGGCGCGTTCGGGCGAGGGGATGTAGTAATACATCTCAAGCAGGCCGGTGACCAGCAGAACCAGGCAGAAGAACACGGCTAGTCCGCCCGCGCCGAGGGTGTAACGCCAGCGCGCTTGCAGGGCCGGGATGACCGGCGGATGCAGATGCAAAATAAAATTCGGGCGGCCATTTCGGCGTTCGTTGATTTTTTGCGCGCCCACAATGAACGCCGACAGCAGGCAGGCGCCGGCCAGCAGGAGTTTCCACGGAATTTCCACGCCCGGCGTGACCTTGTATTTTACCGGGATGAATTGCGCGTTGGCCGCGCTCAGGGTCGCGCCTTCGGGAAGCGTGGAATTTAATTTGAGGAGATAGGCTGTCACTTCCCAGGCGGTCTCTTCGGTGAGCGAGCCGGGGTCCCACCAGGGCATGTTGGCGAGATTGTATTCGTAGAGTTGTTGCGCGGTGACAAAGCGCCCCAGCGTCCCCGGCCCGACCAGCGCGGGGACGATGCGCGGGAATTCAAATCCCTGGGGGGGGTGATTGGAGGCGTGACACTTCGACACCCAACAGTTTTTGTCCTCGCCGAAGGATTCGCGCCACTCGTCGGTGAGGCCCTGGCCGCGGTCACCGTGACAGGCCATGCAGACGCCCCAGAAATACAACGCGCCGCGATCCAGTTGGGTGGGCGGGTCGTCCACTTTCGGTTTATCGAGGCGCGCAAGATCGAAGGTGGGCGTGGCTTGGGGAGGCGGCGGGGGAGTCGAGTCGGCGCGGGGCGAGGCGAACGCGCGAGGCGAAGCGAACGAGGCCAGAAGCAAGAGTCCGCCCAGGGCCATCAGGAGCAGGCCGGCCCGACGAAAGAAGCGAGGCTGGGAGTCGCGCGCGGTCATGTCTAGAGTGTGATCGCTTTCTCCGCGTTCGCTTGCGCTTCGAGGATGTCGCCCATCCCGCCCACGATGCCCACCTGTACCTTTTCAGCCAGGTGGAAATAATTCAGGCAGGTACTGCAAACGATCAAGCGCACGCCTTTCGATTCGAGCAGGCGCAAGCGCTCGATGACGGGCGAGCCTTCGCAAACCAACTTCACGCCGTCGGCATGACCCATGCCATTCGCGGCGATGAGAACGATGGAATTTTTCATTCGGTTTCCTCGGCGCTGGCGAAATCGTTGAAACGTCCCATCAGCGTTCGCGCCTCGCGTAGCGCTTCTTTGCGGACAAAGATTTGCACTTTCCCCAAGCCGTCAATGGTGGTGGGGTAAATGTGATGGCCGACCGCCTCCTGAAAAAGTTCGGTCTCGATGCCCTCGGCTTCGAGATAACTTTTGATCAGTTCGGCGTCCATGCGCCCATACACTTCGGTGAGTTTTGCCCAGGTAAGTTCATCCATTACAGCCTCCATGCGGCAATAAAAAGAATCGTCCACAACGTACTGACGATGAGTTGACGAACGCCGATGCGCGTCGGCTTCCAACCTGCGGCGGGATGCTCGATGCCCCACACAGACTCGGCCCATTGCAGGAGGAACGGCGCGAAGATCCATTGCGGCAGGACGCCAGTCCAGCCGAGGAGAAGTGTCGCGGCGAGATTGAAGGATGTGTACAGGAAGGCGCGTTTTCCCATCCGCCACTTCTCGCTTCGCGCGTGACCCGGAGCGGGCGCGGCGGACTCTCTCTGCTCCAGCCGCACATACGCGTAGACGATGCTGGCCGCGGTCTGCGCCCAGGTCAGCGCCCACAGCCACCAGCCCATCCGATCGTATCCGCCGCGTCCCACCCAAAACGCGGCCGGCGCGGCGAGGGCGAGTACGCCCGTGGCGATGACTTCCACCCCGGCCTGGCGCCGCTCGGCGCGTTTGCTTACCAGCCACAAATGCCAGGCGAAGACCGGAATCCCCGGCGCGGCGAGATAGGCGATGTAACCGTTTCCCAGATAGAACAACTCGGCCAGGGCCAACAATGCCGTCACGCCATACACGACCACCCAGAAGCGCGCCGCGGGCAGGTCTGTGCGCGGACGCCGGCCCGAGTACGCCTTGACGATGACGGCCATAGGCTGGCGCAGGAGAAACGCGGCCATCGCCGCGATCACCAGGCTGAATGAGGCGTAATTGAAATTTCCGCCCGCGAATAATCCCACCAGAAGCGGGGAAAGGATGAAGACCCACGAGCCATGATCCTGGGGGAGGGCGATTTGACGGTTGAAGGTATTCCTCTTCATCACGAAGGATTATATTCTCAAACATCGGAGACGAAACCTTTCCCGGTCATGGAAAAAGGGGGAGGTTTGTCATATTTTACGCGGTACAATCCGGCCATTATGGAGAAGCCATGAAATGTGACAGGTGCGGTCTTCAGTCGGATGTGGAGCAAGCCTTCCAAACGCAGAAGGGACTCTTTACGAATGATCGGCATTACTGTCCCGATTGTGTCGTCAAGCGCGGGGTGGAATCGTATGTTCTCCTGCTCGGCCTGTTCACCTTCACCGGCTTCCTGCTCTATGCCCTCGATCCGTGGTCTGTCATTTCGGCGACGTATTTTGGGATTGGCGTATTTTTGGTATCCCTTCCCTTCTTGGTGATCGTTCACGAATTGGCGCATACCGCGGCGGCGAAATTGCTTGGACTGCGCGTGTTCGGCGTGCAAGTGGGGGTTGGTCGAAGCGTCTGGTCTGGAAAATTCCTGAACATGACTTGGGCGATTCACCTTGTCCCGCTGGCTGGATTCACCTTCGTGGGCGTGAAGCCGATGCCGGCGGTTCGCTGGCGAATCTTCTTCACGTACCTGGCGGGGCCGGCGGTCCATGTGGTTTTGGCGGCGCTGTTTTTTATCCAGCGGCAAAGTTTATTCGCATACTCCATAGGCGCTCGCGCCTACACCGCCTTGGTTGTCGTGAACCTGGCGCTCTTCATCGCAAACCTCTATCCAAGAAAACTTCCCTCCCTGGCGGAAACCCAAGGCACGGACGGTTGGCATTTGGCGCGCGCCCTGTTCTCTCCGGAGAGCGAACTTCAAAAAATCTATTCCGCGTCTTATGCCATGGAAGCCTGGCATGCTTATCTGGAGAGCGATTACGATGCCGCGCGCAAGTGGGTGGATCGGGCCCTGACGACCGCCCCCGACTCTTTCTCCGCGCGGACCATGCTCGGACTGATCCAAATGGGTCGCGGCGATTACAGCGCGGCGCGCGTGACCTTTCAACGGCTCCTCGAAACCGAAGACGCCAAGCAACCTGGCTATCGCTACTTGATGTTGAACAACCTCGCTTACGTCAACGCCCTCTCGAACGACGCCTCCCTCCTCCCCGAAGCGGATCAACTCTCCGCCGACGCGTTCGCGTGCCTGCCGTGGATTCCGGCCATCGTCGGCACGCGAGGAACCGTGCTGGTGGAAATGGGGCGCTTCGAGGAGGGAATCGCCCTGCTCAAGAAATCCATGTCCATGCACTCGGATAAAAACGGCAAGGCGCTCAACGCCTGTCACGCGGCCGTCGGCGAATTCCGGCGCGGAAATGCGGCGGAGGCGCGCAAATTTCTCTCCGCCGCGCGGACGCTCGACCCCAAATGTATCCTGCTCGCGCGCGTCGAAGCCGAGGTCGGCGCGTCGGTTTGAACGGAATCAAAAACGACCGTCGCCTCCGGGCGACGGTCGTTTTTGATGCAATTTTGGTTACTCGCCGGCCTGGCTTACATCGCCTGCGCCGCTGATGGTCTTTGTGACGGTGGGCGAGCCGTAGTAATAGACGCTGCCCGCGCCGCTCACATGGGCGGTCAGTTCATCTTCCACACGCAGGGTGATCTGCCCCGCGCCGCTGATGCGAACCTCCGCGATGAGCGTGGACAGGTTTTCACCTTCGAAGTCGCCCAGCCCGCTGATGCTAATGTCGGCTGTGGCGCTCTTGCCGCTGGCGGTGATCTTGCCAGCGCCGCTCAAGCGAGCCTCGAAATGCCTGACATCCAGCTTCTTGATCTCAACGTCGCCCGCGCCGCTGAGGGAGACGATCAACGAGTCGCCTTTCAGATTTTCCACGGTCAACGTACCGGCGGAGGAGAATTGAATCTCATCGAGCGTCTTCACGGTAATGGTGATCTTGATCGCTTCGGTAGGCGCGACGCGTTGGGAAAAATCGTTTTCGGTGTTTTCGATGTAGAGCGTGCCGGAGCGCGCCTCCGTCGCCAACTGCGGGAGGAGATTGTCCTCCGCCTCGATGGTCAGCGACTCGGATGCGCCCTGGCGGATGACGATCTCCGCCGGGTAGCGGATGGCAATCGTATCGAAGTCGGACACCTTGCGGGTGACTTTTTCAACGTTGCCGGACCCCGGAACGCCGCCGGTGAAACTATTCGAGACGTTCCATCCCCACCCCCAGTCGGGCGCGTCATTCCATCCCAGTTGGGGCGCGAAGACCACCGAAAGGGCCGCGCCGACCACAACCAGAGTCGAAACCACCATGCCAAACGGCTTCCACACGCTGCGCAGGATCAACCCCAAGCCGAGGGCGATGAGCAAGTACGGCCAGATGTGAGTCAGCGCCCACAGATTCGCGGCGGGGATCTGATTCATGCTGACCATGAGCCAGATAACGCCGGCCGCGATCAGGGTCAGTGGCCAAAAGATCGAACGATTTTCATTCATGGTTCCTCCAGAATTCAATTAGATGGCGGTAGAAGAACTATCCGACGAACCGCCCTCGTCCTTGTGGGACCACAGGCCGGAGCGGCGGAACACAAAGTACAGCCCCAACAAGATCAAGCCAACGGGGAAGATGTAGTCGGCCAGGGCGAAGGATTGGAAGAGCATCTCGAAGAAGGCTCCGAAGATGACGAGTAATATCAGGCCCAGGCGGAACAGATTGGCGCCGCTGGCGCGCGGACCCGCTTCGCCGGACCACCAGCCCATGATGTAGATGCCCATGCCCACCGACATCAGGATGATCGTCCAGCCGTAGGCCGAACTTTCCCAATGGCCGGTCAAGTTTTGGAAGAAGAGCATCAAGCCGATCACGCTGATAATCGAACCGGGGACGGCCAATCCGGCGGTGGATTTTCCGCCCGCGACCATGCCCACAAAAAACAGCGCGCCGAAGCCGATGATGATGAAGGGCCAGAGTTGTCCGGCGTCCACATCGAAGATTTGAGAGAGGAGCGCCAACAACCCAAAGCCGATGAGCAGAATGCCCCCGGCCAGGGAGGCGGAGTTACGAGGTTTGGTGTCCATAGCATCTCCTTTTTTGTGTTTGCTTTTTTGGTATACGTCCCAATCCCGAAAAAGTTGCCGCGCAAACCGGGAATCTGAGTCTCGGCGCGCCCGGCAAAGCTCATACCTGTAGATGGGATTCCATCCCGCCCCACGAAGCGCCCTTATTTATCCAGCGTCAAAAAGGGGAAGAAGCGCTATCAGGCCAAAGGCGAGGATGATCGCCCCCGAAAGGCGGTTGACCCACTGCATCCAGGTTGGGCTGAATTTGTCGCGAAAAAGTCCCACCAGCAAGCTCAAGGTCAGCCACCAGGCGGCGGAACCGAGGAAGACTCCCGCCACGAGTGTGACGGCGGCGTTGGCTCCTGTCAGGTTGAACTGCATCCCGGCGAAGATGGCTGTGAACGAAAGGATGGTCATGGGGTTGGCGAGGGTAAGAGCCAGGGTCGAAAAGTACGCGCCCAACAGTCCCGTCCCTTTGGCGGAGGCGGCATGGTCGGACGGTTTGGCGAGGAAGGCGCGTATACCGAGGTAGGCGAGGAAGAGTCCGCCCAGCAAGCGCAACCAGAATTGTCGCTCCACCAGCAGGCTGGCGAGGGCTGTCAGGCCGAAGGCCGCGATGGAGCCGTAGAGCATGTCGGCGGTGGCGGCGCCCAAGCCGGAGAGGAAGCCGGTGAGACGTCCCTCCGCGAGGGTGCGGCGGATGCACAGCACGCCGATCGGTCCAACCGGGGCGGCGATGGAGAAACCCAGGAGGAGTCCTTGGAGGAGGATGGTTCCGTTGTCCGTCATTGATCTTCAGCGGGGGTCAGCGGCAGGCTGTGAGATACGCGTCCAATTCGAGGTTCTTGTGGATGGCGTTGAAGTTCAGGGCGTTGGCTTGGTCGCAAAAATCCTGGGGGGTCAGTTCGTATTCGATCACAAAGACCGGCTTACCGGCATTGATGAACGGCTGGAGCAGGTCGCATTCTTCGTAGAAAAAACATTGTTCGTTGAGCGCCCAATCAAAGAAGGGCGCCAGCTGGACGACTTGGAGCAGATCGTTTTTTAAGCCGATGGCGAGATTGTTTTGGTGGGCGGCGTTGGCGAGAAAAACATTGTAGGCGAGTTGGTCTTCGGCGCTGAGGGAAAAGCCGGTGTCGTTGGTGAAGCCGTCCACGTTGTCGGGGTCTACGCCATCGCACCCTTTTTGCGCGGCCAGGCTGATGCGACTGAGCATGAGCGGGCCGAGATTTTCCAGGTCGCGGATGTCGAGCCAGCGTTCGCCGGGCCAGTCGGGCAGGTCGTTTCCGAGCAGGGAGGCGGGGAAGGAGGCCGCGTCGGGCCGCCAATCTTCGTACGTGCCGGCGCTGAAATAACAGACAACACGGATTCCGCGCGCGTGCAAGTCGGCGATGGTTTCGAGGGAGGCGTCGAAGAGGTCGAGGAAGAAGATGTCAACCGGGAGGGTTGTGTCGAGCGCGCCGGTAAATTGGATCTGCCAGGTTGCGGTTTGGGGAGGCGTCCAGTAGGGATATTGGGGGGAGGGGGTGATCGGTGGAGGGGAACCCGCTGTGGGCAGGGTCTGAGGCGAGTCGCAGGAGGCGAGAAGCGTCGCGCAGAGGAGGAGGGTCAGGAAGAGGGTGGGTCGCAGGGTCACGTGGGAATTTCCAAATTAAAAATGGCGCATCGTGGGATGCGCCATTGTAGCATAGCGAACCTGCGGGCTAAATTGCGATTTCCTTGCGGCGGAACCAGCGCGTCCACTCGCGGTTTTCCCACACCACCAGGATGGGCGCGGCAATAAAGATGGAGGAGTAGGTGCCGCTGAATAGTCCGATGAGCAGGATGATGGCAAACTCGCGCAGGGTGAAGCCGCCGAAGAGCGCCAGGGCCAGCAACATGAATTCAACAGTCATCAATTGGGTGTTGATGGAACGTTGCAGGGTTTGAACGATGGAGTGGTTGGCGAGGGTTTCAAAGGGCAGTTTGCGATAAACGTTGGAGTTTTCGCGGATGCGGTCAAAGACCACGATCTTGTCCTGCACTGAGAAGCCGATGACGGTGAGCAGGGCGGTCAGGAAGAGCGCGTCCACCGACCAACCCCAGAAACGTCCGCCGATGGCGGTGATGGACATGACAACGGCCACATCGTGGATCATGGCGATGACCGCGATCACGCCGTAGCGGAAAGCGTGGTCAAGGCCGCGAAAGGTATAGGTGATATAAATAACCACGGCTAACGCGGCGACCGCGACGGCCAAGCCGGCGCGCTGAGTCACTTTCTCGCCGATCGTGGGGCCGACGCTATCGAAGCGTTCGATGGAGACTTCGCCAAAGGCGCTTTGCATGGCCTCCTGCACCTTGACGCGGGCGGTCTCATCGAGAAACGAAGACCGGATCACGACTGTGCCAAGGCTGGTGGTTTGCACTTGCGCGTCTTCGACGCCGAGTTCTTCGTAGATGGCGACGATGGCCGCGTGGTCCGGTTCGCCGTCCCTGAAAGTGACTTCGAGCAGGGAGCCTCCTGTAAAGTCAATGGAGAGGGGCAATCCGTACAAGGCAATCAGGATCATGCCCGGCACAATAACAAGCAGGGAGAATGCAAAATACAGGTAGCGTTTTCCGAGGATATTCATTTCATTCTCCTAGATACCAAACCAGGTCAGGTTTTCTTCGCCGGGTTTGACGCGGTTCACCACGACTGTCAGCAAGGTGCGTGTGACCACGATGGCTGTAAAAAGTGAGATGCCTACGCCCAAGGCCAGGGTGACGGCAAACCCCTTGACGATGGTGGCGCCGAAGGTGGAGCCAAACCAGAAGAGGATGATGGAGGTGATGATTGTGGCCAGGTTTGAGTCGCGAATGGATGACCAGGCGCGGCTCCAACCCAGGTCAATGGAACTGCGAAGATTGCGCCCGGCGCGCAGTTCCTCTTTCATACGTTCGAAGATGAGGATATTGGCGTCCAACGCGGCGCCGGTCGAGAGCAGGAAGCCCGCCATTCCCGCCAGGGTTAGCGTGACTGGGATGTATTTAAATATGGCGAAGGCGATCAACCCGTACACGATGATCGAAACGTCGGCTAGGAGACCCGGCACACGATAGAAGATGCCCATGAATAGGAATACAATGATGATGCCCACCATGCCCGCCAGAAGGGACTTTTCCAGCGAGTCCTGGCCCAACGTGGGCCCGACAATGCGGTTTTCAACCACCTTGAACGGGATGGGCAGCGAACCATAGCGGAGTTGGATGGCCAGGTTGTTTGCGGTTTCGTAGGTGAAACTGCCGGAGATCTGTCCTTCGCCGCTGGTGATGGCTTCGTTAATGACAGGCGCAGAGATCACTACTTTATCCAGCACAATGCCAAGATAGCGGCCGCGATTGGCGGTCGTGTAATCGCCGAAAATTTTCGCTCCTTCATCCGAGAGGGTGAAGGCAATGTAAAACTCGCCCAACTCGTCTTGCCCAACCACGGCAGTGATGAGGTCGGCGCCTGTCATCACGGTATGGTAGACGGGCGCGGCCGGCGCGGGGGGCGTCGCGCTGGGCGTAGGCGGCAATTCAACCACTGAATCCTGTTGGATGTCCGTTTCCACGATGGAGCCTTCCGGCAGGGGATTGTCGCCGAAGTCCACAAATTCCATTAAACCGGTCTGGCCGAATTTGGCCATTACTTCTTCGGGATTTGTGGCGCCGGGAACTTCGCCTACGATGAGGTCATTGCCCGCCACTTGCAGGAGGCTTTCATTCACGCCGAGCGCGTTGATACGATTTTCAAATATGCTGCGGGCGGTTTCCATTTGCTCTTTGGTGATGACTGTGCCGGCAGGAACATCGGCCTGCAACACCACCTGCAAACCACCGCGCAGGTCAAGACCCAGTCTCGGGTTGACATCGCGACTCCACATCGTCTGTTGGGTGAACGGGTTGACCAAACTGATCTCCTGGTTGAAGTCAATCCAGGCGGCCAATGCCGTCACGATAAGGATGATCGCGATTCGGACAGGTAAATTTCTCATGCGTTCTTTTCTCCACTCACGAAAATGCCCGCTTCCGCAGGCGAGCGGGGATTATACTACGGGAAATGTCAATTCAGAATTCTGAATTCAAAATTCGAATTAATAGACCCATTTTTCAAACAACCCCGCCAAGTCGCAGGCGCAATGCTCCTCGGCCAGGGATTGGAGTCCCTCGGCAGTGGCGATCTTCCAGGCAAAGGTCGCGACGTATTCGTCCATGAACGCGTCAAACGCATCCTGTCCCATCGCGCCGCGCAACGCGTCGAAGAACAGCGGGCCGCGTCCATACACGATCGGGCTGTATTCGGCGGCGGAATAAAAGGCGGCAGGCATGCCGATGGGGATGAGCGCGTTATCAACGCGGCTCCAGCGTCCGCGCAGGCTTCCTTCGTACCCGGCGGCTCCCCCTGCGCCGTAGTTGATGCGGAAATATTCCCACGTGACAAATTGCGTCAGCGCCTCGTCCAGCCAGGGCTCTTCCAGTTGATCGTTGCCCACCAGGTTATAAAACCATTGATGCCCCACTTCATGCGCCACCGTCGACTCGCGAAAAATGGGGGTTTGTTCCGCGTAGGTTTCGTCGGTGTACAGGCGTTGGGCGATGACAGTCGCGCCGGGATATTCCACCCCAAGCGCGAGAGTGGGCGTCGCGATCACGTCGAACTCAACGTAGGGATAGGGGGCGTACTCCTGGCTGAAAATTTCGACGGCGCGCGCGGCCGTTTCCAGCGCGGATTGACTCGCCTCGCGCAGACTCTTTGGCGCGTAACTGTTGACGGTCACTTCGCCGACGGTTTCGGAGAGGATCTCGAATTCGCGACTGGCCGCCAGGAAGAAATCGCGCGCCGGTCCCGCCGCCACCGTCCAGACGTTTTGCCGGCCGCGCTTCGTCGGAGCGGATTCGACTCCCGAAGCGACCACGGTCGCATCTTCCGGCGTTGCCACCGTGACGAGAAAGAACGACGCGTCGGCGTAGGTCACATCGGCGTGTTGGGGAGGAATCTCGGCGTTCCAGCCCTCGTCATCGTAGACGCAGAGCATGGGGTAGGCGTGCGCGAGGGTAAGCACATCGTCTGAGTAGGCGAACACGCCGTAATTGAGTTCCACCTCGGTGGGAACCTCGATGGCGAATTCCATCGAAATATTCACGTGCGCGCCGACGGCCAGCGGTTGCGCGAGCGGCACGATCATCAGGCTGTCGTTCAAGTCGTAGCGCGGCGTCGCGGGCATTTCTTCCACGCGCAGGTTTGTGATTGTCATTTTTCCGCCGAGGAGGTTCGGAAACAATCGGAATTGAACCTGGTCGAGCGGAACTTCTTCTCCGTTGGCGTAACGAACGTGTTCTTTCCCGGTCACGCTAGTGAAGGAGTCGGCGATCTCGAATTCCAAACGATACATCGGCGCGTCCTCGAGATTCGGGAGCGCGTCGTAGGCGGCCTGGGTCAGTCCGCTGCGGAAGACGCTCGGTTCGAGGCGGTCGAGGTCAATGTCGGGGGCGGTGGGGGAGGGGGTTGGGGCGGGGGAAGCGCTCGTGCAAGCGGCCAGCAGGCCAA
Source organism: uncultured Anaerolineaceae bacterium (assembly GCA_964625215.1). Classification (GTDB taxonomy): domain Bacteria; phylum Chloroflexota; class Anaerolineae; order Anaerolineales; family Villigracilaceae; genus Denitrolinea. The sequence continues at coordinate 28,361 of CAZVAX010000006.1, read as the reverse complement.
TGGTCAAGAGAGAAGCGAGGAGAGGTTTCATGGGATTGAGGGCGCGTCGCGCCTTTCGGTTGTGTATTTGTTTTGGAGTCGGGCGCGACGCGCTTGCGCTATCGCTCCAAAAATTCCAGCACGCGCGCGGCCACTTCGTCGGGTGTCAGCGCGTCGGTGTCCACGATCAGGTCAGCGTTTGCGAGCGCGTGGGAGAGGCGGCGTTGTTGTTCGGCGAAATCGGCTTCGTTCCAGTTGAGTTTGCGGCGCGCCGTGCAAATTGGAAAAGTGGCTTGGAGAAAAATCAGCACGTCGGGGTTGCTGATACGCCTCCACATGTCTTTCACGTAGGAATGTTCCTGTGCGATATGTCGGCATGGGTAGCCGCGCGCCTCGAGGCTGGCGATGAGCGTGGACTTGCCCGAACCGCACGGGCCGACGATGCCGACAAGAATTTTACCGGCTGGCATGCACCACCTTGTTCAGGTTTTCGATGCGTCCCAGCGCGGCCAGCGTATATTTTCCGCGCAGGGGCAGGCTGTCGGGGGGATGGAATTCGTTGGCGCCGTCGCGCCGCACCATGACGATGCTGACGCCGTAGCCATCCTCCACCTGGCCGACGGTTTTGCCGTCGAGTTCGGAGCCGGGCGCGAGGATGAGGCGCGCCAGGCTCAGGGCCTCGCCTTCTACATTGATCGGGTTGGTTATGTCGGCGCCCGCGGCCAGGGCGGCAAAGGCGGGCGCGGCCAGGGCCGTGCCGCTCAAGGCGTTGAACCCGAATTGCGTTTGCAGTTCGTCCGCGAATTCGTCGTCGAAGATGCGGACGACAACCTTGACGTTCGGGTTGAGGCTGCGCGCTTTGAGGGCGGTCTTCAAATTGAGGGCGTCGTCTTGGACGCACAGGATGATGGATCTAGCGCGCTTCACGCCCGCGTCCAGCAGGGTGATCTCGCGGCTGGCGTCGCCGTTGATGATGGGAATTCTCATCTTTTGCACGGCAGCGAACAGGTCGGCCTGCGGATTGAGTTCCACCACAGCCACCGCCTCGCCCATGTCGTGCAGTTGCTGGACGATGCGAAATCCGAGGTGGCCGAGACCGACGAGGATGTGATGTTTGTTGAGCGTGGATGCCACGGCAATCTCCCATTCACGGCTGCGGGCGCGGCGATTGAAGAGCAGGATGCCGAAATCGGTCAAGCCTTGCGCCAGCGCGCCGATGCCGACGATCGGCATGACGAAGTAGAAGAGCTGCAAAAATGGGCTGTGCGGAAAATCCCCGCTCGATTGGAGGAACGATAATGTCAGTACGAGGTAAACGGACTCGGGCAGGGTCGGCGCCGATTCGCCGAGCGCGTGAGCGATGAAGCGGTACAGAACGCCGCCGCCGAGGATGGCGCCGAAGAAAAAAAGCAAAGCCCCGCCAAATTCGCGCAGGAGCAGGCGGGTCTCGCGCCAGGATGCGCGCCAGCGTTGGAGTGTGTGTTTGGGAAAGAGGTTCATGTAAGGCGGGTGCGGGCGGACGCGCGCACGCGTTAATCAATCGGCAACCGGACGCCCATCCGCCTCACTTGATCTCCGACGCGAGGCGTCACTTTCAACACCACCACGCTGATATCGTCCGCCGGCCGGCCATCATCCAGGCTGACGGCGTGGGCCAGCAATTCGTCCGCGATGGCCTGCGGGGTGGGATCCTGCTCGTCGAGCATGGACTGGATCACGGTGCAGACTTCCATGGGCGTGCCGCGCCGTTTCCCTGCGTGGTTCAAACCATCCGTGTACAGGATCACGGTCAGGCCGGCTTCGATATTGATCTCTGTGATGACCGGTCTTATGTCCCGCGCGGTGCCGATGGGGATGCTTTCCGTGGAGACGCAATCCACTTCACCGTTGCGGCAGATGGCGAAGGGGCAGGGATTGTTACGCGTCAACACGATGGTATTGGTGTGCAGGTCCGCCGAGGCGATATTGAGCGTGCAGGAAACCTTGCCCTGCTTTTCAGAGAAGAGCGCGTCAGAGGCGGCGCGCGCCGCCGCGCCGTCGCGGACTCCCTCGGCCAGCAAGCCGATCACTTTGCGCGTGACCAGCATCGAGACGGCTTTCGCCCCGCGTCCGCTGGTTTGACCATCCGCAAGCACCACAGACAGCCCTCCATTGGGGCGCTCCACTACCTCCAGCGTGTCGCCGCTTTCGGAGACCGCGTATTTGTTGATCTTGGCTACCGCGATTTGAACTTCCATACGTTTGATTTTACTTCGGTTCAGGCTTGACGTCACTGTCCTCACCCGCTATAATCCGCCCGCTTGACAGGAAACTTTGGCGGCGTGAGCCGCCGTAATTGTGTAAGGAGCACATCCCATGACCCCCCATCCGAAGCGTAAACACTCGAAGGGCCGCCGCGACCGCCGCCGCGCGCACGACGCTCTGCAGGCTCGCAACCTTGTAGCCTGCACGAACTGCGGCTCATTGCGCCTGCCGCACACCGTCTGCTCGAACTGCGGCCACTATAACGGCCGCGAAGTCATCGAGATCAAAAAAGACAAGAAGAAATCTGAGTAGAGAAATCAGAAACCGGGTTTCTCCGAGAAACCCGGTTTCTACTCGAACCCCGGCGAGCCGTGACCAAAACGGCTCGTTTGTGTTTAACGGGGTGAATTGGAGAAAATCATGGACTCAAAAATTACTGCATTTATTTTTCCTGGTCAGGGTTCCCAAGCCATCGGCATGGGGCGCGACCTGGCCGCGTCCTTCCCCGTCGCCAAGCAGACTTTCGAGGAGGCTGATTCCATCCTCGGTTTTTCTCTCTCGAAACTAATGTGGGACGGTCCCGCCGAGGAACTGAACGACACGATCAACACCCAACCGGCGTTGTACGTTCACTCGCTGGCGGCGTGGCGCGTCCTCTCGCTTCGCCTCCCGGACCTCGAACCGGCCGCGCTGGCCGGACATTCGCTTGGCGAGTTATCGGCCCTGGCCGCCTCCCGCGCGTTGACTTTCGCGGACGGCCTGCGCCTCGTCCGTACGCGCGGCGAACTGATGAAGCGCGCCGGGACGCTCGCTCCCGGTGGCATGGCCGCCATCCTCAACCTCGACATCCCCGCGCTGGACAAAGTCTGTGCGGAGGCGAGCCGCGAGGGGGAGACGGTGCAGGTGGCGAACGATAACTGTCCAGGGCAGGTGGTTATCTCTGGCGCGAAGCCGGCGGTGGAACGCGCCATGGAATTGGCAAAGGCCGCAGGAGCGAAGCGCGCCTTGCCGTTGGCGGTTTCGATTGCCGCGCACTCGACGCTCATGGCGACCATTCAAGAGGAGTGGAACGCGGCGGTCCGGTCGGTGGCGATGGGCGATGCGTCCGCGCCGGTGTGGGGGAACGTGGCCGCCCGCGCGTTGACCTCCGCCGCCGACCTGCGCGCCGACATCATGTCGCAGATGCAGTCGCGCGTGCGCTGGACCGAGTCGGTGCGGGATATGGTCGGAAACGGCCTCACCCGCTTTGTGGAGGTGGGAAGCGGGACGGTGTTGGGAGGATTGGTCAAGCGCATCGATTCGTCCGTCACGAGTCAGGCGTTGGGGAATCCGGCGGATTTTGATTCGCTTTGACAGAAACCAGGTTTCTTAGAGAAACCTGGTTTCTGGTTTGGTATAATCGCTGTGTGAATGGGATGTCCGCCATAGTTGTTGACATTCTAGCGTCCCTCGATGGGGCGTGAATTTGTGTAAATGGCCTGGTCAGCGTGGGTTGATCAGGCTTATTATTTGTGGGGCGGGATGCCATCCCGCCTTACGCCTTGATGGAGCAATATGAAACTCAGCAAACTTGCCAGCGAGATCGCCGAATCTCCAACCTTTGCCTTGAACGAGGAAGCCCGCCTGTTGAAGGAACGCGGCGAGGCCGTGATCAACCTCGGCATTGGCGAACCGAAGAACAAGACGCCCATCGCGGCCATTTTGTCCTCGGGCGCGAAGTTGACCAGCGGCGAGATAAAGTACACCCCGCCCGACGGACTGCCCTCGATGAAGAAGGCGGTCATCCGCTACACCGAAGAGAGCTATGACCGCCTCGTTGCGCCGGAGAATGTGATCATCACAAACGGCGCGAAGCAGTCGCTGTTCAACATCTTCTACTCGATCCTGAATCCGCAGGACGAGGTGATCGTCATCGCGCCGTATTGGGTGAGTTACTGCGAGATGATCAAGATGTGCCTCGGGACGCCGGTCATCGTGACCCCCGAAGATGGGACGTTCACGCCTCGCTTCGAGGACATCGAGCGGGCGGTGACCTCCTCCACGCGGGCGATCATCGTCAACAGCCCGAACAATCCTTCGGGCGCGATCTATCCGGCGGAGTTGATCGAGAAGATCGTGACGATGTGCGAGCGCAAGGGCATCTACATGATCTGCGATGACATCTATCACAAGTTGACCTTTGATCGCAACGTCGCCCCGCCGGCCTGGTCGTTCACGAAAAAAGACGTGGAGAATTCGCACGTGATCGTGGTCAACGGCGTGGCGAAACTCTACGGCATGACCGGCTTCCGCATCGGCTGGGTGGCCGCGCCGCGCGATTTGATCCGCGTGATGACGAATGTGTTGGCGCAAACCACCTCGTGCGTCTCGCCGATAGCGCAGGCCGCGGCCGAGGGCGCGCTGAACGGACTCCAGTCGGTGGTGGAGGCGCTGCGTTTGCAGATCCAAAACAACCGCGACGTTCTGCTCCAGGAGATGAAGACCTTCAACGGCGCGCGTCTCATCCCTCCGCAAGGGACGTTCTACGCGCTGCCCGACCTGCGCGCGTTCAATAACAACTCAGTGGAACTCTCGAAGTTCCTGCTCAAGAAGGCGTTGGTGGTCACTGTGCCAGGCAAGGAATTCGGCATGGAGGGCTACATTCGAATCTCTTTCGCCGGTTCAGTCAAGGAAGTGACCGAGGGCATGGAACGCATCCGCTGGGCGCTCGACCCGACCTCGCCGAACGAGATCTATATTGGCGATAAGAAGATGATCCGGGATTGGATGTGAACGTACACACGTAGACAGGTACACACGTAAACACGTCACCTGTTTACCTGTGTACTTGTGTACCTGTCTACCTATAACGAGGAACACATGAACAACTTACTCAACATCAAAACCCCCGCCGAGGCCGTCGCTCAGATTCGCAAGGCCGATTACAACTTGTCGCAACAGGCAATGGGAAATTTCCGGTTGGCGTATTGGAATTTGCCAACCGAGGCATTGTACGAGGAAGCCGTTTTTCGCGGCGAGGGCGCGACCGTCATCGGCGGGCCGTTCGTGGCGAACACGGGCAAGCACACGGCCCGATCCGCCAACGACAAGTTCGTGGTCCGCGAGACCGACTCGGAAGGCAACGTCTGGTGGGGCGTGTACAACCGTCCGATCGCGGCAGACAAGTTCGAGGTCCTGTATGATCGCCTGTTGGGATTCATGCAGGGGCGCGACGTCTTCGTCCAGGATGTCTACGCCGGCGCGGACGAGAACTATCGCCTCCCGGTCCGCATCGTGACCGAACTGGCGTGGCACAGCCATTTCGCACGCAACATGTTCCTCCTGCCGCAGTCGCTCGAAGAATACAAACGCTTCGTCCCGGAGTTTACGATCCTGGCGATGCCATCGTTCAAGGCCGCGCCCGCCGTGGACAACACCGGAAGCGAAACCTTCATCTGCCTGTCGTTCGCGAAAAAACTTGCCATCATCGGCAACACGGCCTACGCGGGCGAGATCAAGAAATCGGTCTTCACGATTTTGAATTACCTCCTGCCGTTGGAGGGAGTCCTTTCGATGCACTGCTCGGCCAACGTCAGCCCGACGGACGCGAACGATGTCGCTCTTTTCTTCGGGCTGAGCGGCACGGGCAAAACGACGCTTTCCGCCGACCCGACGCGCCGCCTCATCGGCGACGACGAGCATGGTTGGTCCGACGAGGGCGTGTTCAACTTCGAGGGCGGTTGCTACGCCAAGGTGATCGGACTCTCCGAATCCGCCGAGCCGGAAATTTACGCCACCACCAAGCGCTTCGGCACGATCCTCGAAAACGTCCCGTTCGACCCGGTGACGCGCATGATTGACCTCGACGACGACTCGATCACCGAGAACACGCGCGCCTCGTATCCGCTGGAGTTCATCGCCAACGCCGTGCCGGAGAAAAAGGCCGGACACCCGAAGAATATCATCCTGCTGACCTGCGACGCCAGCGGCGTCATGCCTCCCATTGCGCGCCTGACTCCGGACCAGGCGTTGTACCAATTTATTTCGGGGTACACCTCCAAGATCGCTGGGACGGAGGTCGGCCTGCGCGACGAACCGGAGATCACCTTCAGCGCCTGCTTCGGCGGGCCGTTCATGGTCCACCATCCGTACAAATATGCCGAACTGCTGAAGCGAAAAATCGAGCGCTACGGCGTGACCTGCTGGCTGGTCAACACCGGCTGGGTGGGCGGACCGTACGGCGTGGGCAAGCGGATCAGCATTCGTCACACGCGCGCCCTGCTTCAAGCCGCGTTGACCGGCAAGTTGGACAAGGTGCAGTATTACCAGGACCCTGTCTTCGGCTTCGAGGTCCCCAAGACCTGCCCGGATGTTCCCGACAATGTGTTGGAACCGTGGTCGTCCTGGCCCAGCCGCGCGGACTATGACAAGCGCTACAAGGATTTGGCCTCGCGTTTCATCCAGAATTTTGCCAAGTTCAAAGACGGCACGCCGCGCGAGGTGGTGGAGGCGGGGCCGAAGGTGTGAGAGGAAATTGGCAAATGGTAATTGGAAAGCGGACGAGGAGACTCGTCCGCTTTTATTGAAAATTGTCACCTTGAGCACATTACAAAAGTAACCTGACAAATTTCTCCGATTTGGGTATAGTGACACTCTATACGTTTCTGTCGCAAGGTTGGTAAGCGAAGGCAAAACAACATGGATACAACAGGCACAGTCAACGATCTGTTCGACAGGGCGGTTGCCCTGGAAAAAGCCGCCGAAGAATTCTATCGCCGCTTGGTGGGGATATTTGCCTGCGAGCCGGATGTATCGAAATTTTGGAGGGGCTATGCGGACGAGGAGCGGGGACACGCTTCCTTTTTGGAGCAAGTGCGAGTGAAACTTTCACCCGATATCCTTTCTCAACCGGGGAACGACTCTATGCTGGGAACGGCGCAAAAGGGATTGGAACATTCCACCCGGGCCATGAACAGCGATATCCAGAATTTGGATGACGCCTATCAAATGGCGGTGGAACTGGAAAATTCAGAGACGAACGCGGTTTTTGAATTTATCATGGTGAATTTTCCGGTGGAGGAACTGGCGAAGACCCAAGCCTTCCTGCGGGTGCAGTTGAGCAAACATGCCATGGCTCTCGAAAAAGAATTTCCAACAAAGTATAAAAGCAGACTTGCGCGAATGAACGTGAAGGCGCAAATACCCGGAGGTTGAGCGACGAAAACCGCAGGGCAGGCCGAGAGACCTGCCCTGTTACTTTTTAGTTGATATAATTCATCGTTGGAATTTTTCTTTTGGAGGCATTGATGAAAGTCCGTAGTATCCTCTTGCTTGCACTGGTCCTTTTCCTGGCGGGTTGCCAGCCTTCCCCCAGCATTGTCGCCACCGCCATGGCGCAGACGGAGGCCGCCCTCCCCACCGCAACCCTTACCGCCACCCTCACGCCCAGCGCCACGCCCACCTTCACGCTCGCCCCGAGTCCGACTTCCACCCAAACGCCGATTCCTCCCCCCACTATAACCGTCCCTCCGGGAACCTTGACCAAGCAGGCGTTCATTGATCAGGCCACCCAACGTTCCCTCTCGGTCACGCAAACCGTGGCCGCGCAATACGCCAGTCGCTTCGCCACCGAAACCGCCTCGATGGCCTTGTACCTCCGCAAACTGGAATATCACTGGATTTCCGTCCGCGAACTGACCACCTATCCCGAAAAACACATCGGCGAAAAAGTGACCGTGCAAGGCTATATCCGCGAGGTCTTCAACGATCAGCAATTGGAACTGATGATCGGCGATTATCCCACCGTCCCGATCTGGGTGTTCATGGAAGCGCCGTTCTCGGGTATCTATCCCTACGACTACATCCGCGTCTACGGAACCGTCGCGGGCGTGGAATGTCCCAGCAGTTGCATCACCTTGTTGACCGATGCCATCTGGGAGCCGCGCGAAGGCGCGCAATAATTTTGGAGATTCCATGAGGAAGATATCCTTATTTATCCTGTTGATCGTTTTGTTGACCTCCTGCGCCCCATCCGATAGCGCCATTCAAACCGCCATCGCCCGCACCAAGAGCGCCTACACCCCAACGCCGGTTCCCACAGACCCCCCAACGGCCACCTCCACCCCCCAGCCGACCAGCGCCCTAGCCGGCACAATCACGCCCGGTCCAACCGGCACGCTCGCGCCTCGTCCGCTCAAGTTTTCGGGGTCGGGGGATTCCACCATCAACCTTTCGGAAAAGTGGATCGGCCCCGCGGTCCTGCACATTCTCGGGCCGGCCATCCAGGAAAATTTTGTCGTCACCTCATACGACTCCTCCGGCGGGGTGGATATCCTCGTCAACGCGATCGGCGCGTACGAAGGCGTGGTGCCAATTGAGATACGAAAGGGAGCCGCGCCTACCGCCAGCCTGGATGTCAAATCCTATGGCGATTGGACGGTGGAAGTGTTGCCGCTTACCCCCGAATATATCCAAATGCTCAACGTTCCGGGAACCCTGAACGGCGTCGGCGACCAAGTGATCGGAATCCGCGGCGTCGCCAATTCGCTCCACGCCAAATGCAGCAACAAAGCCGATTTCTCTGTCTACGCCTACACAGCCGCCGGGGAGGAAGTCATGCTGTTCGGCGAAATCGGACCGTTCGAGGGTACGCAAACCCTTCCCGCCAACGTTTACCTGCTGGTCATAGACAGTCGCTGTGATTGGTCGCTGGAACTCACTTAGCCCGACGCGTCCCTTCATGAACGAGGATCAGGCATGACCGTCCCAACCGCGAACCGCCCGCGTATCCTGTGGGTGGATCTCGTCCGCGCCGCGGCCGGCTTCGGCGTGGTGTTCACCCACGTCGCCATGATCATCGTCAACTACTGGGATAAAAAACCGCTCCTGCGCGGCGACGAAGTCTGGTGGACGAGCAGCGTCTTCTACGCCTTTCTGGCGCGCTCGGCCCTCGGCCTGTTTTTCATGATCAGCGGGTATCTCCTCCTCTCGTCCCAAAGCGAGACAATTCCCTTCCTGAAAAAACGCATCCCCAAACTTCTCATCCCGCTTGTCTTTTGGGGGACGTTTTATCTCGTTTGGCATGGCGGCCTGCCGGAAGACCCGGTGAAGTATGTTAAAGCCATCCTGCTCGCGCTCGGCACGGGCAAACTCGAATTCCATTTGTGGTTTCTCTACGTCTTTATCGGCTTCTACTTGTTCATGCCTGTCCTGCGCGTCTTCGTTCGCAACGCCAGCGACAGCGACATTTGGTACTACGTCGCCATCTGGTTCATCCTCGGCCCGGTCTTCGTTCTGGTCATGAGTCTCACCGACGACCAACTCGCGCTCACTCAATTCCTCTACTTTGGCGGCTTCATCGGTTTTCTCCTGCTCGGCTACCTGCTCGGCAAACGCGACCTGCCCCCGAAATGGACTCTCGCCGCTTGGATTCTCCTCCCGCTCTGGGCCGCCGCGCTGACCGCCATTCTCTACGCCCAAACCAAAGCCGCGAAAGTGATGAACGACGCCATGTTCGACACGCTGACCGTGTACATCACTCCCTACGTGGCCCTGTCCTTCCTCGCCCTCAAGGGACTCGGCCAGCGCATCCAATTGAACCTCGCGTCGGGTTCGCGCCTTCCCGCCGTGATCGAAACCCTCGGCCGCGCCAGCCTCGGCGTCATCCTTATCCACGTCTTCGTGCTGGATTACATGTACGCCGGCATCGGCGGCATCCACCTCGCCCCCTATGATTTCCATCCAGCCGTCTCGGTGCCGGTTGTTTCTGTTGTGGGATATTTGATTTGTTTCGCCCTCGTGTACGTCATGCAAAAGATACCCCTCCTGCGCGACACAGTTCCATCGTAGCGTTTTCTCCCCCTTCCTATCAAGGGAAGGGGCCGGGGGTTAGGTTGGGTTCGTGTATAATCGGCGGGATTTCATCCAACTTTGAGGTATTCATGCAAGACCAAGCAGTCAAACCAGCGCCATCCCGCCAGATGTGGGCGGACTTTGTTCGCAGTATCGGCATCCTCCTCGTCATCCTCGGCCACGTTTCGGGAATCAACGTTTCGCGTTTTCAGACCGTCAGCGAAATGGACTGGATCGCCGGTAACATCTACAACGTGATTGCCCGTTCCTGTGTGCCGTTGTTGTTCATGGTCAGCGGCGCATTATTATTGCCGCGCCAGGAAAGCCTGAAGGATTTCCTGACCAAGCGATTCAACAAGGTTGTGTATCCCTTCCTGTTCTGGTCGGTCATGTACCTGCTATGGAAGGAAGGTTGTTTCTCGTTCGGCGGCTCGTTCGAGCAATGGCGGGAGGGGTGTTACGGCTCTTATTCCATTTTCAACATTTCGAAAACCTTGCTGTTCTTCATCATCACCAACCCCGCCGAATACCACTTGTGGTTTATGTATGAACTCTTTGGGGTCTACATGTTTACCCCCATCCTGCGCGTTTTCGCCGCCACCGACGAGAATCGCAAATACTTGTGGTACCTGCTTGCCATCTGGTTCATCTTCGGCCCGATCAAACGCCTGATCGAATTGCGCCTTCAAACTCCGGTCATCATGGATCTTGGATACCTCACCGGTTACATCGGCTACTTCATCCTCGGCTACCTGATCTCCCGCATCCGGCTCACCAAACCCATCGTCGCCGGCGCGGCGGTTGTGTACATTGCCATGGCGTTCTACACCGGAAACATCACCTATCAGTTCACCTCCATGGAAGGCAAATTGGTGGATTACTTCCAGTACCTCCTCGGCTGGAACATCATCCTGCTGGCGACTTCGTTCTTTATTCTATTAAAGGCCCTGGGCGAGTACATCTTTTCCAAGCCGCATCCCACGTTCGGGAGAATCGTCCTGCATCTCTCCGCGGCCAGTTTTGGCATGTACCTGATTCACGTTTTCATCATCGCCCTGCTCAAATCCTTCCACATCTCGCCAGTGGACGGTCCTTCGATCTACATGATTCCAATCACGACATTTGGCGTCTTCTTCATCTCGTGGGCGATCATCGCCGTTCTCCAAAAAATCCCCTACGTGCGCTCGCTCATTGCGTAGAGTCAGAGACGGTCGCTTGCAACGCGACCGTCTCTTTTTATTTTGCTTCCACGGCGCTTTGCAACAAACCTGCGCCGACGATTTCCGCCAGGGTTGGATTGTTTTCCTCCAGTAGAACCACCACCGTCAACGGCGCGCCCTTCCAGCCGGGCAGGGTTCCCGAGAGATACCAGCACAAGACTTGACCTTTCTCCTGCGCCGTTCCCGCGATGACCCAATACGGACTCTCCGCTCCCGCCAGCGATTCTGCCACCCGCGTCGCCTCGCTCTGACTCAGGGCGGGCTGGTCCTCTCCCACGGTGGGCAGGATCACCCAACCCTGCGCGGGCGTGTCCACCGCGAGGGCGATGCGCGGCGCCGGGCGGACTCCCTCGTTGCTCAGACTCGCCATTGCCAATAGCATTTGCAACGGGCTGACGCGTACATTTTCGATCTGACCGCGCGCGGCGGCGACTCCGGTGGGAAGGTAGAGCTCGGGCGTGGAATAGAATCCCAGGCTGGAAAACAGTTCGATGATAGAATCCGCTTCGAGGTCCGACTCGGCTCCGTAGCGCGCGGCCCGAATGGGGTCCAGGACCGAGCCGATGGGATATTCTCCCTGTGTGGCGCGGTTGAGGAGGGGCGATTTTGGGTCCATCAGAAGCGCGTTGCCTGTTTCGTCAAGCATGTTGGGGTTGTAGGCGGGATGCGAGGCCATCGCCAGGATTTCCCCCGTGTGCGCGTTGATGAGAATGGCCGCGCCAGTATGATCGGCCAGCAGTTTGTCCGCGGCGCGTTGGAGGTCGAGGTCAATGCTCAGGCGCACGTCGAGGCCGGGGGGAGGGGAGCCGTAGAGCAGATGGTTCCACCATAGCAGGGCGGTGGGGTTGCCCTGAAAGCCGCGCAGGTAATGATCGAGGGCGCGTTCGAGTCCGGCCTGGCCGTAGGTGGGATGGGTGTAGCCGGTGACAGGCGCGAGATCGTAGTAGATGTATTCGCGGGTGAAGGGCCTGCCTCCCTGGGTGAGAGTGATGGGACGATTCTCGCGGTCGAGGATGTCGCCGCGCGGGACGAAACGATCGGCGATGGAGCGCCGCGCGTTGTCGGTGCGGGCCAGCAGTTCGGGGCCGCGCGCGACTGACCACCAGCCGGCGGCGAGGGCGCAGGCAAACAGGCCAAGGCCGAAGAGCGCGGCCAGGATCGAGTAGGGGCGCGGGTTTGGCAGGATGGCCGGTTCTTCCTCCTCGGTGAGGGTGACGCGCGCGAGCAGGGCCAGCGCCAGAAATGAAGTGACCAGCGACGAGCCGCCGTAGGAGACGAAGGGCAGGGTGACTCCGGTGAGAGGCAAGAGGCGCAGGTTGCCGCCCAAAATGAGCAGGCTTTGCACGCCGAAGTAAGCGGCGAGGCCGGAGGCCAGCAGGCGTTGGAAGCGGTCGGTGGCGTGCAAGGCGGCGCGCAAGCCGCGCGCCAGCAGGAGGCCGATCAAACCGAGCAGGGCGGTCACGCCGATCAGACCGGTCTCTTCGGCGATGGCGGAGAAGATGAAGTCGGAGAGGGCCACCGGCACAAGGGTAGGCGAACCCAATCCGGGTCCGCGCCCGAGAGCGCCGCCGTTCGCGATGGCGAGCAGGGATTGGATGATCTGGTAGGACCGCCCGGTTGGGTCCGACCAGGGATTGAGCCAGGCGTCCAAACGGATGCGGATAATGTCCACAAAAAAGTAGCCGGTCAACGCGGCCAACCCGAGCGCGAGCGCGGTGAGAACCAGAACGCGTCGCTTTCCGGTGGCAATGAAAAGGGTGATGGTGTAGAGCAGGAGAAAAATCGAGGCGGTGCCGAGGTCGCGTTGGATGATCAGGATGGCGAGCGAGAGGCCGGTCATGATGAGAGTGGGAACGAGCAAGGGGAATGAGAAGAGATTGCGCGAACCGGGTTCGGAAGGCAACCGGCCGGCGATGTAGGCGGTGAGGTAGATGATGAGCAGGAGTTTGAGCGGCTCGGACGGTTGCAGGTAGACGCCCGCCGCGCCCAGCCAGAGTCGCGGACCGTCGCCGGCGGGGTTGGAGCCGAAGAGGAGAGTCAGCGCGGTGAGCAGGATGCCGCCGAGAAGGCTGATATATTTGTATTTTCGCAGGAGGGAAAGATCGGGCAGGAAACGCAGGATGAGGAGAAACGCGGCGAGCGCGGCGACCAGCCAGGCGGTTTGACGGAGGCCGAAGTCCGCGTCGAGGCGAAAGATGGTGAGCAGCCCCCAACCCGTTAGCAGGGAAGCGACGGGGAGCAGGAGCGGGTCCATTTCGGGGAGCCGGCGCGAGGTCCAGCGATGAACGAGGCCGAACGCGGCGATCCAGACCGCGAAGCCAATCCAGTGCGACCAGCGCAGTTCCGCCTCCCAGGTCCGTTCGCGCACGACCGGCGAGAAAGTCAACGCAAGGGAGAAAAGGAAAAGGAAGATCGCCGCGTAGGCGAGCAGGCGCGCTTGGGTTTGATTGGCGTTCAAGGGAGGTTGGGGGGGTTCCTACTTCAAATATTTTCCGACGAGAAGGCCGAGTTTTTGCCTGGTCTCTGCCGGGATGCGCGCCGGGTCGGTGATGAGCGCGGCGGCGAGGGCCGATCCGCAGGCGCAATCGCGTTGCGCGCGGATGTCGCGGACGAGGATACGTATCGCCTCTTGCGCGGTGTGTGTGTTGCGATGCAGGGTTTCGATGATCATGTCCACTGTTACCGGCTCGGCGCTGATGCGCCACACATCGTAGTCGGTGACGTGCGCCATGACCGCGTAACACATCTCGGCCTCGCGGGCGAGAAAGGCTTCGGGCGAGGCGGTCATGCCGATGATGGACATGCCCCACGAACGGAAGAGATTCGACTCGGCCTTGGTGGAGAAACGCGGCCCTTCGATTGTGATGAAGGTCCCGCCGCGATGGACGGTCGCGCCGGCCTCCCGCGTCGCGGCCTCGACCCGGCGGGAGAGGTCGTCGCATAACGGATCCGCCGACGAGATGTGCGCGACCAATCCCTCGCCAAAGAAGGTGCGGACGCGTCCCTTGGTGTGATCGTAGATTTGGTCGGGAATGACGATGTGGCCGGGAGCGAACTCCTCGCGCAACGATCCGCAGGCGTTGACGCTGACCACGCGCTCCGCTCCGAGCGACTTGAGGGCGTAGATGTTGGCGCGGTAGTTAACTTCGCCGGGCGTGATGTGATGTCCGATTCCGTGCCGCGCCAGGAAAGCGACGCGTTGCCCGTCCAAGTCGCCGGCCACGATGGGCGCGCTGGGTTTGCCGAAGGGCGTTTCGAGGTTGTGTTCGGTTGGGTTTTGCAGGCCCGGCATGTTGTACAGGCCTGAGCCGCCGATGATGGCGAGAGCGATGGATTCGGTCATGGAGGTCCCTGATGAAGTTACGAGAGTCGAACGGTGGGGGAAGTTTCCGTCCAGGCGCCGACGCTGACAATGATGGCGGTGTCTCCGCATTCGAGTTGGTCGCCGGTGGTGACGACGGTGGGCGTGGTCAGCGCGGCTTGATTGAGGAGCGTCCCGTTGGTGGAGCCGAGATCCTCGGCCCACCACTGCCCGTGGTGGAAACTCAAGCGCGCGTGTCGCGCCGAGACGGTATCGTCCAGCAATAAAAGTTCGCAGGCTGGGTCGCGTCCCAGCGTGATTTCGGAGTGAACGAAGGCGCGGCGAACCGGTTCGCCGCGTTCGTTATGGACGGTTAAATGCAGGGTGGGGATTTTGCGCTCGGACAGGCCGCGTCCGCGTTCTTTCACGTCACGCCAGATGGCGTACAAGCCCCAGCCAAGAAAGGCGTAGAGCAGGATCGCCATGCCCAAACGCAGGGCCAACACAAGCGGTCCGGTCATTTTTTCTTTTTACGGATGTCGGTGCGGTCTTTGAGAATGGCGGTTGGGCGGTCGGCGGTTTGAGCGTTGAACGGGCCGGTCTCTTTCAGGTCGGGGCGAGGCGGCGGGTTGTCCTGCCCGAAGACGAGCGTCACGCCCGCGAGTGAAATCACATCGCCGGGGTATAGCACGGTCTGGCTGGTGCGCTGTCCGTTTACGAATGTTCCGCCGGTAGAGTTCAAGTCGAAAATAACGTAACGCCCCTTGATGGCGCGCAGTTGCGTGTGCGTGCGCGAAATGCGCGGATCGTCAATGACCAGGTGATTCTCTAGCCGCCGCCCGATGTTGATCACCGGCATTTTAAGCGGAAAGACCTTTCGCCCGTCAATGATGAGGAACGCGTTTGAGGGGATATTGGTCTCCTCCGGCTCTTTCGCCTCTTCGCGGACCACGTTGCTGGTTGCCCCGAGCGTCTCGACTTTGTGCGAGGCGATCACGCGCGCCTCTCCCGCGGGAACGCTTGAGTCCGTTGCGAGGGAGAGGGTTGGAGGCGAGGCAAAATCCAGCCCCGCGTCGCGCCCGGCGGCGTGGATCGATTCCTTCAGCGTTTCGATCAATCCCGCCTCCTGCCAGAGACTGGCGTCCTCGGGGCAGGAAACGAGAGTGTAAACATTGGGGGCGAATTTCTCCCCGTTTTTTTCCAGGATGTTGGAATGGATGGCTTCCGCAAAACTTTGAATGACCGCCGGCTCCACTTTGCGTCCCGGCAGGATTCCAAGTAAACGGACTTCTATCAATTCGCGGATGCGCGCTTCCAGTTGATCGAGTGTAATCATGGTTGTTACCTGGTTGGCATTATAGAGGCGAGTGAATTTTTTCGCAAGCCTGAGCTAGAATTATCCCGCTAGGGTTCCTTTGTATAACCGGGAAGCGAAATATTCAAACGCGTGATGGGGCGCGGAATGGCATTCCGCCCCACGAAAACTATCACCGGCATTACCCCACCGCCATTTTCCAATCATTAATTTACTAGAATATTATCATAAATATTGACATTTCCCCCTCGCTTTGCTATAATCGCTTTGATTTGATACAAGCGCCAGAAATGGCGAAATTTTTTTGGAGCATAACGCATGTCGCAACTCGAAATCAATAATCTTCACGTCAGCATCGAGGACAAAGAGATCCTCAAAGGGCTGACGTTGACTGTCAACCAAGGCGAAATTCACGCCATCATGGGACCGAACGGGACGGGCAAGTCCACGCTGGCTTATACTCTAATGGGACACCCCAATTACACCGTGACGGAGGGGGAGGTTATTTTCAAAGGCCAGAACATCCTCGAACTTGAACCCGATGAACGTTCGCGGCTGGGCGTTTTCCTCGCGTTCCAGTATCCGGTCGCCATCCCCGGCGTGACGGTGGCGAATTTTCTGCGCTCGGCCATCAACGCCCGCCGTCGCGCCGCCAACCCCGAAGACAAGGGCATGCCCATTCCCGAATTTCGCAAGATCCTCAAAGAAAGAATGGACGCGCTCAAAATGGATCATAATTTCGCCGGGCGTTATCTCAACGACGGCTTTTCCGGCGGCGAAAAGAAGCGCGCCGAGATCCTGCAAATGGCGACCCTCAAGCCGGAGATCGCCATTCTCGACGAAACCGATTCGGGGCTGGATATCGACGCGCTGCGCGTCGTCTCGGAGGGAGTCAACGCCCTGACCGGCCCCGATCTGGGCGTGTTGGTCATCACCCACTACCAGCGCCTGCTGAACTACATCAAGCCGCACTTCGTCCACGTGATGATGGGCGGACGCATCGTTGAATCCGGCGGTCCCGACCTGGCTCTGCACCTCGAAGAGCATGGCTACGACTGGGTGCGCGAAAAATACGACGGAGTACCCGAAGGGTAGGAAACGGTTTAGCTGGCACGCTGACAATGTCGTCTGACTTTAGAAACGGTGAATCCTAATGAATGAAGAAACCAAACTTAACGAAGAAGCAAAAATTCTGGAAGATATCGGCGATTACAAATACGGCTTCCACGACCGCGACGATAATTACGTATTCAAGTCCGAACGCGGACTGAATCGCCAGGTGGTCGAAAATATTTCGCGCATGAAAGGCGAGCCGCAATGGATGCTCGATTTCCGCCTCAAGGCCCTGGCGCATTTTCTGGCGCGTCCTATGCCAACCTGGGGACCGGACATCTCGGACCTCGACCTCGACAACATCTTTTATTACGTCAAGCCGACGGAGAAAAGCGAAAAATCCTGGGATGATGTTCCCGATGACATCAAGAAAACCTTCGACAAGTTGGGCATCCCCGAAGCCGAGCGGAAGTTTTTGGCGGGAGTGGGCGCCCAATATGAGTCTGAGATGGTGTACCACTCCATCCTCGAACACCTTGAAAAACAGGGCGTGATCTTCCTCTCCATTGAAGACGGCCTGAAGCAATACCCTGAACTGTTCCGCGAATATTTCGGCACGGTCATCCCGATCGAAGATAACAAGTTCGCCGCGCTCAACTCCGCGGTCTGGTCGGGCGGATCGTTTGTCTACGTGCCGAAGGGCGTGAAAGTGGATCTGCCCCTGCAAGCCTATTTCCGCCTCAACACCGCCAACGTCGGCCAGTTCGAGCGCACGCTCATCATCGTGGACGAGGGCGCGTCGGCGCACTACGTTGAAGGGTGCACCGCGCCTCAATACACCACCAACTCTTTCCACTCCGGCGTGATCGAAATTGTGGTCAAGCAGGGCGCGCGCTCGCGTTACTCCACCATCCAAAACTGGTCCACCAACGTGTTCAACCTCGTCACCCAGCGCGCCAAGGTATTCGCCAATGCCTCCCACGAGTGGGTGGACGCCAACCTCGGCTCGAAACTCACCATGAAATACCCATCCTGTTATTTGATGGAACCAGGCGCGCGCGGCGAAATGCTCTCCATGGCCTTCGCCGGTCCGGGTCAAACCCAAGACGCGGGCAGCAAGATGATTCACTTCGCGCCCAACACCACCAGCAAGATCACCTCCAAGTCCATCAGCAAGGGCGGCGGGCGCGCCTCGTATCGCGGCCTGGTCAAAGTCTACAAAGGCGCGAAGGGCGTCAAATCCAACGTGGTGTGCGACGCGCTCTTGCTCGATCCCAAGTCCCGCTCCGACACCTACCCGTCCATCGAAATTGACGAGGACGATGTTTCCATCGGTCACGAGGCCTCGGTCAGTAAAGTTGGCGAGGAGCAACTCTTCTACTTGATGTCGCGCGGCCTGAGCGAAGAGGAAGCCACCGGCATGGTTGTCTCCGGTTTCATTGAACCGCTCGTCAAGGAACTGCCGATGGAATACGCGGTGGAAATGAACCGCCTCATCCAACTTCAAATGGAAGGCTCGATCGGATAACACGTCAAAAGTCGAAAGTCAAATGTCACGCGACCTTCGACTTTCGAACTTGGACTCAAGGAATTTGCATGCAAGAGAAACCCAAAGTTGTCGTATCGCGCGGACGCCGGACGGAAACTGCCGCCAAGGAATTTTCCTTCACCCAAGCGGACGTTCCCGCTTTGAACGGACTCGCTTCTTTTCGCGCCCAGGCCTGGTCGGCTTATCAGGCGTTGTCTCTACCCCTCGCCACCGACGAGGCCTGGCGTCGCACTGACCTGCGAATGTTACCCGCCCCGGATTTCAGACTTCCCACAGAAGGCGCGTTCGAGGATTTGCCCTCCATGCCCGAAGGTTTGCTGAAGTCGCTCACCGGCGGCGAACACGGCGGACAGATCGCGTTGCTTCCCGGCGGATCGCAGGTTTTTCTCGAAGAAGCGCTGGCGAAGAAGGGAGTAGTCTTCACCGACTTTCGCGGCGCGGAGAAGAATCACGGCGATCTGCTCGCGAAGTTGATCGGGCAAATTGTCAAACCGGGCGACGGTAAGTTCGCGGCGTTGGCTTCAGCCCTTTCGCAAAACGGAGTTTTGCTCTACATTCCAAAAAACATGACGGTCGAGGCGCCTCTGCATTCCGTGTTGTGGGGACCCGGAGCTGACTTGGCGTTCTTCTCCCATCTGCTCGTCTTCGTGGACGATGGCGCCTCGGTGACGTATGCGCACGAGTCCGCCTCACCCGATGAGACCGGCCATGCCATGCACGCGGGGGTTGTCGAGATTCACGTGGGGCAGGGAGCCAACCTCAAGTTCGTGGAACTGCAATCGTGGGGACGCGGCGTCTGGAATTTTTCGCACGAGCGCGCTCGCGTCGAACGCGGCGGCAACCTGGACTGGATCTTCGGCGCGGTCGGTTCGCGGCTCACCAAGAATTTCTCCGATCTCGATCTCGTGGGCGAAGGCGCGCAGGGACGCATGTCCGGTTTCTATTTCACGGACGGTCACCAGCACCTCGACCACGACACGCAACAGAATCACCTTGCCCCGCATACCACCAGCGACCTGCTGTTCAAGGGCGCGCTTAAGGGTAAGAGTCGCTCGGTGTGGCAGGGGATGATCTACGTGGCACCGGGGGCGCAGAAAACGGACGGGTATCAAGCCAACCGCAACCTGGTCCTGAGTGAGGAAGCGAGGGCCGACTCGATTCCAGGGCTGGAGATCCTCGCGGACGATGTCCGCTGCACGCACGGCGCGACCGTCGGTAAGTTGGAGAAGGAGCCGTTGTTCTATCTCAAGTCCCGCGGCATCCCGCAGGCTGAGGCGGAACGTCTCGTTGTGGAAGGCTTTTTCGATCCGATCATGCAGCGCATTCCGTTCGAGGGCGTACGGGAGCGTTTTCAACAAGCGATCATGAATAAGATGGGTTCAGGGACCTAGCCAGAAAAGGAAGACATGCCAACCAAAACCAGTAAAACAACCAAGCCCGCCAAGCTGGCCGCGAAAAAAAACAAGTCGGTGAAGGCCGCCAAGCCCGCCGCCGCGAAGAAATCCGCCGCGCCGACGGTTGTGAAAGTGCGCCACGTGCGCGTCAACCCGGTCGCGCCAGAACGCCGCGCGCCGCGTCCGCTGCACGTCGGGCCGCAATACGCATACATGAACCCTCCGGGCGCGGAGCATGTGTTCGAGGTGGGCGACACTGTGGAAGTGTTTTGCGATCACGAAAAAAACAACGAACGCATTCGCGGCTGGATCAAGGGCATCGTGGTGCAGGTGGATAACAAGATGGTTGCCGTGCAGTTCCGCTCGAACGTTTTTCTCACTGATGGCTGGATGGTGCCGGACCGCATCCTCTGGTATCCGCTCACGTCGGATCAAATCCGCGCGACGGGAATCAAGAAGGCCGGGAAGCGGGAGTTTATTCCTGAGTATTAGTACACACGTAGACACGTACACAGATACACAAGTAAACATGCGACGCAACTTGTGTACGTGTGTGCTTGTTTACCTGTCTACCTTTCCCCATGCTCAACACTGACCTAATCCGCAAAGACTTTCCTATTCTTAATCGCGCCACCGCCAGCGGCGCGCGCGTGGTGTATTTGGATTCCACGGCCACCTCGCAAAAGCCCCTTGCGGTGATCGAGGCGATGAACGATTTCTATCGCCGCTCGAATGCAAACATTCACCGCGGCGTGCACACCCTCGCCGAGGAAGCGACCGCGCTGTACGAAGGCGCGCGTGAAAGAATCGCAAAATTCATCAACGCGGCTTCGTCGCGCGAGATCATTTACACCCGCAACACCACCGAGTCCATCAATCTTGTCGCGTACACGTGGGCGCGGACGAATCTCAAAGCCGGCGATCTCGTCATCCTGACTGAGATGGAGCACCACTCGAACCTCGTCCCCTGGCACATGCTCGCTTCGGAACGCGGCATCGAACTGGATTTCATCCCCGTAACGGACTCGGGCCTGCTCGACCTCGACGCCTACAAAACGCTTCTCGCGCGGACCCCGAAGTTGGTCGCGTTTACGCACATGTCCAACGTCCTCGGGACGATCAACCCCGCCGCCGAGATCATCCGCCTGGCCCACGAAGCCGGAGCGCTGACCCTCGTGGACGGAGCGCAATCCGTCCCGCACCTGACCGTGGACGTGCAGGCCCTCGACGCCGATTTCTACGCCTTCTCGGCCCACAAGATGTGCGGCCCGACCGGCATCGGCGCGCTGTACGGAAAATCGAAACTGCTCGAAGCCATGCCTCCCTTCCTGGGCGGCGGCGACATGATCAAGGAAGTGAAACTGCGTTCCTTCCGCCCGAACACCCTGCCGCACAAATTCGAAGCCGGGACGCCCGCCATCGCGGAGGCAATCGGTTTCGGCGCGGCGGTGGATTACCTGACAAAGATCGGCATGACCCAGATTTCCGAGCACGAACATGTCGTCACCGAATACGCGCTGGAGCGACTCGAAGAAATTCCTGGCGTGAAGGTTTTCGGTCCCTCCGCGGACAAAAAAGGCGGCGTCGCCTCGTTCACCCTCGAAGGCGTCCATCCGCACGACGTAGCGCAGATCCTCGACCGTGACGGCATCGCTGTCCGCGCTGGTCACCACTGCGCCCAGCCCCTGCACGAAAAATTCGGCATCCAAGCCTCCACCCGCGCTTCGTTCTATCTCTACACCACGAAGGATGAAGTGGATATACTGGTGAACGGGATTTACAAAGTCAAAAAGATGTTTGGATAATACCGTGTCAAGTGTTCCAGTGTCAGGTGTCAAGTGGCGTTTGCCTGACACGTGACACGTGACACCGGAGAACCTATGGACGATCTCTATCGCGAAGTCATCATCGAGCATTACAAAAATCCCTCCTACCGCGGCAAACTCGACCCGCACGACATCTCGTTCGCGGACAATAACCCGCTGTGCGGCGACCACATCCAAATTGACCTGCGCGTCGACGCGGATGGTAAGGTGGCCGACGCGCGCTTCGACGGTCACGGGTGCGCCATCTCGCAGGCCTCCGCCGACCTGTTGCTCGAGTCCATCATCGGCAAGCCGCTGGAAGAGGTGAAGAAACTCGGCAGGCAGGATATCCTCGAACTGCTCGGCATTGACCTCGGTCCCGTGCGCTTGAAGTGCGCCCTGCTCTCGCTCAAGGTTTTGAAGGCAGGCGTCTATGGGTTGGGGGAGGCGAGTGACGACCTCGTCGAGTAAACAGGTAGACAGGTAGACACGTAAACACCTGAATGCGACCTGTGTGCTTGTGTATCCCTGATACAATTCCCATGTTCAACTACACTTCGCAACCATCAGAAAACTTGGATTTCGTAGAAATCGCCCCCGCCTCCGAATTGCCCAACGGCGAGCGTCTCTTCGTGGACGTGGGCGATAAAACGCTAGTGATCTTCAATATCGCCGGTCAGTTCTTCGCTATTGGGGATATCTGCTCTCACGATGATGGTCCCGTGGGGGATGGCGACATCGAAGGTTACAACATCGTCTGCCCGCGGCACGGGGCCGAGTTCGACATTCGCTCCGGCAAGGTCATGCAAATGCCCGCCGTGGTGGACATCCCCGCCTACCCGGTCCGCGTGGTGGAGGGGATGATCCAGTTGGGAATTCCGAAGGAATAACCCTTTTGGGACGCGGATAAACGCGGAGGACGCGGATTTTAAACTTTTTCATCCGCGTTTTCCGCGCTCGTCCGCGTCCTACGAATCGCTCTTCGTTCCGGGGGAAATGTACTTGACTTGCCGATACGGCTTCAACTGCTCGGCTAGATTTTCCTGCAACAAATGTCCCGACTCGTGCATGAGCGTGTCGTGGTTGTAGTCGTTCAACTTGACCATGCTCGCCAGGCACGGAAAATGATGATGGAACAACCCCGCTCTCTCTTCCGCTTCATCCACTGACAAACCAATCAACTTCTCCGCGACGTGACGCGCGCACCCGCACACCGCATCCCTCTCGACGACCGCGCCGGATACGGTCCGACTGGCCTCATCCACGCTCAGGCGGATGTCGGGCTGGCCGAAGTATTTCGCGAACTCCGAGATGACCGGGCTGTCATAGATCTCGCGTTCGCGCTTCGTGACTTTGTAGTCACGCTCGGTCAGCGAGCAGAGCGGCTTGGGGGTGGCACAGGCCACGTTCTGTCGCGCCAGCCAGCCCGTGAGTTGACGCGCCAGTCCGCGCGGGAGCCAGGCTTCGCTGTCCACCGCGACCACCACGCCGCGCGCGCCGGTCATCGTCGCGATCTCTGGAATTAATTCTGCCACCGATTTGTTTTCGGCAAAGGAGAGAATCAAATCGGCGGGCGGGAAACTTTTGGGCAGGAAGTCTTCGGGGTAGTCAATGATGAGCGGGAAGGCCGCCGGCGCTTTCCACGTTTCGATTGTCCAACCTTCGGGCGCGTGCTTGCGCAAATTATCCACGTGACGGACGCCGTACTCGCCGGAGATGATCGCCAGAATTCGCATGGGGTGATTGTAACGGATGATAGAGATGAACAGGTGTGACTTTTGTTACGGGGGGGCAAAAAACAGAGAGTGGTCAGACTGACTACTCTCTGTTCTCTGATCATCTTCGCACTACTCCGCGATCTTGATGTGCAATTCCTTCAACTGCTTCTCCTCCACAGGCGAGGGCGCGTCAGCCATCACATCACGTCCGTTCTGATTCTTCGGGAAGGCGATGACCTCGCGGATGTTGATCTCGTCCGCCAGCAACATGACCAGGCGGTCAATGCCGGGCGCCATGCCGCCGTGCGGAGGCGCGCCGTACTCGAAGGCTTCGAGCATGTGACCGAACTTGATCTGGATGCCTTCATCCTTGTGCCCGAGCATCTGGAAGATCTTGTTCTGGATGTCGCGGCGGTGAATGCGGATCGAGCCGGAGGCGGTCTCGTAGCCGTTGCAGACCATGTCGTACGCATCCGAGAGGATTGAAGCCGGGTCGGTGTCGAACTTGTCGAGGTCGGCCAGTTGCGGCATGGTGAACGGATGGTGCTCCGCGTCCCAACGTCCCTCCTCTTCGTTCCAGGCGAACATCGGGAAGTCCACCACCCACGCGAACGCCATCACATCCTTGTCGGCGAGACTCAACTTGTCGCGGAAGATGAGACGCAGTCCGCCCAGGACTTTATTGACCACCGCGCGCGTATCGGCGGCGAACAAGATCAGGTCGCCCTCACCCGCTTTGACCTGAGTCCGAAGCGCTTCCACTTCCTCGGGCGTGACGAACTTCGCGGCGGTTCCCTTCACGCCCTCAGCGGATACAGCAATCGTAGCCAGACCCTTCGCCCCCAGCGCCTTCGCCGACTCGGTCAACGCGTCCACTTCCTTGCGGGTCATGTCCGCGCTTTTCGGCGCGACAATACACTTGACCACGCCGCCCGCCTCGAGCGCGGACTTGAAGACGCGGAACTCGCTCTCCGCGAAGACATCGCTCACGTCGGTCAGTTCCATCCCGAAGCGCATGTCGGGTTTATCGGTGCCGTATTTGTCCACGGCCTCGCGGTACGAGAGTTTCGGCCAGGGCGAGGAGAGCAGTTTTTTGTGCGGCGCGACCGCGGGGAGCATGGCGGTGTAGAGACTTTCGACCACAGCCAGCACATCGTCGCGGTGAACGAAGGACATCTCCAGGTCGAGTTGCGTGAACTCGGGCTGACGGTCGCCGCGCAGGTCTTCGTCGCGGAAACAGCGCGCGATCTGGAAGTACTTGTCCATGCCCGCCACCATGAGTAGTTGCTTCAACTGCTGGGGCGACTGGGGCAGGGCGTAGAACTGACCCGGGTAAATGCGCGACGGCACGAGATAGTCGCGCGCGCCTTCGGGCGTGGCCTTGAACATGATCGGCGTCTCGATTTCGATGAAGCCTTCCTTGTCCAAATAGTCGCGCATGAACTTGATGACCTTGTGGCGCAGAACCATGTTGCGCGTCATCTTTTCGCGGCGCAGGTCGAGGTAACGATATTTGAGGCGTACGTTTTCATCCGGCAGATCGTTGTCGTCGCTGACCACGAAGGGCAGGGTCTTGGCCGGGTTGAGGACTTTGATGTCCTTGGCAATCACCTCGACCTCGCCCGTGACCATCTTCGGGTTTTCCATCCCCGCCGGTCGCTTGTGGACAGTCCCTTCGATTTGGAGCGCCCACTCCAGCCGGACGTTGGACACGAGATCCAACATCTCCTGCGGTAAGTCGGGATTGATGGTGATTTGAACGATGCCGTAGCGGTCGCGCAGGTCGAAAAAGGCCACGCCGCCATGGTCGCGGCGACGGTTGACCCAACCCGACAGCGTGACTTCCTGTCCCGCGTGTTGGACGCGTAGTTCTCCGCAAGTGTGCGTTCTGTACATAGTGCGCCTCCGAAAACTGTTTTCCGAGACATCACAGGTTTCAAAAACCTGTGATGTCTGTGCTTATACAAAAAAATTCGCCCTTCGCGTGTGCGTCGGGCGATGGGTGTGACTTGAGATCGTCTGTCAACCAGCCATGCTTCGCCCAACGCCCCGGAGGGCGTCATTATCGTTATCGTTGTTGGCGATGTGGTTGGTTTGCATGGGCGGCATTATAGCAGAAAACTTTTACTTTCGATATGCCATTTCTTGTCAGACAACCCAAATCCGTCTATACTCGGCGTATTGGAGTCTCCATGTCCGAAATAGATTTAGCCCCTCTTTCCGCCGAAATTGAAAAGTTTATTCCCCTCGGTCGTTCGGGCCTACTGCCCGCCCTGCACGCCGCGCAAAAAATCTACGGCTGGCTTCCGCAAGAGGTCGCCGCGCAGGTCGCGAAATCGCTGCGCGTCCCTCTGGCAGACGCGCATGGCGTGATCGAATTTTACGCCCTCTTTTACAACGAACCGATTGGCCGACGCGTCATCCGCGTCTGCACCGACCTGGCTTGCGCGCTCAAAAATGCAGATGGACTCCTCCGCCATCTCTGCGCTCACGCGGGACTCGAACCGGGTCAAACCACGCCCGATGCGGCTCTGACCGTTGAGGCGAGTCCCTGCCTCGGGCTGTGCGAACACGCCCCGGCGCGGTTATCAGTGAATAATGATCAATGGACCGTCATCAGCGGGGAGGTGGAGAGCGCTCGGCCGGCTTCGTTGGTGCATGGAAGCGTGCGCGAGTTAACCAAGAATTGCGGAAATGGCACAACCTCTCTTGCAAAATATGGCGAATACGTCGCGTTGAAAAAAGCGCACAGGATGACCCCCGAAGATGTGATCGCGGAAATCAAAGCCAGCGGACTCGTCGGTCGCGGCGGCGCGGCCTTTCCGACGGGAGTCAAATGGGAGGGCGCGGCCAAAGCGGATGGCGACCAAAAATACGTGGTCTGCAACGCGGACGAGTCCGAGCCGGGGACGTTCAAAGATCGCGTCCTCCTGCTCGACGATCCGCACCGCTTGATCGAGGGGATGTGCATCGCCGCTTACGCCATCGGCGCAACAAAAGGATACATTTATCTGCGCGGCGAGTATCCATACATTTTGCCCGTCCTTGAAACAGCGTTGACCGAAGCGCGCGCGGCGGGCTATCTCAACGAAGAATTTGATATCGAAATCCGTCTCGGGGCAGGGGCGTACATCTGCGGCGAAGAGACCGCGCTGTTCGAGTCCATCGAGGGCAAGCGTGGATTCCCGCGCGTCAAGCCGCCGTTTCCAACCACGAATGGCCTCTTCGACAAGCCGACCGTGATCAACAACGTGGAAACTTTTTTCAACGTGCCGTTTATTATCGAAAAAGGCTCGGCGGAATATCGAAAGATCGGCACGGAGAAGTCGCCGGGGTCGAAGTTGTTCTGCGTTTCGGGTGATGTGGTCAAGCCAGGCGTTTACGAAATTCCCTTTGGCGTGACGTTGCGCGAGTTGTTGGCGATGGCGGGCGGGGTGAAAGCGGATTCGGGAGCGGACGCTGACGCGGAAGCGGATAAACGGATGTCTTCAGCGGATGGGGTAACGGACGAACGGATGAGTGCGGATGGATTGCAGGCAGTGTTGCTGGGTGGGGCGGCGGGGGCATTTGCCACATCGGCCCACCTGGATGTGAAACTGACCTTGGAGGATTTGCGCGCGGCGGGACTCCCCCTGGGGTCGGGGGTGGTCATGGTCTTCAACGAGACGCGCGACATGCGCGACGTGTTGAAGCGACTCGGTCGCTTCTTCGCGCACGAGAGTTGCGGCAAATGCTATCCCTGCCAGATGGGAACACAACGCCAGATGGAAATCTTGTGTCGTGTAGCCAATAAGGCGACTCTGCCGGATGATATGATCCGCCTGCAAGATGTCGGCTGGACGATGACGGACGCGTCGCTATGTGGGTTGGGGCAGACAGCCGCGACTGCGGTTTTGTCCGCGATGAAGTTGTGGCCGGAGTTGTTCGTTGAACGTTGAACTGGTGTTGTTTTGGAATCCTGAAGTTCTACTTCAGGATAGGCTGGCATCCCCTTCCGAAAGTAGAACTTTCGGATTCCTGTTGAACGCAAGGTGAATTATGGCGATTTCATTACTCATGGACGGAAAAGAAATATCAGTTGAAGATGGTCAAACCCTCCTGGATGCTGCGCGCGAAAACGGGATCGAGATTCCCACCATCTGCTTCCACGAAGCCACAACTGCGAACGCGTTATGTCGAATCTGCGTGGTGGAGGTGGAGGGACAGAGGGTGTTGCAACCCGCTTGTATTGTCAAAGCAGGAGCCGGGATGAAGGTGCAGACGCGAAACGAGCGCGTGGATCGGGCGCGGAAAACCATCCTGGAGATGCTGGCGTCCACGATGAATCTGTCCGACGCGCCCGAAGTCCTGAGGATGATGGAAACGTATGGGGCGGACGCGTCCCGCTTCCCCGACGCGCAGCGACGCGAGTCCGAAGTCAAAGATGACAACCCGATGTACGTCCGCGATTATTCCAAATGCCTGCTGTGCTGGCGATGCATCCAAGTCTGCGCGGATGACGCGCAATATACGTTCGCGATCAACTTCGACGGGCGCGGCTATCACACGCAGATCGGGACGTTCTTCGAGCGGACGATCCCTGAAACGACGTGCGTGCTGTGCGGCCAATGTGTGGGCGTTTGCCCGACGGGCGCGCTGAAAGTGAAGCGCGAATATTTGCTGGAGCAGGGCATGTCGCCCGACCAGATTTCGGTGTTGAACACGGGACGAAAGAAGAGGAAGGCGTGACGCCCATCTCGATTTTCTACGGACTCGTTTCCGCGATCACGTGGGGCGCGGGGGATTTCAACGGCGGTATGGCGGCAAAACGCTCGAACCCGTATGGCGTGGTGATGATCGCGCACGCCATCAGTTTGGTTTTGCTAATCGCGCTGGCGTTGGCGCTCGGCGACCCTCTTCCGCAAGGGACGGATTGGCTGTGGGGCGGCGCGGCGGGAATTTGCGGCGCGGTGG
>CAZVAX010000005.1:0-84998 GCA_964625215.1 uncultured Anaerolineaceae bacterium | reverse complement strand
GAGGAGCGAACGGAGCGAGCGACGAAGCAATCCCCGAATTGACGAAGAGATTACTTCGGATCATGACCCTCGCAACGACGAAATCAATAGAGCGAAAACATCGCGGCCAAAAAGGCAATGCCGAGAATGACTGTCGTCATCAGTAACGCAACGAGATTTTCCTTACCATCGAACGGCGCGGTGAAGAGGAGCGAGAACGCCACCGCGTAGGGCAATCCGCCGAACAGCACGTACGGGATGCGCCTTCCCCAACGCGTGCGCGTGCGGTCGGACATGTAGCCAAGCGCGGGGTTGTTCAGCGCGTTGTAGATCGTGTAAACGAACCAGAACGCGGAGAACCGCGTCACGGGCAGGTTCTTCACGTCCACTTCGTATTGACTCTTGATTGCTTTGTTGCATACATGCTTTGTTTCGTCACTGCGAGCGAAGCGAAGCAGTCTCCCAGCCTGCAAGAAGATTGCTTCGACGCCTTCGGCGTCTCGCAATGACGGTAGAAATAGATGATTGCAACAGAGCAACACGAAATGAAAAACGGGAATCCCAAAGTTCTACTTTGGGGGTTCCGGAAGTAGAATTTCCGGATTCCATCTTCGGGGTCAACGGAAAAAGCGCGGCGGGTGGCCGGTCAATGCAAAGAAACGGATGAGTTCAGATTTGGCAATCACCAGTGTGGCGGTGTTGACCAGCGGGTGGGAGAGGAAATACTCGCTTTCCCAAATTTCTTCGTCGACCCACAACTCAACTTGGCGGTCGGTATCGTTGGCGAGTCCCATCATGGTGACGGAGCCGCGCGTCACGCCGAGGAGACGAAACAGATTCTCCTCCGAGCCGAAGCGCAGGCGCGCGACGCCAAGTTGGGCGGAGAGGTCGTCCAGTTTCACTGTCCGCTCGCAGGATGTGACCGCCAAAAAGAAACGCCGCGCCTTCTTGTCGCACAGGAATAGATTCTTTGTGCTGACGGCAGGCGCGGCGGGGCGATGCAATTCCGCTTCGGCGCAGGTGAAGACGGGAGGATGCTCGACGCGCTGATAGGCGAAGCGGTTGGCGTCCAGAAACTTCAAGAAATCTTGTTCGGAGAAGATCATTGTTTCCTTCGACTCACGCGGCCGCGCTCCGGGCAAGCGCGATGGCGCCCAGCGCGCCGGAGCGATTACCGAGCGCGGGCGGGACAATGTACTTATCAATGCGTTTTAGGATGGCTTCGTGGTGAACGTAGCCGTTGAGCAGTTCCTGTGTTTTGCGGCGGACGGCGGGGAACATGAAATCGCGTTGCATGATGCCGCCGCCGATAATGATTCGTTCGGGCGCGAGGGCGAGGATGTAATTGGTCAAGGCGTAGGCGATGTACTCGGCTTCCAAATCCCAGAAGGGAGCGTCATTCGCGAGGGTCTCGCCGCGTTGACCCAGCCGCGCCTGGATGGCAGGCCCGGAAGCGAGCCCCTCGAAGCAGTCTCCGTGGTAGGGACACGCGCCCGCGAAAGGATCCCGCTTCGCGTCACGCGGGAGGCGGATGTGGCCCATCTCCAGCGGGACCAACCCCCGATGCGGCCTCCCGTCCACGATGAAGCCGCCGCCGATTCCGGTTCCGATGGTGAGGTAAAGCGAGCAATGATCGTCGCGGCTGGCGCCCCACGCGGCTTCGCCGAGCGCGGCAACAACCACATCCATGTTCATGGCGACGGGCAGGCGGAGTCCGTCGCGCAACAGGCTGAGGATGTTCGTGTTCGCCCAGCCGGGTTTGGGCGTGGTGGTGACGTGGCCGTAGGTGGGCGAGGCCGGGTCGAGGTCAATGGGACCGAACGCGCCCAGGCCGATGCCGCGCAGTTGACCCGCGTGCGGCGCGAAGAAATCAATGGCGCGCTGGAGGGTTTCCGCGGGCGTGGTGGTGGGGAAGCGCGTCTCGTCCACGATATGTTCGGGGCCGCTTCCCACCGCGCAGACAAACTTCGTCCCGCCCGCTTCAATGCCGCCGAAAAGACTCTGCTCTCTCATCCGCTCTCCTTGTTTAACTGTGTACGTGCGCGCCTATTTCCAGAACTGCGGCAAGTGTTCTTTGAACGTGATCAGATAATCATCGAGGATATTTTTCGCCATTTGAATATCGGAGATCATCGGGTCGAGCAGGAGACATTGCAGGGCTTTTTCGCGCGAGCCTTCGACGGCCGCGTCCACACAAAGTTGGGCGGCGGTCAACTCGCGGCGACAAAGTTCGGCGATGGGTTCGGGCAGCGCTCCCACGTGAACGGGATGAATCCCCGCGCCGTCCACAACGACGGGAGTCTCCACCGTCGCGCCCATTTGCAAATTGGCAATTTGCCCGACATTGGGCAGATTAGCCGCGAGGTGATAATGCCTCGTCCCGCCCGCCACGTTCTCGATCATCTCGAGCGCGCCCTCCGAGTCGGTATCCAGCAATCCTTCGATGGTCGCGTCGCCGTTCGCCATGTCGTTCAGGCGATCCAGTTCAAACTCGCGCACGTTTGCAAACAGCTCCCAATCGTAGAGTCGGATGTTATATTTTTCCCAGGGCCTGGTGACGGGGTCGCTCATCCACGGCAGGTACTCGCACAAGTGCGTGTCGCCGGGGACGGGGAAGAGGCCAAACGCGTCGAACACGTCGCGCGTGAGCGGCTCAAACGAAGGGTCGAGTTCAAAGAAGCGTTTGCGGAAAAGCGGATAGAGGTCTTCACCCGTCTCGCGGTCGCGAATCGACAGAATCCACGAGAAGTGATTCGTCCCGGCGGCGCGGATATCCACGCGCGGCACGATCCACTCGCGGATGGCCGCGTGCGCCGGAGCCTGGTCAATGGCGGCGTGCATGCCGGTCAACTCAGGAGGAACTTCGTGGCCGAAGTCTTTCGCCAGCGCCGCGCCCACCATCACGTAGCCCGCGTAGATTTGATGGCACAGTCCCACCGACTTGATTCTGCTGTGACGGTTGACCGCGTCGCAAATTCGCACCATCGGGTTGGTGAAGTTGATGAACCACGCCTCCGGGCAGGCCTGCTCCATGTCGCGCAGGATTTCCATCAGCGGGCCGATATTGCGCGCCGCGTGCGCGAATCCGCCCGGCCCGCCGTTCTCGCCGTAGGGTTGGCGGAGTCCGTGCTTCATGGTTAGTTCGTAATCCTGCTTCCACAGATCCTCGCGCGGACCGACCTCGATGGCCGAAACGACAAATTGCGCGCCCTCGAGCGCGTCCTTGTGACTGGTGTGCGCGCTGATCTTGAACTGCGCGTCCCACTCACGGTTGAGGCGGGTTGCCAGTCTCTGAACGACATCCAACGTTTGGGGATTCCGGTCCACAAGGCGGAGGGTCGAGCCGCGTAATCGTTTTGAGTTCATGATGGCGGAGAGGGTGTTCTCGCCAAACGAGGCGCTTCCCGCGCCGATGACGGTGATGGTGGTTGGAAGGGTCATGGGTTTAATGCTCCTGTGTCAAGCGTCAAGTTTCACGTGGCATCTGTGAGTATATTCCAACGCTCGCGGGCTGGCAACTTCAAAGCGCGCCCCGACTCATCCTGCCCGGCCACATCCCGGCCCATCTGGGATATACTGTGCCAACAGGCTTTTGCAATGAAAACCACCTTCGCCCCGGTTCGTTTTATCTGCGCGCTGAAATTGCGTTACAAAGTCGGTCTGGCCTTTTTCCTGCCGGTCACGCTGGTGTTGCTGGCTTTGTTGATTGTGGACTATCAACGCGATACGCGCGCCATCCGCGAACAGATTGAACTTTCCGCTTCCCAGTTGGGGTATACCACCTTGAGCAATATGCGCCATGCCATGCTCATGAACGATTCAGAAATGGTTGGGAATATGATGATGGATGTGGCCGCGCAAAGGAACATCCAAAAAGTATGGATCGTGGACTTGCACGGGGTGGTCTGGCGCAGCAGTGAGCCGGGGGATGTCGGCGACACGCTCAGCGCCAACGATGTGGGATGTTTCGAATGTCATCAGTCTCCGCCCGCCGAGCGCCCGCAGACGATAGAATTGCCCGCCAACCCCGATGTGTTGCGCATTTCGATTCCGATCACGAACAGCCCGGAATGCCAGAGTTGTCACCCCGCGAAGTGGAAACACCTGGGCGTGCTGTTCATCGACGCGTCCACGACGGAAGCCCATCAGAAACAACTTGTCTCCACGTTGAACGAACTCCTGGCTTCGATTGCGGTGTTGTTCATTTTTATGCTTCTGGGATTTGCATGGGTGCAATGGCTGGTCGTCCGCCGCGTGGAAGTGGTGCACGCCGCGCTGATGAAATTGGGAGGCGGCGAACTCTCGGCGCGCATCTCGAAGCGCTGGCGCACGGAGGATGAACTGACCGAACTGGCCGATCGCTTCAACCAAATCGCGGCCAACCTCGAGTCCTTGCAAACGCGCCGCGAGGAGCGCGACCGCGTTCGCGTGCACGCCATCATCGAGGAGCGCGAACGCATCGCGCGTGAACTGCACGACGGCGTCGCCCAATTTTTGGGATACCTCTCCGCCAAAGTGGGCGCGATCCAGGTGGCGTTGCGCGCCAATAACATGGACGCGGCCGCCAAGAATCTCGAACAAGTCGAAACGTCCATTCGCGATCAATCCGTGGAAGTGCGTTCGGCCATTATCGGTCTGAAGATGTCGGGCGGAGTCGAGCAGGGATTGGTCGCCAGCGCGCGCGAGTTTGTGGATCAATGCAACCGGTTGGACGACTTGCCGTTGGAATTGGAGATCGTCGGCGAGGTGGAAGCCGCCCAACTCAAGAACGAGCAAGCCCTCCAACTTTTCCGCATCCTCCAGGAGGCCGTCAGCAACGTGCGGCGTCATTCGCGCGCCACCGAAGCCAGCATTCGACTCGAACGGAAGGACGGCAAACTCGAAATGACCATTCGCGATAACGGCATCGGATTCGATCCGTTCCTGACCGGCTTGGAACGCAAAGGACATTTCGGCATGCAGATCATGGTCGAGCGCGCCCACGCGATCGGGGCGCAGATCGAGATAAAATCCTCGCCTGGGCGGGGAACGCAGGTGATCGTCGCCTTTGACGTGTAGGAGCGTTGCGATGCGCGTACTGGTTGTAGATGACCATTCACTCTTCCGCGATGGGATCGTCAGCCTACTCGAGGCCGGGGGACACGAAGTGGTGGGGCAGGGCAGCAATGGATTGGAAGCCATTGACCTCGCCGAAGCCCTCCGCCCCGACTTGATCCTGCTGGATATTCACATGCCGGTCATGACCGGTTTGACCGCCTTGAAACAGATCAAAGCGCGCACGCCCGGCGTCAACGTGGTGATGCTCACCGTCTCGGAGGAGGACAAGGACATTTTGGAATCCATCCGCGCCGGGGCGAACGGATACCTCCTCAAGCAGATCAACGCCGCCGAATTTTTCCAATTGCTCGAGAGCATGCAACGAGGCGAAGCCGCCATCTCTCCCTCCGTAGCCACCCGTCTCGTGCGTCATTTGGGTCCCTCCGATTCCAGGTCTCAGCGCGCCTTGCTCAGCGAACGCGAACTCGAAGTCCTGCGGTTGGTGGCCGATGGCAAACCGAATCATGAGATCGCGGCGGCTCTCTCGGTGAGCGAAAACACGGTCAAGTTTCATTTAAAAAATATCCTCCAAAAGTTAAATGTCTCGAATCGTTTGGAGGCGGTGCGCGCGGCTACCCAAATGGGTATCCTGTAACCGCGCCAGCCGGGAAGGACGCGGGATTTTGCCGCGTTTTTTGCCCAAAACTACCCCTGCAATAGGTATAACATCATAAAGGGGGGCGAGGAATGTAATGAGCCTTCCTACCCACCTGGGTAGGGGTCGTTTGCTTCAATCTACCCATCACTTGCCAGACAAACTACCCAGTAAAATCTGTTTCTAATGGGGCGTTAATGATATATTCGTGCAGAATTTCACAGCGAAAGTGAAGAATCTTGTGAGCAAAGTTATTGTGCTAACCAGTCACTCGCTCCTGGCGCAAGGCATCATAGCCAACCTGCGCCGGTCTTCCCTTTCCCTGGAGGTGGAGACTCTGGATGCCAATCATCCCAACCTCGCGGACACGCTCGCCCTCATGCAACCGGAAATCATCATCACCGAATCTACCCAATGGAAGGTATCGGAGGCCTGTTCGCTCAGCCATTTATTCGAGGTTCTTCCGAGCCTGATTGTGTTGGAAGTCAATCTTAACAATTCCAATGTGCAATTGATCCGCAGCGACCGGTACGATGCCAGCGGTTTCGCGGGATTTCTGCAAGTGCTGGAAAACGTCAGAGCCAACCTGCCCGGCATATTCAATCCTCCCATGCCAACGATGCAACCTCATGACTAATCGCACCTCCTTCTGGAACGCGTTCATCCTTCCGGCCGCGACAACCCTGTTGATCGCCTGGGCCTGTCTTGCGTTTTCCGCCGGACCGGCGCAGGCCCTCACTGGGAACGCGCAAACCGGACTCACCCCCACCCCAACACAGACGGTTCCTCCTACGGTCGAGGCGGCTTCGCCCACCCCCAGCGCTCCCAGCCCTCACGCCACCGGCGATTGCTACGCCTGCCACTCCAAACCCGAAATGGTCGGCGTCACAGGCGACGGCCAGACCTACTCCCTCTTCATCGGCCCGGACCATTACCAGGACACCACTCATTCGAGCTGCGTCTTTTGCCACGTGACTCAAAAAACATATCCGCACGACACCTCTCCGGCCCAGTCGTGCGGGGTGTGTCACTGGGAGGCTTCGGGAGGCGCGGCGCCCACCGGCCTGCTCGAGTTTCAACTGCCCTACGAAGACGCGCGCGCCATTCAGCTGGAGATCAATGCTTCCTGCAGCCGCTGTCACGAGGAGGCATTCAAAGCCCTTGAGCAGAGCATCCATACCCGCACGATGACGAAGGAGAATCGTTTCGCGCCGGTGTGCGTGGATTGCCATACGGCGCACATCATCAATCTCGTGGATCGCCGGCTCGGCGCCCGCCTGTGCAGTAAATGTCATCTGGCCGAATTGATCGCTTACGAAAATAGCGTGCACGGCTCGGCCTTGCGCGAAGAGAACAACCAGGATGTTCCCATCTGCAACGATTGCCACGGCGCGCACAATGTCATCGGTCCCCGCGACGCGGATTTTCGGCTGGACGCGTTCGAGATGTGCGGCAAGTGTCATGCCGACGAGGCGCGCATGGCGAAATACAACATCTCCACCGACGTTCTCTCCACCTACCTCGATGATTTCCACGGTCGTTCCGCCGATCTCTTCGGTCAACCCGGCGCGTCCAAGGTGACCAAGGCCGCCTGCTACGATTGCCACGGCGTGCACAATATCCTGCCGCCAGATGACCCCGACTCGAAGGTATTCACCGCCAACCTCCAACGCACCTGCCAGGAATGTCACACCGACGCCAGCGCGAATTTCCCGCAGGCCTGGTTGAGCCACAAACGCCCCACCTTGAACGAAACGCCGGGATTGTTCTTGCTCAACGCGTTGACGATCGGCGCGGTTGTTCTTCTCACGGTTTATTTTGCCGCCTATCTCGTCTTCGACATTTCCCGTCGCCGCGCCTCCAGAGCCGCGCGCGCCGCCGCTTCCAAAGCCGGGCAGGGAGAATCCTGATGCCAACGCCTGCGAAAAAACCCTCCCCTTCTCGATCCCACGCTTCGCCTGTGAAGGCGACTCGGCGCGATGCCGTGGATGCCGCGCTTCGCCTGCGCGCCAACCACCAGGGCGAACGTTTTGTCACGCGCTTTTCCACCGGCGTTGCCATTGAGCATTTTGTGTTCATGCTATCTGTGTTCATGCTTGGGCTGACCGGTTTTGCCCAAACCTTTTACGCCAGCCTGCTGGGAAGCGGTGTGCTGGTCTTCTTCGGCGGTATTGACGCCGTGCGCGAAGCGCATCACGCGTTCGCCTTCATCCTCGGCGCGGCTTCGCTGTATCACGTGTTCAATTTCCTGAATGGATTGATTGTTTATCGCCGCAAGGGCGGGATGTGGTTCACCAATACGGATTGGTCGTTGTTGTTCCGTTTGGGCGCGAGCCGCAAGCCTG
The DNA here is from genome assembly GCA_964625215.1 of uncultured Anaerolineaceae bacterium. GTDB lineage: Bacteria > Chloroflexota > Anaerolineae > Anaerolineales > Villigracilaceae > Denitrolinea. The sequence continues at coordinate 76,982 of CAZVAX010000005.1, read as the reverse complement.
CGCGTTTTGGCCGCTATACCATGCCGGAGAAGGTTTCCTACTGGGTGAGCGCGGCCTGCATTTTGTTCCTGGGCCTCACCGGCATTGTGCAGGGATACCCCATTTTTACATCCACCTATCTGCCGGGCGCGATCATTCCCGCGGCGCGGTTGTTCCATCGCTGGCAGGCCATTTTGTGTGTGGCTGTCGTGCTGATCTGGCACGTGTACGATGTGGTGTTCCGCAAATTGAATTTGAGCGTCTTCACCGGCCACATGTCGCTCAAGGATATGGAAGAGGACCATCCCTTGGAGTTGGAATACCTGGAGAAGGCCGCCGCGTTGACGACCAACCAAACCTGGCCTGTGACCATTGAATTTTCGCAGGAACCGGAGGAGCCGATAGAGGAGGCTGTTCCGGCGGAAACGCCCAAGGTCGAGGAGCCGGCCGAGGGTCCGAAAGAAGAGGCGGCGGAGTCGTCGCCAAAGCCGAAACAAAAATCCGCCAAAGAGGAAAAGTAGATTATGTCTGCCAAGAGTTGGCTTCGTTCCAAACTGCGCTGGCCGCACATCCAATTTGACTTGCGCCAGCGTTCGCACCGCTGGAAATTCCTGCTGGTTGTTGTTGTGTTGGTAGTGTTCGGCCTGGCGGTTGTGGCGGGCGGCATGCAGGGATACGTATATACCGAGAGCGTGGAATTCTGCGGCACGGTTTGCCACTCGATGTACCCGCAGTTGGAACGTCACTCTGAGTCGGCGCACTCGAACGTGGCCTGCACCCAGTGTCACGTCGGCGAGGGCGCGGGAGCCTTCGTCCAGTCGAAGATTGACGGGACGCGCCAATTGGTGACCACGATCCTCGACAGTTACTCGCGCCCGATCAAAAGCCCGGTGCATAACTTGCGCCCGGCGCGCGAGATCTGCGAGCATTGCCATTCACCGACATCCTTCACCGACAACATCATCAAGATCAAACAACACTACGATAACGATGAACAGAACACGCCCGTCGAAACGACCCTGATCTTGAAAATGGGCGGCGTGAATACTCTCACCGGCGAGAGCAAGGGTATTCACTGGCACGTGAGCAGCGAGGTGTATTACATCGCGCTCGATTACCAGCGCCAGACGATGGCCTGGGTGGGCGTGATGCAACCCGACGGCACGATGAAGGAATACTTCTCGCGCGACCTGATCGGCATGGGGCAGACTAATTTTGTGGAGGAGGCCCGTAAAAAAGGCGAACTCCGCCGCCTCGATTGCATTGACTGTCACAACCGCACGGCGCATTACATTCCCTACCCCGAGCAATCTGTGGATCGGGCGATGGAGCACGGCTTGATCTCCCCGAACCTGCCGTTCATTCACAGGGACGCGGTGGATTTGTTGAATACCACCTTCGCCTCGGAAGAGGAAGCTTACCAGGCCATTGACGAACTGGGCGCTCAGTATGAAGCCTACCCGCGCGCGGAAGTGAATCTGGCGGTTGCCACGCTCAAGGACATTTACAGCATCACCAACTTCCCGGATATGAACCTGGATTGGAAGACCAACCCCAACAACGAGCGGCATAATCCCACCCTGGGTTGTTTCCGTTGCCACGATGGGAACCACGTCAGCCGCGACGCGCAGGGGAACGAGGATGTGATCCGCGTGGAGTGTAACCTGTGCCACACCGTTCCGATCACGGGACGCGGCGCGGAGACGATCGTGGAAGTGCCGGTGATCGTGGGCAACATCCCCGAGTCGCACGTGGACTTTAGTTGGACCATCACGCATCAAAACGTGCCTGCCTCCGAAATGACGGCCTGCTACGATTGTCACGGACGGTCCTTTTGCAATAATGGCGCATGTCACAACCTCCAGCATCCCCCGGATATGCTGTACACGCACCCGCAGTCGTACGCGCAGTCCGGCGGACAGGTCTGTTTTACCTGCCACCAAAATGTCACCTGCACGCGCTGTCACGCGGGCGGCATCATCAGTAAACCCTAATCGTAGTGAAAGGCTTGTATCCCGTGAAAAAACTCAACGAGTTTATTCGTATCCTTCAAGATCGGCTGTTTTCGAACACCTATCAACTCCAGCGCATCGTCATTCTGACCGCCGTCGCGCTGGGCGTGGTGGTGGTCAGCTTTGCCGGGTACTACTACTATGACCGCTATTACCGCTTCCAGCCCAAGATCGCCGAACAGACGGTCGACTCGGCGGAGAAGATGGTCGCCGAGGATCCGCAGAATCCGGATAAACGTCTCGCGTTGGCCGAAACCTATATGCTCAATCGCCGCTTCGATGACGCGATCCAGCAGGCCCAGCAGGTGATAGCGGCCTATCCGGATAATCAGCGCGCCTGGTTCCTTTTGGGCGTTTGCTATTCCCTGCAGGGAAAACCGGCGGAGGCCATTCCGTTCCTTGAAAAATATTACGAAGCGAACAAGAACGATGAGATGCCGGGTTTGAACACGGCCTTGCAATCGGCGGCGTATTACCTCGGCGATGATTATCTGCAAACCGGCCAGCCCGATAAGGCTATTCCCGTTTTGGAAAACGCTGTGGCTTGGAGCCAGACCGACGCCGACGCGATGTACAAACTGGGCATGGCCTACCTGGGCGTGCAGACGTACGACAAGGCGGTGGTCATGTTCGATTACGCCGTCAAGTTCGTGCCGAACTACACCGAGGCCTACGAAGGATTGGAAGCCGCCTTTTCGGCCCTCAACGAACCGGACCTGGCCATGTACGCCCGCGGCATGCAATACTTCTCGAAGAAGGATTACACGACCGCTTTGACCCTCCTTACGCAAGCCGCGGAAGCCAAACCGAATGTGCCGCAAATTTTTGCCGGTCTCGGCATGACCTATGAAGCCCTCGGCGATCTCCAGAACGCCAAGAGCAACTACGAAAAAGCCGTCGCATTGGACCCGAACAACTTTACCGCCAGCGCCGGGCTCCAGCGCGTGGAAGCGTTGATGAACAAATAACGAATCAAACAGGTGAATCGCATGACTACTCCCGAAACCAACGAGCCCAAACCTGCGGACGCCGAAGCGATCGCGCCCAAGCCCGAAGCGGGCGAGGCGGCCGCCGAGGCGCAGGTTCTCACCCCCGAAGAAAAAGAAGAACAGGACGAGCGCAAGCGGCGACTCTTGCTCCTGCTGTTACTGCTTTTGCTGGTGTGTTTATGCTGCGCGTGCGGCTTGATCGCGCGCTACCTGCTCAAACCCCAACCCTTGCCGAGTCTGATCTTGCCTACGCAGGCCTCGGTGTGCTACCCGCCGGCCTACCAGTTCTCCATCACGGGCGTGGATGGACCCGTGTCGGTGGCGCTTTCGCCCGATGGCGAGCGCGTCTACGCGGCCGAATCGAGCGGCAGTCGCCTCGTCAAAGTATTCGACCGCGACGGCAACTTCATCACCAGTTTTGCTCCTCCCGGCACCGACAAAGCCAACCGCGAGCCGAAGTATATGGCCATTGACCAAAACGGACGCGTCTACCTTGTGGATCGCACCAGCAAAGCCATTGATATCTACGACGCCGACGGCAAGTTCATTGACGCCATCATCGGCCAGAAAATGACTCTCACCAAATATCTCACCGAGAAGATCGGGCCTTTGCCGGCTGGCACGGTCATCACCCATTACGAGGGCATCTATCAGACGCTGTACTATCGCCTGCCCGGCCAGGCGATCAAATCCATCCAAGTGGCGCTCGCGCCGGAGAACTATCCCTTCTCGCCGCTGGGTGTGCGCTTCGACGCGGAAGGCAACCTGATCTACACAGACACGACCGCCACCCTTCATAGCGTCCGCACCATCCCTGCCGCGGACCTGAACGGCGACCTTTCGGTTTTCAATCCGGCCATCACCTTCTTTGGAAGCCAGGGCGCGGGCAATGAACAATTCGACTTCCCGCAGTCCGTGGTTTTTGACGGCGACGGCAACTACTACGTTTCCGACGGCAACAATACCCGCATCGTAGTGTGGACGCCCGACTTCTTCTACAAAACCTTCTTCGGCTTCGGCTCGACAGAAGGCGCTCTCAACCTGCCGCGCGGCATATGGATGGCCCAGGGCGACTGTCTCTTGGTCGCCGACGCGGTGGGCAGTTACATCCGCGCATACAACGTCTCTGGGGAGACGCCGGAATTCGCCTACGAAATCGGCGGGTTCGGCCTTGAGGAAGGTATGTTCAACTACCCCATTGACGTTTATGTTGATGAAACCGGACGGTTGTACATCGCAGACCGCGACAACAACCGTATTCAGGTTTGGTCTTATTAGACCCGAGGAGGTGAGAACCCCACCGTACTACCAATGGACCCCCAACCCAAGTTCGACCTGTACGACCCTACAAAGGAGAATGACCTATGAAGAAATTCCTAATCGCAATGGCTCTGGGCGCCCTGCTCGTCTTCGCCCTCGCCACCACCGTGACCGCGGACAACGGCCCGCACGGCGGCTTCAACGGTTCCACCGAAGCCTGCGCCTCCTGCCACCGCGCGCACTCGGCCCAATCGGCGGACGGCATGTTGCTCGTCGCGTCCGACATCTACGACCTGTGCGTTTCGTGCCATGACGGCACCGGCGCCTACACCAACGTGGTGGACGGTTACTACGACACCAGCCTTGGCGACCCCGATAAGGCCAACTGGCCCGGCGGTCAAGGCGATTCCGGCGTCGGCTTGTTCGGCGGCGGTTTCGTCAACACCCGCATGCTGACCGACTACGGTAACGCTGGCAACAGCGCGGTGCCAGGTCTCGCTGAGGACACCCTCAACGCTGGAGTCAACCTGAACAACTCCGCCACCTCCTGGGCTCGCTGGAACGCCTATGATCTGAGCGCGGCTCCCGTGAGCCGCCCGGTGACCTCCGCCCACTCGGTGGATGGCTCCCTGCAGACCGTTTGGGGTTCTGGGAACTACCAGGCCTCCGCGGTCTCCCCGTTTGGCGCTGGTACGTATGCCCTCGAGTGCACCTCCTGCCACGACCCGCATGGGAACGCTGGCAAGCAGGGCGGCCAGGATACGGGCGCTCCCTACCCGTCCTACCGCATCCTGCGCTTCGAGCCGCACGGCTCGAATGGCTTCGAGGTGGCAGGCGCCATCAGCGCCACCGGCTACTGGGACACGGACCTGAACTGGGCCGCCTCCGTTGGCGCCCCCTGGGCCAGCACCCTCATGCTCGACACCACCGGCGACGGCGTGACGCTCCCCGACCCGGCTGTGAAGTGGTACACCATCAACAGCGACATCACCCTCGATCCCTCGGTCGGCGCGTATCGCGGCCGCTACACGGGCGGTGAGATCTATGTGGCCGTCTTCGCTGGTCTCGGCGACTATGGTGGCCGCTACTACGCCTATCGCCGCCCGGCCGCCACGGCCAACATCGGCGCTGTCAGTGGCACGGTCATTGACTGCCCGACCATCACCAACCCGCCGACCAACCCGCCGGCCCTGCCGCCCGCCAACGTTTGTGGCGCCGCCACTGGTACGGCCTTCAACAACTTCCTGGCGCACGACGCGATGGGCTTCTGGTGCTCCACCTGCCATGACCGCTACCTGGCTCCCGGCGGTTCTTCCCGCACCACCGACTCCACCGATCCCGGTTATCACTACCGCCATCGCGCCCAGGGCATCAGTGGCTCTGGCATGGGCACCGGCCAGTACACCTGCGTGGATTGCCACAACGCGCACGGTACCTCCGCCACCGCTTCCCCGTTGGCCGCCTCCGCTTCGTACGCGGGCGGCTCCGTCCTGCTGAAGGCTGACAACCGCGCCATCTGCGTGAGATGCCACGCGGGCGCCGTCAACTTCTTCAATGTCACCACCAGCCCCGGCGCGCCGATGATTGTGGTGCCGTAAGTCTGATAAGACCGCTCATGCGGGGAGGGCGAACCTGCCCTCCCCGCCAGGCAAACAGGAAAACGCCGTGAAAGTCTCTCACCTCCGCTGTACGAAAGCATTGGCATGCGTCCGTTTCGGGGTCCGAACGGAGCGCCTGCCGCTTTCGCGGCGTCTCCTGTCCTCTTGCAGGGACGTGGCGAATCGCATCGCCGCGTCCATCCTTCCCTTCGCCATGTCCCTGCGGGTTTCTTCGTAGTCGTCATCGTTTTTGAGTCATTATTGCGTTGAAATGAAACGCCTGCATTCTGCCTCCCGTCGCCGTCCGGCCTCCATGCCCTTCATGGTCATGGCGGTTTTCGCGTTGATCGCCGTCATGGTGATTCCTGTGCAGGCCAGCGGGGCTTTTAATCCCATCGCGCCGACGGCCACCCCCACGACGCGCGGAATTTTTCCTCCCATTTTTCCCACCCGCCAAAACGCGAACAACGGCGCGGGCTGGCTCAGCCTGCCTGCCGACGCGTCCCAACTCGCCTCCAGCCGCACGCTCAACCTGCTGGCCGGCGAATTGATCTTCCACGGCCTCGTCAATGCCTCCTCCTGTCCCGATGGCGGACTGTTGAAGAGCGGCGCGGCCAGTCTCTGCGGCGAACAGGCCGCGCACAACGCCACGATTCTCTGGCAGAACCAATTCGATGAAGCCATTTACGCGGCCGCCCTCAACCAGGGCGTTCCGCCTTACCTGCTTAAGAACCTCATCTCGCAAGAAAGCCAGTTCTGGCCCGGCAGTCATCGCACCGGCGGCGTCAAGGAATTCGGCCTCGGCCACATGACCAGCCTCGGCGCCGACACCCTCCTGCGCTGGAACCGCGACTTCGCCAGTTCCTTCTGCCTGCAAGTCTACTCCGAGGAAGCCTGCCGCGCCTCCTACGCCTTCATGTCCCCAGACCAGCAGGCTGTCCTGCGCGGCGCGGTCATTCAGCGCGTCGACGCGGATTGCAGTTCCTGCCCCGGCGGCATAGACCTGCAACGCGCCCGGCAAAGCATCATCTTCATCGCCGCCACCCTCCGGGCCAGTCAGTCCCACGCAAAATGGTATGTGGAAGGCCTCACCGGCCGCTCCTTCCAGCGCCTCGACCCGGGCGACGCCTGGCGGTTCACCCTCGTCGGCTACAACGGCGGACCGGGCTGTCTTTCCGCGGCCATCAGCCGTTCGCAAGTCCTGCGCCTCAAACTCACCTGGAAATCCATCGCCGAATCACTCGACGCCGGTTGCCAGAACGCCGAAAAATACGTGGACAACATCCGCGAAATGGACCTGGCCACGCCCGAAGAACTGGCAATCGCCCTCTACGATACCACCTACGCATCGCAACTCGTGGCAGAAACCGGCGGCGCGGCCCTGATTAACGTCCCGCCCGCGCCGGTCGGCACACTGCCCGCTTCCACCCAAACCCTGGAAGGCGAAGCCACCCAACGTTGGACCGACCTGACGCCCGGTCCCACCCGCCAAACCATCACTCCCACTCCCACCGCCTCGGACGTGACCCCAACCGGCACACCCGACCCAGACCAGACTCCCACCGAGACCTCCACCCCCGATCCGTCTATCACCGAGACGCCCACCGCGACTCTCGATCCCTCGGTCACACTCACGCCTACCGCGACCCTCGATCCCTCCATCACCGTCACGGTCACCGAGACGCCCACCGCCACGGCCACTTTGCCCTTCCCGATCTTCACCGAGACGCCCACCCTCGATCCCTTTGGCACGGTTGTTCCCTCGGCTACGCCCTTCGCGTCGCTTACTCCCACCATCACCGACACCCCCGCGCCCAGCGCTACGCCCACCCTCAACCTGACTCCCATCGTCACGCCTCCCGGCGGGGGCGGCGACGGTCCGACGGTTGAAATCATCGTTAAATTCTACGAACTCGTTCCCAACTTCATCGCCGAAACGATCATCGCCGAGGCCGGCGGCGAGCCGGAAGGCGACGTGTCCACCTCCACCATCAATATCGTCAACGTGCCGCAGAGCGACGCCGAAGAGATCGCGGCCGACCTGGACGACAACCTGCTCGTGGATTATGTGGAACCGAACTTCCCCGTGCAGATCTTCTACACGCCCAACGATCCCGGCTACGTGAATCAAAACTACCTGGCCGATATGCAAATTCCCCTTGCCTGGGAAGTGACTCAAGGCGAGGGCGTGATCGTCGCCGTGGTGGATACCGGCCTCGACTTCACCCACCCCGACCTGATCAACAACCTGTGGGCCAACCCCGGCGAGATCGGCGCCGACGCCAACGGCGGCGACAAAAGCGCGAACGGCATTGACGACGACGCCGACGGCTACGTGGACGATGTCTTCGGCTGGAACTTTATCGAAAACAACAACGACTTCACCGACCTGAACGGTCACGGCACGCACGTGGCCGGGACGATTGCCGCCAGCATGGACAACTCCTACGGCATGGCGGGTATCGCCCCGAAGGCGCGCATCATGCCGCTCAAGGCCCTCGACGCCAACGGCTACGGCTCCTACGCGGACGTGGCCCAGGCCATCATCTACGCGGTGGACCATGGCGCGAACGTGATCAACCTCGGCTTCGGCGGTTTGGCCGATAGCCAGGCCCTGCGCGACGCCACCGACTATGCCCACGACCACAACGTTGTGGTGGTGGCCGCGGCCGGCAACGGCTCGTCGAACCAACCTTACTATCCCGCGGCCAACCCGAACGTCATCGCGGTGGCGGCCCTCGACCCGTTCCACAACCTGACCTCCTTCTCCTCCTACGGATACACCTACAGCGTCGCGGCTCCGGGCGTGAGCATTTACTCCACCCTCCCCGGCAGCGACTTCAATTACATGACCGGCACCTCCATGGCCGCCGCTGAAGTTTCCGGCATCGCCGCCTTGCTGGTCACGCAGGATAAATTCGTCACCGCCGACGATGTGCGTTACGCCATTTTCGGTTCGGCCCTCGATCAAGGCGACTATGGTCACGACCTGACCTTTGGCTACGGTCTCGTGCAGGCTCTCAACGCGCTGAGTTACGATCCGGCCGCGTTCCAAACGCCCACCCCGTTGCCCCCGCCCGGTGGGTCGGCCTCACCCACTCCGACCGTAATCGCGACCGGCGTAGCCATCCAAGCCGACGCGGCCAACGCCTCCATCGGCAATTACACGCGCGCCTGCACCCTCCCGATCTCGGTCTTCGCCCCGCTGGGAGGCGCGCCCGTCGCGGCCATTCAGGCCGATGACGCCGTCTCCGGCCCGATTCCCATCGGCTTCGATTTCTGGTACATGGGCACGCGTTACACGAACGTGTACGTCAGTTCCAACGGCTGGCTGTCGTTCAGCGACCCGCTCGGCAACTCGTATCCCAACAACAACGTCCCCACCCTGGCGAACGCCGCGCCGCGGCCCATGCTCGCGCCGATGTGGGACGATTTGAGCGGCGTGGGCGGAACGGCCTCGTACGCGGTCAGCGGCGCGGCTCCCAACCGCATCTTCACCTTCGAATGGTCCGACTGGCGCTGGTCGCGGACCGCCGCCGGCGCGGTGATCAGTTTCCGCGTCGAACTCTATGAGTCAACCGGTGTTGTGCGCTTCCGCTACATGCAGAATGCAACGCCGGTCAGCGCGGGATCCGCTTCGGTTGGCTTCACCGGATCGAACACCGGCGCGAATAATTTCGCGGCCATCAATCCCAACTTCACCATCACCAACTGTCCGCCGCTCTGGAGTCTCGTCACCGACCCGGCCACCGTCTTCCAAAAACCGGCCAGCGGACGCATCCTCGCCTTCACCCCGCCCACTCCCGCCGATCCCTCGAACTTGAGCATGGCCTCCACCACGGCCGACTCGGTCACATTGACGTGGACCGACAACTCGCTCAACGAGAACGGCTTCGTGATTTACTCCTCCACCGACGGCGTGAACTACATCACCCAAGCCGGGACCGCCGCGGGCTGGCAGGTCGCCGCCGTAACCGGCTCCGGCTCCACCGTGAGCGCCACCATCAACGGACTCTCCAACATCGAGACCCTCCACTGGCGCGTCTATTCCGTGACCGAGGGCCGGCTCAGCGCGACCCCGGCCTCTCTCACGCCCCCGACCGGACTCAACTTCACCACCATCGCGCCCACCTCCGTCACGCTTAACTGGCTCGACAGCCCCAACGACGCGGGCTACATCATCCTCAACTCCACCAACGGCGCGGACTATACCTTCGTGGCGCAAGTCCCCGCCGACACTGTCACTTATAACGCCAGCGGCTTGACCGCGGGAACTTCATACGCCTGGCGCGTCCATGCCATCAACCCGCGCGCCGTCAGTTCCGCCATCCAGGGTTCCATCCCCGTGGTGACCATCACCTCCCCGGCGGACCTGTCCACCTTCCTGCAAACCGACGCCATCACGTTCACCGCCACCGCCACTGACGCCATCGAAGGCAACCTGGCCGCCAACGTGGATTGGACTTCCGACATTGACGGCGCGCTCGGCACGGGCGGCACGCTCAACAAGACCGGCATGAGCCTCGGCCAACATACCATCACCGCCACCGTCGCCAATGCCCAGGGCCTGAACGCTACCGCCACTATCACCATCACCATCACCGACGCCAGCGGACACATCCCGCCCCTGCTCACCATCACCGCGCCCCCCAACAATTCCACCTACATGCAGGGAACCAACATCACCTTCAGCGGAACCGCCATAGACGATGTGGATGGAGACGTCAGCGCCAACATTCAATGGGCCTCGAGCATTGACGGGCCGATCGGCGCGGGCGCCAGCGTGTCTACCAGTTCGCTCAGCGTGGGCATTCACATCATCGCCGCCAGCGTCACCGACTCGCACGGCCTCACCAGCACACGCTCCATTCGCATCTTCGTCGCCAACGCGGGCGGCAACATCCCGCCGGATTTGACCATCCTCTCGCCGGCCAACGCCGCCTCCTTCCAGCAAGGCAGTCCGGTGGACTTTATCGGCCGCGCCCTCATCACCACCGACGGCAACATCAGCGCCTACATCCAATGGTCCTCCGACTTGGATGGCGCGCTGGCCTCCAACGCATCCGGCTTTGCCACTTCCAGCCTGAGCGTCGGCACGCACGTCATCACCGCCACCGTCACCGACGCCAACACCGGCCTCGCCTCCACCGACAGCGTCACCATCGTCATCACCCCGATTCCCGGCCTGGGCGCCAGTCCGCATGGCGGTTTCAACGGCTCCGTTGAACTCTGCGCCAGTTGTCACGCTTCGCACCAAGCCCAGAGCGCCGGCCCGCTCATGACCGTTACCGACTCGCCCTGGGTGAGCAACGACTTCTGCCTCGGTTGTCACAGCGCGGGCGCGCAAACCTACTCCACCCACTCCAACAAAGACGCCATGGCTATCGAACAGCCGTTTGAACTGCTGTGCGTCCAATGCCATGACCCGCACGGCAACCCACCGAACCTCTCCATCGTCCGCGCTTACGTGCGACTCGGAACCCTGCCAACCGCCTTTGACTCTATGCCGCAGGCGACTACTCCCATCGTCTTCACCGCCGCCACCGGCGCCGGTTCCTTCGACGACGGATCGGGCGCCTCGGCCCTGTGCGTTTCCTGCCACCAAAACGCCTCCAACGCGGGCGCGCCCATGACCCTCCACAACGGCGGCGCGGGTCACAGCGGAGGCGCCAACTACACCGGCCAGGATTGCACCTCCTGCCATCCGCACAGCATTGACAACGATCCGGCCACCCTCGACGGATTCACCACCACCTGCCGCGCCTGCCACTCCCAGCCGCAGGACGCGGGCATCGGATCGCCGCGCCGCCAGATTGTGGGCTACCCCAACGGGTCCGGCGGGAACGACAACGACTTCGCCCGCGCCTCCCATCACGTTTCCGGCAACGACGCCGTCACCGACGCGGATTGCCAGGTCTGTCACGACATGAGCCAGCACAAACTGGGCGAGGTGCGCCTCTTCAACCAGGACGCCCCGGCCACGGTCTATACCCTCGACTATCTCAAGAACGCGCCCGACGACTCGGCTGATTACGAGAACTTCTGCCTCTCCTGCCACGACACGAACGGCCGCGCCGGCGACATCGCTCCCTTCAGCGACAACAAAGTGATTCCCTCGCTCTCCACCTCGCTGTGGGCCTTCGCCCAGCACAACGTGGTCAAACCGCTCTTCACGGCCTCCTGCCTCGACTGTCACAGCAACGGACACGGCTCGAACAAAGCCGACATGCTCTCGCAGTTCTCCACCTCCGCGCCGTGGGACTGGCGCTACGCCGGCGCGGGCGTTCCTCCCGCCGACTTGATGGACCAGGAGGAGGACTTCTGCGCCAAGTGTCACACCGCTGGCGGCACGGGCATTAACGTTCAACCGGCGTTCACAACCTACACCAATACGGCCACCGGCATCTTCAAACACGATATCGGCAACACCTACACCGCCCACGACTCCAACGAGGTCTTCGGCTCCAGCTTTGGGCTGGTCAACCGCCACATCGAATGCGCCGACTGTCACGGCGCGCACGAAGCCAAGGCCGGCGCGAACGTCCTGCCGAACATTCAACCTGAAATGCGCGGCGTCTCCGGCGTGGAGCCGGTGTACAGTGGAATCGGCGCGCCGATGCGTTACAACTTCGTCACGCAATCCACTTACGAGTACCAGGTTTGCTACAAGTGTCACTCCGGTTACACCAGCCTGCCCAATTATTCGCCGGACGGCTGGAACGGCGCGGCGTTCGTGCCGGATGGGTTGTACAAGCTGGTTTCGCCCGACCCGCTCCAGGTTCAGGATAGCCGCGACATGGCCGCGGAGTTCAATCCCAATTCGGCCAGTTATCATCCGGTGGCGGCCATCGGCAAGAATCCAAACATGCCCAATAGTTTTGTCGCGGGTTCGGGATGGACCTCCTTCAGCCGGATGTACTGCACTACCTGTCACACCAACGGCAATCCGGCCTCCGGCGGAGATGGAACGCATGGCTCATCGTGCCTGCATCTCCTGCGCGACGCTGTCAACGACGCCTCCTGCAATCAATACACCACCGACCGCGGCTTCGTCCGCCCGAACAATAACGAGATCTGCTTCACCTGCCACCGCGCCGACGTGTACAACGCCTCGGCCTCCAACATGAACGTTTCGCTGACCTATTTCCGCAACGGCGCGACCAACCGAAACCTGCACTGGGCGCACGTCTACAACCGCAACGTCTCCTGTTACACCTGCCACGACTCACACGGTAGCAATCAGTTACATCTCCTCAATTTCGACACCCGTGAAGTGGATCTCTCGGTGCAGGGCTACAACAGCGAGAGCGCCTGGCAGGCCACCCTCAACCCCGACGGAACCACCCTCACGGCATCCTGCTACGTGGATGGCGGCGGCTGCCATTCCACGCAGAGTTACACGCCATAAAGGAGCGCGGCATGACCAAAAAGAATCGCATCAATCTCGGTTCCCTGATCTTCGACCTGCTCATTGACTTAGCCCTGATCGCCATGGGCGCGGTGTTGTACTATATTTTCATGGTGCGGCCGATCGGGTTCGTGGGAATCAACGACCTGTTCGTAAAACTCGTGGGCAGTAAAACAGTGGCCGTGCTGATCATCGCGGGCCTTCCCTTTGTGGTTGGCGTGCTCAGCCTGGCGCGCACCGTCTTTCGCGCCGCCAAGAAACTCAAATCGCCCTCGCCCGAGAAGCCCGCTTCTTAATCGCCCGCCGCACGTTATAATGAGTCCCGGTTGACGCGCCCGCTTGTCGGCGGCGCGGCGACCGGGATTTTCCTGCCCACCTCTTGCATAGGAATTGAATCGGCATGAACGCGTTGATCGCATTCTGGAAGAAAGACATCATCAACAAATTGATCGTGCTTATTTCGCTGGGCCTGATCCTTGGCGTGGTGGGACTCCTCGTCCTGCTCTTCGCCGTCCCGCAGGGCATTCCGCTCGGCCAAATCGTTTCGGATGTGTTACCGGCCCAGCCCTCGCCCACCTTCGACGTGAATCTCTACCTGACCCCGCGCACCGCCACGGTCTCGCCCTACACGCCCACCTCAACTCCAACAGTCGCCGTCATCGTGACCATCCCCACCATCCCGCCGACGGAGGAACTACCCAGTCCCACCTTCGACGCCACCGCCCAGGCCGCCTCCGCCGCGACCCTCGCGGCGGCCATGCTTTCACCCACGAAACTTACCGCCCCCTCTCCCACCGCCTCGCTTCAATCTACCCCCGCAGGGGCCACGCCCACCGCAGCGAGTCCTGTCACCGGCGCGGCCTGCATTCCGGCCAACGCGCGCAAGACCGGCCGTGTGGTGGAGATTTTGGACGGCAACACCCTGCGCGTGATCATTGACGGCCCCACCTACGTGGTGAGGTACATCGGCGTCGGCGCGCCAGAAAGCGCCGCCTTCGCCGAGACCGCCCGCCTCAAAAACCAGGAATTGGCCTACGGCAAAGAAGTGACTCTCGTCCCGGGCCTGATGGAAAAAGACGACCGCGGCCGCCTGCTCTACTATGTTCTCGCGAGCGACGCCTTCCTCAACCTCGAGATCATCCGGCTGGGATACGGCCTCGCGCTCGACGCCCCTCCCAACAACGATTGTCTCTCCGCCTTCCAGGTCGCGCAGCAACAAGCCCAATCCGCGGGACTCGGCATCTGGCTCCTGCCCACCGTCACTCCCAACCCATGATCGTCCTCGCGTCTGATGATTGATCGAATTACGCGCCACGCATCACGAAACACGCAATGGTCCTCTTCACTGAAAACTGATTACTGAAAACTGATCACTTTCCCCCGGAGTCCCCCATGTCCACACCTATCATCATAGACGCCATCCGCACGCCCATCGGCGCGTTGGGTGGAGTCCTGTCCTCCGTGCGGCCCGACGATCTCGCCGCGCATGTCATCAAAACCATCGTTGAACGCAACAAACTCGACCCTGCCCTCGTGGAAGAAGTCTTCTTCGGATGCGCGAACCAGGCCGGGGAGGATAACCGCAACGTGGCGCGCATGGCCGCGCTCTTGGCGGGACTGCCCGTCGAAGTCGCGGGCGTGACCGTGAACCGGCTGTGCGCCTCGGGGCTGAACGCGGTCAACCAGGCGGCGCGGGCGATCCAAGCCGGGGAGGGGGACGTGTACATCGCGGGCGGAGTCGAGTCCATGAGCCGCGCGCCCTACTCGCTGCCCAAAGCGGAGGCCGGATTCACCTTCGGCAACCTCACCGCCTGGGACACGGCCCTCGGCTGGCGTTACCCGAACCCGGTGATGAAAGAAAAATACGGGACCGAGTCGATGGGCGAGACCGCCGAAAACATCGCCGCGGAACGTCCGCGCCTCACGCGCGAGAAGCAGGATGAATTTTCGGTGCGCTCCCATCAGCGCGCCGTCGCCGCGATTGACTCGGGCCGCTTCGCGCAGGAAATTGCGCCGGTTTCCATTCCACAAAAGAAGGGCGACCCGAAACTGGTGGATACCGACGAACGTCCGCGCCGCGACACGACGATGGAATCGCTCGGCAAGTTGAAACCGGCATTCAAAAAAGATGGGACGGTCACTGCCGGAAACTCTTCCGGACTCAACGATGGGGCGGCCGCGCTGTTGGTGATGAGCGCGGAGAGGGCGAAAGCGCTTGGGCTGAAACCATTGGCCCGATGGGTGGCGTCCGCTTCGGCCGGAGTCCCGCCGCGAGTGATGGGCTACGGTCCCGTCCCGGCGGTGCGGAAAGTCCTCCAGCGCGCCGGTCTCTCCGTCAATGATGTGGATTTGATGGAACTCAACGAGGCCTTCGCGGTGCAGTCGCTGGCCGTGATCGAAGACCTCGGCATTGACCCCGAACGCGTCAACGTGAATGGCGGCGCGATTGCCATCGGCCACCCGCTTGGATGTTCGGGCGCGCGACTCGTCACGACTCTCGTCTACGAAATGCGACTGCGCGCTGAGCGCGGTAAGCCCGTCAAATACGGCGTCGCGACCTTGTGCGTCGGCGTCGGCCAGGGCGAAGCGGCTGTGTTCGAATGGATCGGATGACCTTCAACTTTCAACCTTCAACCCATTATGAAAAAACTCACTGTCATTTTCACCGTCGCCTTCCTCTTCGCGCTCGCGGCTTGCACCTCCACGCCCACGCCGCCGCCGGTAATCACGCCTACCGCCACCTCCACGCCCACCGGCCCGGTTCCGATCGCGTCGCCGCAACTGACCCGGTTTTATTTTTTCAACGAGCGCGAGGGGTGGGGCGCTACGCAGGATTTGATCGTCCGCACCAGCGACGGCGGCCGTACCTGGGTCAACGCCACGCCAAACGTGGACGCGCAATTCGGCTACCTGCCCTTCATCTTCGTGGACGCGCAAACCGCCTGGGCGCTTGTCCCCATCAGTTACTTCGACTCGGGCGCGCTCTACCAAACCGCCGACGGCGGCGTTTCGTGGAAGTCCGTTTCGGTCCCCTTCGCGGTGGCCAGCCTGCAAGCGCTTGATTCGACGACGGCCTTCGCTCTCGCGTCGCTCGGGGCGGGCGCGGGCTCGCAAGCCGTCGCCTTCTACCAATCCACCGACGGCGGCCACACCTGGACGCGTCTCTTCATCAACGACCCCAACGCCGCCGAGGCCGCCAACAGTCTGCCTCTCGGCGGAAGCAAGGGCGGTTTCGCTTTCAATGACGCGCTCAACGGTTGGGTGGGCGGAAGCATTCCCGTGGACGACAAGATTTTCTTTTATCGTTCCGTGGACGGCGGCGTCACGTGGAGCGAATATCCGCTTTCCCTGCCTGCCGGCTATGAGATCGCGCAAACCAGCAACAACGGCCCGCTCTTCTTCTCCGCCGCGGAGGGCATTCTGCCGGTGCATTTCGTCATGCCCACCCAAACCGGCGGCCTGACCGTGTTCTACCGCACCTCCAACGGCGGCGCGACCTGGACTCCCGGTCAGGTCATCAACGATGGCCGCCTCTACGACTTCCGATCCTTCCGTGAGGGCGTAGCCTTTAGCGGCGGCCAGTTCTTCTTCACCAGCGACTCCGGCCAGACCTGGGGCGCGGTCACGCCCAACATGGATTTCACAGACAGCCTCGACTCCTTCCAATTCGCCAACAACCTCGTCGGCTGGGCGCTCATCAACACCACCGGCGCCGACCCGGCCTTCTACATGACCACCGACGGCGGAGTCAACTGGACTCGCCTCATCGAATAAATCCGGCCACGCGACCATTCGACTATTAGAGAGAGTCTGAAAAGTCGGTTTTCGTCAACCGCGGCGCGTATTCTGCGCTCTCTTGCGCAGGGGCGACGTTAGAGAACGTCGCTTACGCGGCAGTTTTCAGACACTTTCTTAGACTCTTTGACTATGAGACTCCGCCTCCTTCTGACCCTCTCGCTTCTTTTCTTGACCCCGGCCTGCTCGCTCCCATCCGGCCTGCTCACCTCCACGCCGACTCCTCTCCTCATCCAAACCGAGACTCCCACCCCGATTCCGCCATTGACCGAGTCCGCGCTTCTCAACGCCACTTACACCCTCAGCGGCTACGACGGCTCCTCCGCCGCGTACACATTCGTGGATGGACAGTACAATCGCGGCACAGACCCCGCCGCGCCCGACTTCGTTGATATTCGCCTGCTCGACTTCTTTCCCTTCGGCGACCTGAACGAAGACGGCCTCGCCGACGCGGCTGTTCTCATCGCCGCGAACTACGGCGGGACCGGTGTGTTCGTCTCGCTGGCCGCGGTGATCAACGACGGCGGCCAAGCTCGTCACGTTGCATCCACTACGATAGACGACCGTCCGCAGATCAACGCGCTGGAGATTCGCAACGGCGAAATTTTCCTCGACGCCGTGGCGCACAGTGTTGAGGATCCGGGGTGTTGTCCCACCTTCGCGGTCACGCGCGCCTACAAGTTGCTGGGCGACACGCTGGCGTTGGTGAACGCAACTTCCCAAACGCCGGGCGGAGCGACGCGTTCCATCGTTATCGAGTCTCCGTTGGCGGGCGCGGAAGTCAGCGGCGCGCTCGTCATCCGCGGACGCGTCGCCATCGCGCCCTTCGAGAACAACCTGAGTTTCCGCGCCTACACCGAGCAGGGCAACGAGTTGACCTCCGGCCCGGTCCCGGTCACGGCCCCCGACCTCGGCGCGCCCGGAACCTTCGCCGTCACCCTCGACCTGTCCACTCTCCCGCCGGGCCGGCTCTACATCGAAATCGCCGATCTGAGCGCGGCCGACGGTTCCATCCTCGCGCTGGCGACGGCGATGGTGGTGGTGGTGAGATAATGCGGTAGAGCGAGAAGTATCTCGCGTTACTTTTTTTGTTTGGAGGAACCCATGCCCCATCTTGTCCGTGATTGGATGTCCAAGCCTGTCGTTGTTGTTGATCCTGATTCGAGCGTCTCCCACGCGCTCACGCTCATGCGCCGCCGCAAAATTCACAGCGTGGTGGTGGACGTCACCGATAAGAATCCCGCCTACGGTATCGTCACCCGCAGCGACATCCGCGACAAGATCCTGGTCGCGGAGCGCAACCCCGCCGAGACGACCGTGCGCGAGATCATGTCCGGTCCGCTGGTGGTGGCCCGCCCGGAGTGGACGCTCAAAGAATGCGCGCAAGCGATGCAGAAACACAAAATAGATCATCTGCCCGTCGCCGAGGAAAGCGGCGCGCTCGTCGGCTTGATCTCGCTGACCGATATTTTCATGTCGGTGGAAGAGCAGGGCTGGATGGAAGAAAACGAATAACGCGAAGAGCCTCCCAAAACGGGAGGCTCTTATTTTGTAGCGCGAAATGTTATTTCGCCTTACCGCTTTCACTGAGCAAAACGATCAGGGTGGCGATGACGGCCAGCGCGATGACCGGCCACAGTCCGAGGAACGAATCCGGTTCGGGCGGCGCGACCCCGCGCGGGGTCGGTGTGAACGAGGCGGTCGGGGAAACGGTAGGGGCCGGGGAGTCCGTCGCGACGCCCGCGGGAAGCGGGAGGTTGTTCAAGTGATAGAGGAACGCGACCAGCGCGCGGTAGTCGTCATCGCTCAACAGGCCGGGGTCCTGCGGCGGATGGGTGGCGCGCAAAAAAACAAAGAGGGAGTCGGGGGTGTAGCGGACAGGCAGGTCTGTCCCCGTCAACGCCGGGATGTCGGTGGGAATGGGAAAACCCTCGTCGTTTAACTTTCCGCTGTGACAGCCGCGCTCCCAACAATTTTGATGCTCCTCCCACAGCGCGAGGAATTCCGGCGTGAGACCCTGGCCCGCATCGCCGTGACAGGGCATGCAATGACGCCAATAGAGGTGACGCCCGGTTTCGAGTTGGGTGGGGTTGGAAGGCAGGGGCGGTTCGCCGAGCGGATCGTAGTGGGGCGTGGGAGTGGGGACTTGCGCCAGAACGGGGCGGGAGAAAGAAGCGAGACCGGCGATGGAGACGAGGAGAAGGGCCGCGATGAAGATGACCTTGTTGTTCATGGGAAACCTGCCACGTTTAGTATACGCCCAAATTGCGGATACAATTGTCCCATGTCGAAACAGAAATTCTACGTGGTTTGGCGCGGACGCAAGACCGGCATCTTCAACACATGGGCCGAGTGCGAAGCGCAGGTGAAGGGATTCACGGACGCGGAGTTCAAGGCGTTCGGTTCACGCGAGGAGGCCGAGCGCGCCTTTGCCGCTTCGTACGCGGACTATAAGGGGAAACCCGCCTCCGCACAGAAATGGCTCTTCGCGCCGGAGCCGCCCATCGTCCCTTCGATTTGCGTGGACGCGGCCTGCGACGGTTCGCCCGGCAACCTGGAATATCGCGGCGTCCTCACCGAAACCGGCGAACAGATCTTCCGCGCCGGCCCCTTCAAAGAGGGGACGAACAACGTGGGCGAATTTCTCGCCATCGCGCTGGCGATGGATTGGATGTACGCCAAGAAAGTCAACCTACCCATCTACGCCGACTCGGAGACGGCTCTCGCGTGGGCCAAAGCGGGTCGTTGCAAAACCAACCTGGCGCGCACCCCCGCCAATGAAACCCTGTTCGCTTTCATCGGCCGCGCCGAAAATGAACTAACCGCCGCGCATCCCTTCAAAATCTTGAAATGGGATACGGAAGCCTGGGGCGAGAATCCGGCGGACTTTGGGAGGAAGTGAAGTCAAGGATGAAGGATGAAAGGCAAACCATGAACACAGCCTTGCTCGTTATTGACATTCAAAACGACTACTTCCCCGGCGGGAAGATGGAATTGGTGAATCCGTTGGATGCCGCCAAGAAAGCCTACATGTTTTTGCAGTGTTTCCGCGAGCATGGCGGGCATCACATTCACATTCAGCACATCGCCATCAAACCCGGCGCGACCTTCTTCCTCCCCGGCGAGCGCGGCACGGACATTCACGACTCCGTCGCGCACTTCGAGGGCGAGCCGATCGTGTATAAGCATTATCCCAACTCCTTCCGCGAGACAAGCCTGCTCGAATTGCTCAAGGGCTGGGGGATCGAGCGCGTGGTCATCGCGGGGATGATGACTCACATGTGCGTGGACGCCACCGCCCGCGCCGCGGCGGACTTGGGTTTTCAAGTGATCGTGGCCGAGGATGCCTGCGCGACGCGCGACCTGAAATACGGCGAGACGGTCATCCCGGCGGAGCACGTCCACAAGGCGTTTCTGGCGGCGCTCAAATCCTACGGGCAGGTGATTCCGTCCGAGCAGGTGATCGCGTTGCTGGCTAGAGAACGCGAGAGATTGAAATGAAATTTGCCATTTTTGCTGCGGGCGGGGGGATCACGCACGACTTTCTGTGCGCCGCGCTCCTGCCGCAGGAACACAAGGCGCGCGGGATGACATCCTAATCGCAAATCGGAAATCCTATGACCGCTCTCGACCCCGAAAAACAAAAACAAGCGAAAGAATACGCTCGCATCCGCCGCCGACTTTGGGCGGTTGACACGGCCCTGGATTTAGTCTACACCCTGGCGTGGATCGTCTTCGGCTGGACGAATGTGTTGCGCGGCGTTCTTGCCGGCTGGGTGATGCGGCTGTCGTTTCTTTATCATTGGTCGGTGGATGCCTTGGCGATATGGTTCATGCCGCCCGTCTTCGTTCTCGTCTTTGGCGGACTGCTTGCTGTGCTGATGTCGCCGCTGGCGTATTATTCCGGCTTTGTTCTGCCGCATAGATATGGAATGTCCAACCAATCGTTCAAGGATTGGATTCTGGACAGGATTAAGGGAATGCTCGTCGGCGCGCCGATTGGATTGATCGTTTTGTGGGCGTTGTACACTTTCCTGCACGCCTACCCATTGACGTGGTGGTTATGGGCGGCTGGATTCCTGCTGTTCTTCAATGTGTTGTTGGCCAACCTCGCGCCCATCCTCATCATGCCCATCTTCAACAAATTCGTTCCCCTTGGCGAGGAGCATGCGGATCTGGCCGCGCGCCTCATTCAATTGGCGGAGCGCGCCAACACGAAAGTGCGCGGCGTCTTCAAGTTCGACATGTCCAAACGGACGAAGGCCGCCAACGCCGCGTTGACCGGCATCGGCAACACGCGCCGCATCATTTTGGGCGACACGCTCATCAACGAGTTCACGCCCGACGAGATCGAAACCGTCCTCGCGCATGAACTTGGTCACCACGTCAACAAGGATATTCCGCTGGGAATCGCGGCTGGCGCAATTTCCACCCTGCTGAGTTTATATCTCGCCTCCCTTGCGCTGAACTGGGCGATTGGATTCTTCGGCTACGTCGGCCCCGCGGACCCGGCCGCGTTCCCCGCGTTGTCGTTGATCCTCACGCTTTACGGCCTGATTACCATGCCGCTCGACAACGCCTTTTCGCGCTGGCGCGAACGCCTGGCGGACAAATATTCCCTGCAAGCCACGAATCAACCCGAAGCCTTCGCCTCCGCCATGACGCGGCTGGCGAATCAAAACTTGGCCGAGGTGGATCCTGAAAAATGGGTGGTCTTCCTCTTTTATTCCCATCCCCCGCTGGAAGAACGAATCGCAATGGCGAAACAAACCAGCCAATAGGCAAAATCGAAAATCCAAAATCCAAAATCCAAAATCGCAAATCTAAAATCCCTTACCTCATCCATTTGCGCCGCGTCAGCACAATCGGGACAACGATGATCAGCACGATCAAAATGCCCATCAGCAGGATTCCCTCGGTGGCGCCGGGAACCGTTTCATCGTCTTGTAGGAGGCGGGGGAGAAGGTCGCTTGGGAAAACGCGTAGCAGGCCCAGGGCGAGGTCCGAGGCGAGCGGGGGGGAGGCAAGGAAGGAGGGCATGGCAAATCTCCACAACGAGTATATCACCGTCAAATGTGACTTTTATCTCGGTAACTTGGGTAAAATATATTATAATCGCCCCGTTTATTGAGGAGAGATGTGAAGAGATTCGACGCGTTCGGGATAGACCACACAGGGGCGTTGGGTGAAAACCAGGCACGTTTTACCGGTTTAATATCTGAAAACGTTCCGCAAAGTCTCCATCTATTGGAGACTTTGCAATTCAAACCAACTCAGGAGACGCTATGATCCAGAAGGTATTTCATTGGCTGAACCAGCCGCTGGGTCGGGTGGCGGTGTTGATCGCGGCGCTGGCGGTCCTCAGCGGCGTAACGTGGGGAGTCAGCCTGGCCCAACAGCCGCCCCCACAACCGCTTGAATTTCCGCACAAACGTCACGCCGACAATCAGGTTCCATGTCTGTATTGTCATCCCGGCTCGTTACATGGACCCAACTCGGGCCTGCCCACCGCCTCGAAATGTTGGGGTTGCCACCAGCAACTGGGCATTACCAAAACAAGCGCGTTGCTTGCCCCGTTGAGAGACGCCGTCGCCTCCGGCAAACCCATCTTGTGGGTTCCCGTGGCCCAGGTCCCCGACTTTGTGCAGTACAACCATCGCCCGCACATTGCGGCTGGGCTAAACTGCGAGAATTGTCACGGCGACGTGGCTTCCATGACCGCTCCCTACGAGAACCCGCAGGTGATGAACATGGGGTGGTGTTTGAATTGTCACCGCGAGAAGGCCGCGGGCAATCCCGAACTGCTGGCAAAGTTGACCGACTGCGCCGCCTGCCATTATTAAACCGGGAGAAAGGAATCATTTATGACCAAGAAAACTTCCCGGCGCGATTTCCTCAAACTGGCCGGTCTCGGCGCGGCGACCACCGCCGTCCTCACCGGCTGCGGCCCGGCGTCGAAACTGGTGAAGCGCGAGCCGTATTTCAAAATGCCGGAATACACCTACAACGGCCAGAGCGCCTACTTTGCCACCACCTGCCGCGAATGCGCGGCGGCCTGCGGCCTGGTGGCGCGCGCCTTCCAGGGACGCGCCATCAAAGTGGAGGGCAACGCCAATCATCCCGTCAACCTCGGCAAGACTTGCGCGCGCGGCCAGGCCGCCTTGCAGGGACTCTACAATCCCGACCGCGTGACCGGCCCGATCAAACAGGCCCGCGCCGAAACATTGAGCGACGACGCGATGACGTGGGACGACGCGGTCACTGTGATGGGCAACCTGTTGACGAATCACAAACCCGAGGAGATCGCCTTCCTGATGGGCCTGGCCCCCGATCATCTCTTCGACCTCGCTTCGGAACTGACGGGTAGGCTGGGCGCGTCCGCCCCGGTTCGCTTCGGCGCTTTGGGCATGTTTGAAAATCGCGCCACCCTGGGCAAAGCCGCGCAGGAACTGTTCGGCCAGGAAGCCATGCCCTTCTTCGATATGGCCAACGCCGATGCGGTCTTCTCCTTCGGCGCGAACTTCCTCGAAACCTGGCTCTCGCCCGTGGCATACACGCGCGGCTTCTCCAAGATGCGCAAGGGACGCAACGGCCGGCGCGGCTACTTCGTGCAATTCGAGGCGCGCATGTCGCAAACCGCCGCGGTGGCCGACGAGTGGATTCCCGCCAAACCCGGCACGGAGGGAATGGTCGCGGCCGCGCTCGGCAAACTCGCGGCCGAGGCGCGCGGCATAGCGGTTCCCAAAGCCTTCGCGAGCGTGAACGTGGAAGAAGTCGCCTCCGTTTCGGGTGTCTCGCTCGAAACGCTCGAACATCTGGCTCAGGTGTTCGCGAAGGCCGAGCATCCGCTGGCGGTGGTGGGCGGCGCGGCGCTCGGCGTGAGCAACGGACTCGCGAACGCCAAAGCCGTCCTCGCGCTCAACGCCATGATGGAGAATCTTGGCCAGCCGGGCGGAGTCTTCCTCTCGCCCCTCGCGCCGGGCCAGGACGCGTATCACGGTCCCGCCTCCGCGCAAGAGATGGCGGCGTTCATCGAAAAACTGAATTCGGGCGCGGTGAAGGCGTTGTTCGTTCACGGCGTGAACCCCGCGTTTGAATTGCCCAAATCATTCGGCTTCCGTGAAGCGCTCAAGAAGGTGGAGACGGTCGTCTCCTTTGCCACCTTCCCCGACGAAACCGCGTTGCTCTCCGACTTTATTTTCCCTGACCATCATGGGCTGGAAAGTTTCGGCTACCAGCGCGCGGTGACGGGCGCGGCGCAATCCGTGCTTTCGGGCATGCAGCCGGTCGTCTCGCCGTTCAACGATTACACCCGCGCCACCGCCGACGTGTTGCTGGCGGCCGCCGCGCAGGTAGGCATCGCGCTTCCCTACGCGGACGAGTACGAGTTCGTGAAAAGCAAACTCGTTCCGTTCGTGCCGGTGACGGGAGGGTTCTTTGCCGCTCCGGAGATCAACACTTTTATGGCCTACTTCCAACAATACGGCGGGTGGTGGCAAACCGCCAACGCGCTCGCGACTCCCAAACCGGCCATCGGCGCGCTGGACATAAAGGAACCGGAGTTCGCGAAAGGGGAGTTTTACCTCCTCCCCTTCGTCTCGCCGACTCTAGCCGAGGCGGGCGCGAACAAACCCTGGCTGCAGGAAACGCCCGACCCGACCACCACCGTCATGTGGAACACGTGGGTGGAGATCAACCCCGAAACCGCGCACGAACTCGGCTTGGAAAACGATGACGTGATCAAGATCCAGAGCGCGGCCGGGGAGGTGGAAGCGCCCGTGTACAAGTATCCGGCCATTCGTCCGGACACGATCGCCATTCCCTTCGGGCAGGGCCACACCGCCTACGGTCAGTTCGCGGCCGGGCGGGGAGTCAATCCCGCCGATCTATTGGGCGACGCGTTCAACGAGGCCGGCGACCTGGCCTTTGCCCTGATGAAAGTCAAGATCGTCAAGACCGGCAAAACGCAAGTCCTTTCGCGCTTGGAAAGCAAGATCGGCGTCTATGGCGAAGGCATGGGCGAGCATTAGCGCAGCATCCTTTAGGATAGAGGAGCGACGTATGATTGATCTCAATGTTGTGGGCGCGAAAGGCGCCCTTGTGGAAGAAGCCTCGGGCAAATGGGGCATGGTTATTGACCAGGACATTTGCACCGGCTGTCAGGCGTGCGTGGTGGCCTGCGCGATGGAAAATAACATCGCTTTCGTGGGCGAGAAGGATGCCGGCTATGGCCGCTCGATGCACTGGATTCGCGTGGAACGCTTCTGGGAGGGCGAGTATCCCGAAGTGAAGATGACCCACTATCAACCCATGCTTTGCCAGCAATGCGGCAAGGCGCCCTGTGAGCCGGTCTGCCCAGCGTTTGCCACGGTGCATTCGCAGGCCGAGCAGATCAACGTGCAGGTGTACAACCGTTGTGTGGGCACGCGCTACTGCGCGAACAACTGCCCCTACCAGGTGCGCGCCTTCAACTGGTTCGATTACAACGACGAGCGCGTCTTTTCCGCCGTCGCCACGCTGAAGAACCAGTTCAACCCCGATGTGACCGTCCGACGCCGCGGCATCATGGAAAAATGCACGTTCTGCATCCAGCGCATCCACAAGGCGCAGGATACAGCCAAATCCGAGGGACGCGAAGTGGCTGACGGCGAGTTCACCACCGCTTGCGCGCAAGCCTGCCCGGCGGACGCCATCGTTTTCGGGCGCGTGGACGATCCCGAAAGTCTCGTCTCGCAACTGGCGCGTTCGGGACACGGCGTCCACCACCTGGAAGAACTCGGCACGCTCCCGCGCGTGACTTATCTCGTAGGAGGGCAGTGATGACCGACAAACAAACACACTCCGGTCACGGCCACGATCATGAGGCGCAACTCCGCGAGCAACACTTGATGCTCGACCCCATGCCGCGCGGCCAGATGAACGACATGGTGATGGAGTCCATGCACGCCACTTCATGGAAGTTCTGGGTGGTGGCCGCGATCCTCGCCGCCATCTCGTTCCTGGGTCTGGGCGTGGACTGGTATCGCCTCATCATGGAAGGCCAGGGACTGGCGGGCGTGATGCGTCCCGATTACTGGGGCATCTTCCTGGTCAACACCGTGTTCTGGATCGGCATCAGCCACGCAGGCACGTTCATCTCGGCCATCCTGCGCGTCTTCAAGGCCGAGTTCCGCCGCCCGTTCACGCGCGCCGCGGAGTTGATGACCACCTTCGGCTTGGTGCAGGCTGGCTTCAGCATCTTCATGCACATGGGACGCGTCTGGCTCTCGTACTGGCTCATGCCCTACCCCAACCAGCGCGGACTGTGGCCGAACTTCCACTCGCCTCTTTCGTGGGACTTGCTGGCGATCACCACCTACCTGCTCTCCTCCACGATGTATCTCTTCCTGCCGCTCATCCCCGATATGGCGATGGCGCGCGACAGGTCAACGGGCTGGCGCAAAACCTTCTATAAAGTTCTGGCGCTCGGCTTCCGCGGCGCCGAAGGTGAATGGACTCACCTGCGCAACGCCATGAACATCTTCGCGTTCGCCATCATTCCGGTCATGTTCTCGGTCCACACCATCGTTTCGTGGGACTTTGCCATGGCCACCCGCCCCGGTTGGTCTTCCACCATCTTCGGCCCGTACTTCGTGGTCGGCGCGTTGCATTCCGGCATGGGCGCGGTCGTGCTGGTGCTGGGCGTAGTGCGCGGCACGATGAAGAACATGAAGTACTTCATCCGTCCCGAACATTTCGAGGCCATCGGCAAGCTTATGCTCATCATCTCCATGACCTGGGCTTACTTCTTTTTCAACGATTACATCGTGCAATGGTACGGCGGCGACAAGTGGACGAAGACCCTACTCCACTGGCACGAAGCCGGTCCGATGGGCTGGATGTGGTTCGCCATGCTGATCTTCAACGTGGCAATTCCCTGGGCGATCTTGTGGAACAAGAAATGGCGTTCCACTCCCTGGCTGGTCGGCTCGGTTGGTATGCTCATCAACGTGGGCATGTGGTTCGAGCGTTACATTATCATCCCCATCTCGGTCACCATCAACCGCATGCCCTTCACCTGGCGACTCTACAAGCCCGGCATCGAAGTTCCCATGGGCATCGGCACAGTGGCTTTCTTCATCCTGCTCTACATGCTTGCCTCCCGCTTGATTCCCCTCATCCCGGTTTGGGAAGTGCAGGAAGGCCAGATGGCCCACTCCCTCAAGAAGTTCGGACGCGAGACGGTTGTCACCGTCAGCGATCTGGAATAGGAGGCCGCAATGACTGAACAAAAATCCCTCCTGGCGGTCTTTTCGGACCTCGAGCCGGCCGCGGATGCCATCGAACAGCTCCGCCACCTCGGCGTTCGCGACGACTGCATGAACGTCATCTCCGGCATCCCGGTGACGGAAGCCATGCTCGGCCGTCCGCACCAGTGGACGAACGTGCCGCGCCTGGCGATGGGCGGCGCGATGCTCGGTTTTCTCACCGGTGTGGCGCTGGCCTTCATCACCCCGAACATGTACACCATCCAGGTGAACGGGCAACCCTTCGCGCCCGTCCCTCCGGCGGTGATCGTCATCTTCGAAATGACCATGCTCGGCATGTTGCTCTCCACCTTCCTCGGCGTGTTCCTGGACAGTCTCTTCCCGAACTATCGCCCCTTGCATTATGTGCCGGAGATCAGCGACGGCAAGATCGCCATCCTGATCGAGTGCTCCCCGGAGGAGGAGACCAAACTTACCGAGGCTTTGAAGAAACTGGGCGCTGAGTCCGTGCAATTTACAGAGGCGCAACACCTATGAGACTACTCAAACAACTCCTTGTCGTTTTTTCCATCCTGGTTTTGCTGGCAGGCGCCTTGATGCTCTTCTCCTACGATGTGATCAAGATTCAGTGGGTGAGTTTCATGGGCCTGCAACCCTCGTTCAGCAACCAGGAGGAACCCCTGCCCGTTCCGGCGCGTTCGATTCCCGTCGAGGGGCCGGCCTACATCCCCGGTATGGGCGCGCCCGCCAACCCCGTCCCGGCGGATGAAGCGTCTGTGGCGCGCGGCGCGCAACTCTACGCCATCCATTGTCAGATGTGTCATGGCGAAAAATACGATGGCCGCGGTCCGGTGGGGAATCTGCTCCGTCCCTACCTGCCCGCCAACTTGACCCTGCCGGTTGTCCAGGACAAGAGCGACGGCGCGCTGTTCCTCACCATCACGTTCGGCATCGAGGGGCGCATGCCCGCCCTGAATGAAAATCTATTTGTGAGCGAGCGCTGGGACATTGTCAATTTCCTGCGCGCCATAGCCGCGCCCGCGCCATAGGAGGAAACCATGGATGATTTCAAGAAGATTATGTATGGCGTGTTGGTCGGTTTTGCTGTGTTGATGGTGGTATGGTTGTTGTTCATTCTTGTGAGTTCCTGCGGTTTCGATCTCTCCTGCCAACAGGCCGCCATGTCCTTCGACGGGACGCCCGTTCCCACCCTTTCTGCGGCGCGTCTTTCCTCCGCGCCGAAGGTGGAAGGCGCGGGCGAGTTCAATAAGTGCCAGGTACGCGCCATGGATTTGCTCGGCGCGTGGGTGGACGCGGGCTACCCCGAAACGGAGGCCTTTGAATTTACCGACGCAAACGGCGCGCCCTGTCTTGGCGCATATGCTTCCGATATCGCCCCGCTGTTTAGTGAATCGCAGTTGTGGTTTGCCGGGTCGCTTTCCTGCACATCTTGTCACAACGATGCCTTCAAGCCGGACTTGGGCGGCCTCGACCTGACCGCGTACGCGGGCATCCTGGCCGGTTCGCAACGCGAGTCGGCAAAACAAGCCAAAGGCAACGACATCCTGGGCGGAGGCGTGTGGGCCGACTCGGTCCTCTATCAAACCTTCATGTTGACCGAGAACATCCCCCTCGGTCATCCCACCTTCGATCAGGCGAATGGGCTGATCGTCTACGCGGGCGAACCCGTCCCGCCTGAGGCGACGCTGACGCCGTAACGAAAAAATACAAAACCCAGGTTTCTCCAAGAAACCTGGGTTTTGCGTTACTGGCGGAGAGGGCGGGATTTGAACCCGCGAACCTTTTTGGGTTACACGCTTTCCAAGCGTGCGCGCTAAACCAAACTACGCGACCTCTCCATTTGGGACGGCGGGATTATACCAACGAAGGTTTGAAGTGTCCACCAAAAATTTCAAGACCCCTTTTCCAATCGTCCCTGGCACAGAAACAACGCCGCCATTGTCTTGGCGTCCGGCGCCTCGCCGCGTCGCGCCATCTCCAGCGCTTGCGCGACGGGAATCCGCTCCACGCTCAGGAACTCGTCCGCGTCGGCCTCGAGCGGATCGTGCCGCAGGTCGGTGGCGAGATACACCACCATAAACTCGGTGGAGTATCCCGGCGCGAGGTAGAACTGACCGAGGCGTTCCAACTTGCCGGCCGCGTAGCCGGTCTCCTCGCGGATCTCGCGCGCCGCGCACACATCCGGATCCTCGCCCTCATCCAGCGTTCCGGCGGGGAGTTCGAGCAGGTCCTGCCCCGCGGCGTGACGATACTGCCGCACGAACAACAGATTTCCCTGCGCGTCCAACGGCACGATCACCACCGAGCCGCCATGCTCGATGATATCGAACTTCGTCTCGCGGCCATCCGGCGCCTTCAACCAATCGCGGCGGATGGCGAAGGCGCGTCCCTTCAACAACACTTCCGAACGGAGCAACTCAAAAGGCATTTTACAACTCTCCTCTCCTCCCGCTGGTCGAGTAGGCCGAGTGACGTTCGAGGCCGTATCGAGACCAGGGAGAGGGGCTGGGGGTCAGGGCAAAAAACGCCCAGGCTCATCACCTGGGCGTCAACGACACGGAAGATCACTACGGGATGTTGAGCGTCTTGCCGACCGGCAGCGCCGCATCCACCGACATGCCGTTGGCTTGGGCAATTGCCTCCGGGCGCACGTCGCCGAACAGACAGGCAATGCTATAGAACGTCTCATTGGATGATGTGACCGTGTACGTGGTCGGGTGGGAACGCAGGGCGCGGTCGCCGGGGAAGGAGCCGGTTTGCGGAATCTTTAGCGCCGTGCCGGCGTAAACGATCTCGCCGGAAGCAAGCCCATTCAGCGTCTCGATCTCGGTCGGATCCACATCGAACCGGCGCGCGATGCAATACACAAACTCGCCGCTATGCAGGGTGTACGTGGCGGGCCGAAAACCAACAGGAACAGGCGTGGAGGTCGCCGCGGCGGATGTTGGCGGCGCGACCGCAGTGGTCGGCGCGCCCACAGCCGGAGTAAAAGTGATCTGCGTGTTCGGGGCGACAGCCGTAGTGGCCTGCGCGTCCGGCGTGATCGGCGTCCCACCAACAGGCGTACTCGTCACAGCATTGGGCAGGATGGTTCCGCCCGCCGCGGCCGTCTGCGCGAGCGCGGTTCCTGTGGCAAAACTTTCCACCATGTCCATATTACCGGGCAGCGTGGCCGCAAAGCGCGAGGTGGGGCTGGGCGTCACTGCCGGTTGCTGTCCCCGATAGGGCATCTCGCACGATGAAAGCAAAATCGCCATGAGCAAGACCAGCGCCAGCGAATATTTTTTCAACATATGTTTCTCCTGACAAAGTATTGCGCGATGGTAGCACATCCGCTTTGAAGCGTCAAGCAACTTCGGATAGCCGATTTGTGGGGGGAATCGGAAACGGGACTCACGGCCTGCATTCCAGCCAAACCAACATCGCCTCGCTTCTTTCTTGACCCTGAGCGGGCGCGCCCGCCTCCAAGCGGACTCTCCCCCAAACCTGGCACAACCCCTTGCGAAGACGCGGTTCCGAATCCAGCGCGAGGCGGGTCAACCGTTCGGCCTCCTCGAAGCGGCCTCGTCGCGCGTAGGCCTCGATGAACGGCAACCATTCGAAGGCATCCTGCGCGGCGTAACCCAGACGCGCCGCTTCTTCGTTGAGTGTAATGACCAAGTCCCAATGACCAACCTGGCGCGCCAACTCCGCCTTCTCGTAGAAGTAGCACCACGTATGCTCCGGCTCCGGCCCAAAAAGCCGCTCCGGCATCTCCGGCGCGGGCGCCTCGACGAGGATGCGCGACGGGTTGGAGGCCGCGATCGGGTCGGTCAGCGCGCGCGGCTCGCGGGCGTAGACCTCCGCGTTCGCGTACAACGGGTCGAGCACGCGCAAACAGCCGCCTCGCGGCGCGTAAACCGTGATGGATTTTCCAACCGAGCCGCGAAACGTCACGGTGCGATAGGGGACGAGGATGGGCGTATCCGGTTCGAGGTCCGGCAGGGTCACGCCGCCGAGGCGCTTTTCGGTGTAGAGCAAAACATAGGGCAGGTCTTGTCCGCGTTGGTAATCGGGCGCGTACATCCAGTTGAGCGGCGCGGTCATCGAGAGGTCGGTCTCGTAGTCGAGGGGCATCTCTTTGGTGAAGATGATCGTCCCCGGTTCGAGAGCCGGGATGCGCCAGGCGAATTGCCAATACAACGCGCGCTGGCCCTCCCAGTCGCGCCGAAAGACGTTGCCGCTCAGGAACTGACTTCCCACCGCCAGCGCGATCAACAGCGAGGCAAAGATCGCGTGCGCCCAATTGCGCCCGGACTCCGAAGTCTCCTGACTTCGAGCCTTCCGCCCGAATATCCCCGGCGCGTATGCGAAGAGTTCGAGCAGGCCCGCGAGCATCAACGCCGCGCCGAACATCATCGAAACCATGAAACGGTCGTAACTCGATTGGAGCGTGAGAGGCAGTCCGCCCAGCCAGGAGGGGAGGCGACCGGCGAGGGCACCAATTAAACCAGTGAAAATTGGTAGGAGATAGAAGTTAGGAGTTAGGTAGTTGGGTAGTTGCGTAGTTTGGTAGTTGGGTGATGGGTGACGGGTGGCGGGTGACGAGGTTTCAGGTTTCACGTTCCGGGTATCAGGCGGCAGAGTCCGTATTTCGTGTTCCGTGTCCGCTGGCGTGTGTGTACGTGTGTACGTGTGCACCTGTATACGTGCGTACATCATCAACCCAAACGCCGCGACCATTAAACCGATTGCAATCCAACCCGACGCGCCGGGGAAGACTTGCGTGAACTGGCTGAAGACGAGCGTCCACGAAACGACTCCCGCTTTGAGGAGCGCGTCGGCCCAGGCTTGGAGGAGGCTGGAGAGGGTGGCGCTTGTGGCGACGGCAGTCTCGCCGGGGGCGATGGCGTAACTTTGGTACGCGCCGTATTTGTAGAAGTAGTACAGCCATCCGGCGTTCGCAATCCAGATGAGGAGGTAGGGCCACCAACGTTTGAGAGTGTGGAAGAAGCGCGGGCGAAAACCTTTTGTTCTTTCAGAGGCGATGGCCCAGATGAAGAAGAAGCGGAAGACTTCCATTCCAAAAAAGTATTCGGTTTGGAAGATGCCGATGATTTGGAGGAGGAGGGCCGGGAGGGTGAAGCGCCAGAATTTTGATTCGTGTCGCATGGCGCGGGCGGTGAGTCCGAAGGAGAGCAGGTAGCAGAGGAGGGGGATGAGTTCCTGGTTGACGTGCGTCACCGCGACCCACTGTTGGCTGTACCCCGGAAAGATGAGGAAGAGCAGGCTGGCGGTGAGGGCGAGTCGCGGGCGGGCCGGCCAAACCCCGATGAGGGCGAACCAGGCTGATAGTCCGGTGAGGAAGCGGACGAGGAGGGCGAGGAGTTGCCAGGCGAGGGGATTCGTCCCGACCAGGCCGATGGTCAGCATATAGTTGGGCGCGAGGAAGGGACGGTATTGCGCGGAGGCCGGGATGAATTCGGCGAGGCCGAGGAAGCGCGCGATCCAAGCGTAGGGCCAGTCGTCCCAGTAGAAGCCGGTGAAGGGGACGAGCGGCGCGTAGGCGAGGAGGGTGACGAGGAAGAGGAGGAGGGGAGCGGAAAGGCGAGGCAGTTTCACGAGGCAATTATGCCAGAAACCAGGTTTCTGCGAGAAACCTGGTTTCTGATGGATCGTCACGATTGGATTTCCGCGCTGCGGCACGACTCCGCCGCGCAGCGCTTCAACATTTCGAGCAGGCGTGGAGCATGGCAAGCAGAGAGGGGTCGGCGGTGAGGGCGAGGTTGGTGAGTTGGTAGGGGTCGGCGCGCAGGTCGTAGAGTTCGATCTCGCCGTTGGAGTATTCCACGTAGGTGTAGTTGGCGGCGCGGAGGCCGATGTAGTTGGGAGCCGGCCCGAGGTCGGAGGGGGAATCGGGTTGTTCGAGGCCGGTGGGGGCAGGGGTGGACGTAAAGTTGACGGAGACGATTCTGTTTTGCGGTCCGCGCTCGAGCAGGAAGGCGTCGCGCCATTGGGGGGTGGGTTGGCCGCGCCAGAAGGGGACGAGCGAGCGTCCGTCCACGAAATCGGGAGGGGTGATCCCGGCCAGTTCGGCGAAGGTGGGGGCGAGGTCAATGTTGCCGGTCAGCGCGTCCACGGTGGAGCCCGCTTCGATGTCCGGGCCGAGAACGAGGAGGGGCACGCGGATGTCCTCTTCGTAGGGCGTGTTCTTTCCCTGCCGCAGGCGATGTTCGCCCAGGTGGTAGCCGTTGTCGGAGGTGAAGAAGATGTAAGTGTTGTCAAGTTCGCCGAGCGACTCGAGTTGCGCCACGAGATTGGCGATCATTTCATCCACGGCTTGCAAGGATTGGAGGCGTCTGCGGTACGTGCGCTCCAATCGGGCGATCTCTTCCTCGTTCATCGGATCGTTGTTGCGGACGCTCTCCGGCTTGTCGCTGACATCCTCCTCGTTGAAGGAGGGCGTGCGCGGCAGGCTTACCTCTTGAAAGAGGCGGTTGTGACGCGGCGCAGGCGTGGCCGGTCCATGCGGCGCGTAGACCGAGATGTAGGCGAAGAAGGGCGCGCCGGATTGCGCGCTGCGCCCGATGAAGTCCATGGCGAGGCGGGCGTACACGTCGGTGCCGTAATCGTCCGGCTCGTGGGCGTAATCCACCAACTGGCCGTTTTGGTTGAGGGTGTAGTTGTATTCCTCGTAGGCGTCGCCGCGCGCCGAACTGTACCACTCGCTCCAGCCGGGCGGAACGTAGGCGCGTCCCATGTTGCCGGGATAGCCGTTGAGATACTTTCCGAAGAGCGCGGTGTTGTAACCCGTCTGTTGCAGCCAAACCGCCACCGTGGATTCTTCCAGGCCGAGATCGTGGAATTTATTGAATCCGCCATCCGGCTCGATGTTGCCGGTGATCTGCGTGTTGTGCGGATACTGTCCGCGCAGGATGCACGCCCGCGACGGGCAACACAATGCCATGCTGACGAAGAACTGGTCGAAGGACATGCCGCCTTTGCCGAGCAATTCCATTGTCTTTGGCATGTACTGGAGGTCGGCGTAGGCCATGTCGTCGGTGAGGATGAAGATGATGTTGGGATGGAACGGCGGCGTGGGCGTTGACGAGGGCGTGGGCGTGAATGTTGCGCTCGGCGCGACGGTGGAGGTGGGCGCGGCGAGGTCGAGCGCGTTGCACCCCAAGAGCGCGAGGATGCACAGGCAGACGAGGAGGATGTGGGCGGATTTTTTCATGGCGGATTCCTTTCATTGTACGCCATGTTATTCGCCCCCGATTGCGATTTGATGCAGGAGATGTAAACGGGAGGTAAAAGGTTTCCGCTCATCTGCGCGAATTTCAATTGCCTCTGTCATTGCGAGGAGGGTGGTTGTTCCGACGAAGCGATCCCCTCGTGGGCGCGGTGATTGCTTCGGGAAGATCGCCCTCGCAATGACGCGGAGTCAACCCACCGCGAAAACGTGAATCGGTTGGCGTTTGCCTTTGAAGAGAACCGGCCCGAGCGCCTCGACGGAAATATCCTCCGGCAGGCCCTCGCGGGTGGCCTCGTCAATGAGGATGGGGCGCTCGACGACGCGCGTGTGGTCCTCGATGCGCGCCGCGATATTCACCGTGTCGCCCACGCAGGTGTAGGTGGCGCGGTGCTGCGTTCCGGCGTAGCCGGCGATCATCCGCCCGGAGGCGACGCCGATGCCGATCCAGATCGTAGGCCTGCCGAGCGCGGCCTGCTGTTCGTTGAAGCCCACCAACAGTTCCTGCATTTCCAGCGCGGCGCGCACGGCCTGCTCGCGATGATTTTCCGCGAACACCGGCGCGCCAAAGACGGCCATCAGCCCGTCGCCCTCGATCTGGTTCACCGTCCCGCCGTGGCCCACGATGGCGTCGAAGGTCAGAGCGAAATAATCGTTGAGCAGTTCGATGATCTCCTCCGGCTCGCGCGACTCCGAAATGGTGGTGAAGCCGCGAATATCCGCGAACAGCGCCGAGGCGGTCACATGCTTGCCGCCCAGCGAGAAGCCCTCGCGCAAAAGTTGGTCAGCCACCTGTTCGGTGGCGAAGGTGCGGAAAAGTTTGCGTTGCTGGTCGCGCAGGCGCTTCTTTTCGAGGCTGGCGTTCACGCGCGCCTTCAACAACGTGGGGTTGAGCGGCTTCACCAGGTAATCCTCCGCGCCCAACTCGATGCACGTCGCCACGCTTTCGAGTTCGTCGAGCGAGGAGGTCATAATCACCGGCACGTCGCGCAGCGTCACATCGTCCATGCAGGCTTCAAGAGTCTGGTAGCCGTTCATCTCCGGCATCTCGATGTCGAGCAGGACAAGATCGAAATTTCCGCCGCGCAACTTTTCGAGCGCCAGCCTTCCGTTTTCCGCGGCCTCCACCGTGTGTCCCTGCTGTTCGAGGTTGTGCGCCAACAACACGCGGTTGACCTTGTTATCGTCCACGACAAGGATGCGGCCGGAGGGATGCGACGTTTTCATGCGGACATCTCTTTCAGCGCCTGCGCGGCGGACGCGTACGCTTCTTCCAACGACCCGAGGCGGGCGCGGCCCTCTCCGAGTTTGTTCTCCCGCCCGATCATTTCCAACTCCCGCGCCAACCCCGAAAGTTCCAGCGCCCCAAACGTGGCCGCGTTCGACTTGAGCGAGTGCGCCGCGCGCCGAAACGACTCCGCGTCGTTCGCGTCCAGCGCGTCGTGGAGTTGACGAATCAACTGCGGCGCGTCGTCGAGGAAGGTGGCGATCAGTTCCGGCAGAAAGTCCGCGCCGGCCATGGATTTTAGATTCGCGAAGGCGGTGGGGTCAATGATGTTGGTCATGGTTCTCCTAGTGAGGGTATACAGGTACACACGTACACAGGTAACGTGTCTACGTGTGTACGTGTCTACGTTTTTACTTTCCCCAACGCCTCCACCAATTCTTCCACGCGAATGGGCTTGGCGACGTAATCGTTCATTCCGGCGGCGAGGCAAAGTTCGCGGTCGCCTTGCATGGCGTTGGCGGTCAGGCCGATGATG
Source organism: uncultured Anaerolineaceae bacterium (assembly GCA_964625215.1). Classification (GTDB taxonomy): domain Bacteria; phylum Chloroflexota; class Anaerolineae; order Anaerolineales; family Villigracilaceae; genus Denitrolinea. Next base: position 40,679 of record CAZVAX010000005.1, on the reverse strand, counting down.
TGGGGTTGGCGTTTCAAACCTAACAGGTCTCCGAGACCTGTTAGGTTTCGGATGCGGCGCGTGGCTTCGAGGCCGTCCATTTCGGGCATTTGCACGTCCATCAGAATCACATCGTAGGTTTGGCGCTCCACCGATTCGACGGCTTCGAGTCCGTTGGAGGCCACGTCGGCGCGGTAGCCCATTTGCTCCAGCAGGCGCAGGGCCAATTTCTGGTTGACGGCGTTGTCCTCCGCGAGCAGGATTCGCAACGGGTGACGCGCGCCCAGCCCGGGGTCGAGTTTGAGGCGGCTTTGTCCTGAGCCTGTCGAAGGGGCCGGGGCGGGAGTCGCGTCGCGCGGTTGGGAGGTCGCGAAGAGTCCGGCCAGGGTGTCGAAGAGTTGCGATTGTTTGATGGGCTTGGTCAGGTAGGCGGCGAACAGGTCGGCATGGTCGCCCACTTCGCGGCGTCCGAGGGAACTGAAGAGGACGAGCGGCAGGGAGGCGTGTTTGCGAATCTCCTGCGCGAGTTGCAGGCCGTCCATGTTGGGCATGTGCATGTCGAGGATGGCGAGGTCGAAGGCTTCGCGGTTTTGAATCCAGCCGAGGGCCTCGCGTGGGTCGCCGGTGTCGAGGACGGTCATACCCCATTTGGCGGCCTGCGTTTGGAGGATGCGGCGGTTGGTGGCGTTGTCGTCTACGAGGAGAATACGCTTGCCTTGCAGTTGCGGTTGGAGGCCGGAGTAGTCGCGGCGTTTGGGCGCGGGCAGGTCGGCGAGGGGCGCGGCGATGGTGAACGAGAAGGTGGCGCCTTTGCCGGGGCCTTCGCTTTCGGCCCACATCGTTCCGCCCATCATTTCCGCGAGGCGTTTGCTGATGGCGAGGCCGAGTCCCGTGCCGCCGTATTTGCGCGTGGTGGAGGAGTCGGCTTGGGAGAAGGATTGGAAGAGGCGGCTCATGCCTTCGGGGCTGAGGCCGATGCCGGTGTCGCGCACGCTAAAGCGTAACGTATCAGGTGTCAGGTGTTCCGGTGTCACGTTGCTTGACCTGACACCTGACACTGGTTCACGTGACACTGTAAGCACCACCTCCCCCTTCTCCGTAAACTTGACGGCGTTACTCAAGAGGTTGAGCAGGATCTGGCGCAGGCGGGTTTCGTCGCCTTTGATCGAGGCGGGGATGTCGCCTTCGAAGAGGTAGGCGGTCTCGAGTCCTTTTTCGACGGCGCGGGCCGCCACGAGGTCCAGCGCGGATTCGACGCAGTCGCGCAGGTCGAAGGGCGCGGATTCGATGTCCATTTTTCCGGCTTCGATCTTGCTGAAGTCGAGGATGTCGTTGATGATGTTGAGGAGCGAGTCGCCGGAGGAGCGGATGGTTTCGGCGTAGTCGTGTTGTTCGGGGTTCAGTTGCGTGTCGAGCAGGAGTCCGCTCATGCCGATGACGGCGTTCATGGGGGTGCGGATCTCGTGGCTCATGGTGGCTAGGAAGGAACTCTTGGCTTCATTGGCCTGCTCGGCTTGGGCGCGCGCTTCCTGCGCTTCGTTGAATAAACGGACATTTTCGAGCGCGACGCTCATGCTGTTGGCTATCGTTTCGAGCAGGTGTAAATCTGTATCCGTAAATGCGTTCTCGCGCTCCATATTCGCGATTTGGATGATGCCGATCACTTTATTAGACGCGATGATTGGAGCGCCGATGCCCGATTTGGGCCAACGCCCGAGGCGTTCATCGGGTTGGGTGTTGTGCGTCTCAGTGATACTGGCGAGGTTTTGATTGATCATCCAGGGCTTACGCGAATTCACGAGGGATCGGCGTAACGGCGCCTCGCTTAATGGGATGGGCTCTTCGTTCGGAAGTCTCCTGCCCTGACTCCACAGGTAAGGAGTGCCGATACGATCTTGTTCGGAGTCGTATGAGTTGATGGCAATACTCTCGGCGTTGAAAATGTCGCGAATTTTATCGCCAATGAGATCGTAGATGGCTTGCATTTCCAACTTGCTCGACAATCCGGTTTGAATACTGTTAATGACGGCAAGTTCGGCGTTGCGCTGCTCGGTCTCTTTGAGCAGGCGCTGGGTCTCGGTGAAGAGGCGCACGTTTTCGATGGCGATGGTGGCTTGATCGGCGAAGGTCTGGAGCAGTTTGATTTTCTTCTCGTCGAACGCGCCGGCTTCGGGACGCGCCACACAGAACGCGCCGATGGCGTTGCCTTCGCGCAGCATGGGAACCCACAGTCCGCTGCGGAATCCGAGCGAGGCGACGAGCGGGCGCGTGGCTTCGGGGACGTCGGGGTCGTTGAGCGCGTCGGTGACGTGGATCACTTTTTTGTCGAGGATGGAGCGGGCGGAGTAGCCGCCGTCGCGGGTGAGCGGACGCGGGTACTCGCGTTGAATTTCCTCCGTGGCTTGCGGGGTGAAATTTTTGAGCGCGGTCATATCGAGCGTTTTGCCGTCGTAGTTGTAGACCGCGCTGAAGTTTGCGCCGCATAACTTGAGCGCGCTCTCTGAGATGGCGTCCAGTACGGGTTCGATTTCGGTGGGCGAGGAGGCGATGACGCGCAACACTTCGCTGATGGCGGTCTGGTATTCGAGGTTTTCGGTGATCTCGGCGTTGCGCTGTTGGATTTCGTTGAAGAGGCGCACGTTTTCGATGGCGATCACGGCTTGCGAGGCGAAAGTTTGCATCAGCGCGATCTGCTTTTCGGTGAAAGGCGCGGGGTCGCGTTTGCCGACGCCGATGGCGCCGATGGCTTCGCCTTCGCGGATCAAAGGCGTTTGGAGGACGCTGTTGAGGATCTTGGCCTCCACGTAACGGCGCGTTTTTTCGGGCAGGTCGGGGGCGTGTTCCATGTCTGGAATGTGGACAATGGCGCGGTCCAGGATGGCGCGGGCCGACAGGACGCTGTCGCGGCGGAGCGGCGCGGGATACGTTTGGCTCGACACTTCGCGCGCGGTTTCCAGCACGTCCACAGACACGTCGCTGGAGGCGACTTCGTACACCGTTTCCCCGTCCGTGCGATAGACGGCGGACATGTTGGCGTTGCACAACCGGCGCGCGTTTTCCACGATCACGTCCAACACGGGCTGGATGTCGGTGGGAGATTGCGCGATCACGCGCAGGATTTCGCTGGTGGCGGTCTGGTATTCGAGGGCTTCGGTGATCTCGCGGTTGCGGGTTTGAACCTCCTCGAATAAACGCGCGTTTTGCAGGGCCGCGCCCACGTTGGCGGCGATGGCGCCGAGCAGCCGTTGGTGATTCTCGTCGAAGGCGTTTTCGGCCTGCGTGCTTTGCACGCTGACCACGCCCACGGCCTTCGCTCCCACGAAGATCGGCACGCCGAGGTAGGAGCGCGCTTCGATTCCCACCTGGGTGGCGTGCAATTCGGCGCGGCGCTTGCCGATATCGCGGTTGATGAGCAGGGGCTGGCCGGTTTCGAGAATCTTGCTGGTGAGTCCCTGGCCGAGGGGCAGGGGAGCGAGCGTCTCGCCGTGGGTGTAGGGGAAGTTGACGGTCTGCGCGGTTTCGTCGAGCAGGGCCACGTAGGCGATGTCGGCCCGAAAGACGCGGCGGATCTGCTCGCCGACCAACTCGATCAGCGCGTCGAGTTTCAACTCGCCGGAGAGGGCGCTGCCCACCGTGTTGACCGTGGCAATTTCGGCGGCGCGGCGCTCGGTCTCTTGTAGCAGGCGCTGGGTTTCGTCGAAGAGACGGGCGTTTTCGAGCGCGACGCCCATGCTGGAGGCCAACGTTTCGAGCAGGCGCACGTCCGCTTCGGTGAAGGCGTTTTCGCGGCTGGTGTTTTGCAGGGAGATGGAGGTGTTGATATGGTCGCCAGTTCGCAAAGGGACGATCAACACGGAGAGGGGCAATTCCCCGGCGGGCAGGCTGTGACCGAACTCCCGGATGCGCTCCGCCATGCCGCTGTTCCACAGGATGGTTTCGCCGCGTTCGAGAGTGGGGCGGATGGCCAGGTTGAGAGGCGAGGAGGGACGTTCGATCGAGCCGATGCGCTCGCCCTTCTCACGGATGTACTCGTAGCGGATGGTGTCTTCTCTGCTCCAGGTGTTGATGACCACGATCTCCGAGCCGGAGATTTCGCTCACCTTGTCGCCCACCAGTTCGTAGATGGCGCGCATATCGAGTTTGGACGCCAATCCCTGCTGAACGCTGTTGATGATCGCCAGTTCAGCGGCGCGCTGTTCAGTCTCTTTGAGCAGGCGCTGGGTTTCATCGAAGAGACGCGCGTTTTCGAGCGCGACGCCCAAACTGCCCGCCAGCGTTTGCAGCAGGCGCACGTGCGAATCGGTATAGGCGTTCTCGTGATCCCAATTCTGGAGCGTAAACCCGCCGACGAATTTGCCGTTCATTACAATCGGCACGCCCAGCCACGATTTCGGGTTCGGGGCGTCGCTCACAGAACGCGCGCCCAATTTCTCCGCGCGCTGATCGAAATCCGAGTTGATGACCAGCGGTTGCAGCGTCCTCGCAATATGCGAGGCCAGGCTCCTCTCGCCGAACGGAAACTCGAAATTTTCGATTCGCTTCCCGTTTTCAAAAATATACGGAACCTGCATTATGTGGCTGGTTTGATCCAAAAAACCGATGGCCACGTTTTCGCCGTGGAAGATCTCGGTCAGTTTATCGCCCACCGAATTGACGATCCCTTGAAAATCCAGTTTGGAGGCCAACGCCGCCTGTACGTTATTGATAATGGCAAGTTCGGCGGCGCGTTCGCGTTCCGCTTCGAGGGCGCGGGCGCGCGTCAATGCGGTGGCGATATGCTGCGCCACGAAGGACAACACCTCCACATCCTGTTCTGCGTAGGTATGCCCCGCGTCGTAACTTTGAATGACGAGGACGCCCAGGGTCTTGCGTCCCTCCTTCAAGGGCAGGCCGATGAAATCCGCCGACATCGAACCCACCTGCTGGAACTCGCCCGATTCCAACGCCTCCTGATAATCGCGCTTCATCCAAAACAACCGGCCGGTTTGCAACAAATATGCCGTCCCGCCTTTGAACGAGGCGCGGGGTTGCGACGACCAGGAGGCCTCGTCTGTATCGTTCACGTCGGCGTGATAGGGCCAGTGGATCAGGTCGGTTTGCTCGTCGTACAACGCAATGAAAAAATTCTCGGCATACATCAACTTCCCCACGATCTTATGCAGCCTCTTGTAAAACGACTGCATGTCGCGCGCCGCGCTGGCTGCGTCCGCGATCTCATACAGCGCCTTCATGATCTTCGCCTGGCGCTTCGCGTCCAGCGCGGGGCGCGCGGCCTTCGTTGCCGCGGATTTGGTTCCCTTCGCGTTCTTGCTCTTTGCGGACGATGACTTACCAGCCATAGCCGTCTCCTCATTCTTCTAAATTGGCGATTACGGGATGATACAACCCGCGCAAGGCGAAGTCAATAGACAATACCGTTACGAAATCAGCGCGCGGATATTTTCGACTGGCGTGGACGGGACCAAATCGCACCCCGGCCAGAGCGCGTCCACGCCCGCCTCCCGCGTCCTCGAAGCGGCTGAGGCCACATCGGTCCGATCGGCCCGCCAAAGCGTCGCGACCGGGTCGAGATTGCCGAAGAGTAGCGTATCGGATAACGCGGTGCGCGCCGCCCTCATGTCCACTGTCTGATCGAGCGAGATCGCCTCCGCCCCTGCTTGATTCAACAACCCCAGCGACTTGGTCGCGTCGCCGCACACCGACAACACGCGCGGCGCAGGCAGGTTCGCGATCAACTCTTTGAGCGCGGGATGAACAAACTGCTCATAGCGCGCCGGCCCTAAAAATCCCGGCGACCCGCCCATCTCGTGAATCGTGATGAAGTTCGCGCCCGCCTCGCGGTAGGCGCGGCCAAGATGAGAGATGAAAGATGAAAGATGAAAGAGCGCGTCGAGGACGGCTTGCGGCTCCTTCTTCATCTCGATAAAAAGTTTGGCGGGATTGCACAGGTAGAGCAACAAAGTGTACGGTCCCGGAATCATCCCCGAAATGACCGCCTGCTCGCCCGCCTCTTCCCTTGCCAATCGAATCGCCTCCAGAATAACCGGCAACCTCCCCTTCTTAAAAATCTCCGTGCGCTTCGTGTTCTCTGTGATTATATCTTTGGCAGATTCAACCAGCACCCTCCTCACCTGCGGAAACTGAAACTCTTCCTCGCCATAAAAGACCAACTCCGCACCCAGCGCCTCGGCCGGCGCGGTCAAATCCAGCGGCAGAGTCACCGAGGGCAGGCCGGTCAGCTTGAACGTGCTCGCAGCGGCCCGTGCCATCTTGCCCGCCTCGTGATGGACTTCGCGCCACGAAAGCCCCTCGCCCGAGAGTCCTTCTGCGGTGACGTGGATCAGTCCGCTGAAGGCAGGCGCGTGATCTGGCCTTTTGCCGGAGAGCAGGTCAAGGATGAGTCGGCGGTGGGACATGTCAATTTACTCGCTAAAACTTTGATTGACGAGGCAATGCGACTATGCTAGAATGCAGTCAAGCGGTATCGTAAAGCCTGGTGACTTTGGCTGTCCGTAGGACAGCCTAGCTTTTCCTGAAATGGAACGGGACAGACTGAAATCGGAGCCCAGGGTGAGCCGCTCAATGAAATCCCTCGAAAGAGGGATTTTATTTGTTTGGTTGCCAGTCTTTTTCGCTGATAAGTTCTTCTACGGCGATTTTGTTTGCAATAATTTCATAGAACCGGCTATCGCCATGTTCGTATTTTTGAAAGAACGCCCAAACGATGGCGTCAATTGCTTGCAGCTCTTTGAAGCGCAGGGAACTTTCCTGTCGGATTATAACCACCCGATGTTGTAAGTCTCGAATCCCTTCCCGGATCGCTTGTTCCAATTTGTCGCGGAGACTGTTTTTTGTATACCGACTGTCAATCGTAATGTGAGCGGATGGATATTTCTCAACCATGCGATACACCGCGCACGTTACGGCGGTTGTATATATTTCCTCATCGTCTATTGGCGGGTTGAGGATTGCCTGTTGATCCACGATCTCACCTACAATGGAAATATCCTGCTTCGCTATTTCCTTCAACAGCCGCAATGTGGCGGGCTTTTCCATTTTGGACGCTTTCAGTTCGCCGCGCCCCAACCTTCTCTTGTATTTTTTTCAGAATTCGGCGGATAGGCGCTTCAAGGACGCGCGGGCGATTTACGCTGGCTAAAGCGACCACAAAATAGTTGTATCCTTTTTCGCGCCCTACTGTTCCAGATTCATCCAGAAACCCATAATGTAGTGGGGATGAACTCATGCGCCCTTCCTCGGTATCTCGATCTTCGCCGCTTCGGCCTCCAATTCCGCCAATACCGCCTCGGCCACCTCCTCTGGCGGACCCTCGCGCTCGATCCACGCGCCGCGTTTGAATTCCTTGGCGTAATCGGTGGTGGAGGTCGCGCCGAGGGCCATGGCGTAGGCGTCAATCTTGTTTTGGACGGCCTGCGAGAGTTGCTTCTTCACCGTCCGCCCCTCGCCTTCGACGGTGAACGATTGGGGGATGTCTTTCCAGTACATAACGCGATATTTTGACATGGATACCTCGCAATTGGTAAATGGTAATTGGTGATTTCGTCTCATTCTACCAAACCGACTGTCACTTTGCTACAATGTTTGACGCGTCCCGCCTTTGTTATGATGTCCTGTGGGGCGGGACGGTATCCCGCCGAATGTTTGGTCTGCGGAATGCCATTCCGCACCATGACCTGTTTCGCACCACAACCTGATTGGAAAATGATCATGAACAACTTCTCCCTGCAAAAACTCACCGCGACGTTCCTTCTCGCGATTTTCCTCCTCTCCCTCGGAGCGACCGCGCAGGCGCGGCCAGAGTCCATTGCCGCGATTGATTCGCTCCAAGCCTTCCAGCAAGTGTCGCCGGGGAGGGGGTGGGTTCTGTTTGGCGGTCAACTTTATTGGACGGAGGACGACGGCGCGCAGTGGACGAACGTCACGCCGGGGGAGGGGATCGAGGCGGCGCATTTCCTCGATGAGTCGCGCGGGTGGGCCGTGCTGGCTTCGCGTCGGGGATACGCGCTGGCGTCCACGTCCGATGGCGGACAGACGTGGCGGACGCGTCCGCTGGATTTGCCCGCGCTGGCGCACACGGATTCACCTGTGACAAAAGTTTTTATGGAGTGGCAGTCCGAGTCGCAGGGATGGTTGTCGTTCAAACTCGCGACGGGGATTAATTTTGATCGCAGAGTCAATTTTGTGACGCGGGATGGAGGCCGGACGTGGCGCGAGGAAAATGTCAGCGGGCCGACCGGAGTCGAGGAGCGCGGCCCGCAACAGGTGGAGGTTGAAGCGGGACGGGTGGCGGTATCCATGTCGGGGGCCGAATCCGGTTGGGCGGAGGAGCAGTCGGGGACGTGTAATTCAGTCACATGCACGCGCGAGACGAGGTTGGTGTCGACGCGCGATGGAGTCAACTGGAACGCGATTCCGTTGCCGAATGGGTTGAGTGTGTTGCGCGAAAATTTGTCGGTGGAAAAATCTCCGGCGTTCGCGGACGCGGATACGACGGCGTATGTGGGGCAGGGGTTTGACAAGTGCGAGATGGCGGGGCTGGCGCAAATGCAGACGTGGTGGGAGGGCAGTCCGTACAGCGCGGTGAATTTGTATTTTGGCGGCGTGTCGCGGGCCTGCGCGAATTCGCTGTTGAGTGCGTCGTTTTTGACGCAACTGCGCGCACAGGGCTGGCGATTCATTCCGACGTGGGTTGGGTTGCAGGCGTCGTGTTCGGGGTACGCGCACCGCATGAGTTCCAACGCGGCGACCTCGTACGCGCAGGGACTGGCCGAGGCCGACGCGGCGATTGTGGCGGCGCAGTCGCTGGGGCTGACAAACCCGGACAGTTCGGGCGTGGTCATTTATTTGGATCTCGAAGCATACGACACGGGCAACGCGAATTGCCGCGCGGCGGCCAATGCGTTTGTCAATGGATGGACGGAGCGAATGCAGGCGATGGGGAATCTCGCGGGCGTGTACGGCGCGTCGTGCGGCTCGGCGCCCACCGATTGGTGGACACTCGCGCACGTGCCGGACGCGCTGTGGGTGGCGAACTGGTATGGCAACGCCGGCACGGTTTCGTATCGGCCCGACGCGACGGTGTGGAACGCGGCCTGCCTCTCGAACTCGCTCTGGCCGAACCACCAGCGCCTGCGCCAATACGCGGGGACGCACACCGAAACCTGGGGCGGCGTTTCGTTTTCGATTGACAGCAACGTACTCGACGGTCCGCTCAGCGTCCCGAACGGAACCGGCGGCCCCTCCGCGCCGAGCGCGCCCTCCAATCCGATTCCCGCTGACAACGCCATTGTAGCGCGCGCCTCCGACACCTGGTTATCATGGAAGACGGACGGCGAGACTTGCTCGATTCACATCTGGGGCGGCGCGCTCGACGTGACCTCCGCGACTCCCTGCTCGACGTATCACCTCGGACCCCAAGCGGCGGGCTCGTATTCCTGGCAGGTGACTGCCACCAACGCGCTCGGTTCGACTCTTGGCCCGGTGTGGCATTTCAGTATCGGGCCGGCCGCGCCGACGGACGTGAACGCGACCCCCGCCTCGCAGAACAGCGTCAACCTGACCTGGACTCTCTCCACCGACGACGCCAACCTCGACAGTTACGTGGTGTACGTCAATGGCCTGGCGGTGAAGACCGTCCCGAATGGAACGGACAGCGCCACCGTGACCGGCTTGAATTGCAACAGTACGTATTCGTTCACCGTCCGCTCCTTGTGGAACGGGATCGAATCGTCCGACAGCAACGCGGACAGCGCGACCACTTCCGCTTGCACAAGCACGCCGCCCGTGGTTTTGATTTCGCCGATTGACGGCGTGCGCGTCAACAGCCTGCAACCGACCTTCCTTTGGCAGTCCATCTCTGGCACGAGTTACTATCAAATTCAGATCTCGCTGAGTTCCTCGTTCTCCACCACGGTGGTCAGTACGCGCGCCTACACAGCCACCTTCAAGCCCTCGATCAAACTGACCGCCAACAAACTGTATTACTGGCGCGTACGCGGTATTGGCTCATATGGCACAACCGCGTGGACTTCCTCCAGTTTCACCACCCCCAACCCGCCCGGGACGCCGGTCCTCGTCTCGCCGGGGAATGGCGTCACCCTCAACGACCTGACGCCAACCCTCACTTGGCGCGCGGTGACTGTCCCTGCCGGAACGATCTTCGATCACTATCAACTGCAACTATCCTTCACGACCTCCTTCGCTTCCCCCGTGCTGGATGTTTCGATCACGACCCTCTCCGCGCCGAGCTACACCGTGGTCACGCCGCTGTTGGCGGGGAAGCGGTATTACTGGCACGTGATGGCGTGCAATACGATGGGGGAGTGCAGCGCGTGGTCGGCGAGTTGGTGGTTTAAGACGGGGACGGGCGCGGGGCCGTGAGACATTCCTCTCACAAAGCAGTAGCATTACAACGCAAGGTTACTGGCGCTCGCAAACGATGACCAGCGGATGAGGAAACGGATAAGCGGATAACGCGCGCGCCGTATCCGCTTATCCGTTTCGCGAAGCAATCCGCTGGTCACTGCTCGCGAGGTATACTTGCGGTGAGGCTCGAATGAAGAAACCCCTCCCAGAAAACAGACTGGCTTTAGAGCGATTGTCTCATTCCGAGGCGGACGCGGTTCGCGAATTTGTGCGCGCCGCGAACGAGCGTTTTCCGGGCCGGATCGCGCGCTTCGTTCTGTTCGGCTCGAAGGCGCGCGGAGAAGGTCAACCCGACTCCGATATTGACGTGCTGGTAATCGTCCGTGGCGAGGACTGGCGGATGAGTAACGCCATCAGCACGCTGGCGGCGCGCGTTTCACTCGAAAAGGAAGTGTTGCTTGGCCCGATTGTCATTGGGCAGGAACGATGGGAGCGGATGGAGCGCGAACGGTTTTCGCTGGCTCGGAACGTGGTTAGAGAAGGGGTTCTGTTGGAGGGATAGCCAGGCAAAGTTCACCGCGGCCATGGCGAAGGTTCCCGATGTCGAGCCGCCGGAGTATGATCGGTTGTAGATAAAAAGCCAACCCCGCGAGAGCAAATTGCGCGGGGTTTTTGTGTGCGTGGTCGGCGAGTTGGTGGTTTAAGATGGGGACGGGCGCGGGGCCTTGAACTTTCCCTCGTGCTTATTCCGTTGAAGGGAAAAGAGGATAGAGACAGCAACTTTTTATGGAATGCGCAAAACAAAATTATCGAACTCAAATGTTCCGGTAAAGCCTTGTATTTCTAATATCAGTCCAAAGTAGCCTTTTAAGCCTTGACTTTCTTCTAATGTATTCACTAATTTGTCGTTGATATAGAACTCAAGGTGATTTCTAACCCCCTTTACTGCTAGCCTATTAACCACGCTTGGTTTAATGTAATCGGAATGCGCATCATAAATTAAATCTTTCCAAGTGCTACCATCCCAGAAAAGAACGAAATAAGTTTTAGCAAAGTCATCAACTTCAAATACATAGTATTTATTATCCCCGCGAAAAAATATACCGGGTACGCCACGCTTATTGTTGGTAGGCACGCTCTTGATTTCTACTGACACGAAAAAGTCTGTTGAGGGTCCGCCAATATTATTCGGCCATTCCCACGCTGTAAAGTTCTGTTTGGCTTTTTCAATGGACCAGAGTAATTTTCCGTTTGCAATTTCGTGTCCTCCCAATAAGTATTCATTATCTATAGGGCCGATGGACCAATTATCGTTGCTCTGATCGAATTGATCGCAATAAATGGTATTCCAAATCTCGGTCAATGGAATGCCGATAAGGCTCAAACATGATTGAGCGACGTTTGTTGCCTGTCTCTGAATAATCTGTGCAGTAGCTGTTTCATGTATTTGTTGCTGTTGAGCAGTAGCCGACGCTTGGGAATTGCGAAATTCCGCAGTAGTGGTGAGCTTGGATTGTCGGCTTTGTTCCGTGCTGGTGAGTACAAACTGCCTGGTCTGTTCTGTACTTGTCAATAAAAATTGCTGGACTTGTTGAGTGGATGTATACGCTTGTGCGGTCGCTGTGGTTGACGCTATCTTCTGAGATTGGGTGTTGCTAAATAGGAGGATGTACATAAATGCTAAGATTACAATAGGAACTGCGACCTTTGCCCAATTAAAAGGTTTTCTTTTGTCGGTTGGAGTTTTTGGGATTTCTATTGTTTTTGATTCAATTAATAAGTTCGTTGCTGTTCCCTCTAACAATGCTTGACCTGTTTTTGCCATATCGCCAACAAAGGCAGCTGCATTTTCATAGCGTCCCCCTTCTTCTTTGGCTAACGCTTTGAATAGCACATGCTCTACCGCGTCTGGTAAATTTGGAACAAGCATTCTTGGAGATGGCAAAGGCTCGGCGGCCTGTTTGAGAAGCAATTCCACAGGTGTATTAGCTACGAATGGTTTGCAGCCAGTAACCATCTCATATAGCACTACGCCTAACGAATAAATATCGGATTGCGCGCTAGCGCGCCCTCTCCACTGCTCCGGAGCCATATACTCCGGCGTTCCAATCCCCATCCCCGTTCCCGTCAAATCAGCAGTCTCTTCATCGTTAAGCAGAATCTTCGCAATCCCGAAATCCGTCAACATGGGTTCGCCGGAGTGGGTGATGAGGATGTTAGACGGCTTAACGTCGCGGTGGATGATTCCCTGCTCATGGGCGTAGGCCAGCGCGCGGGCGATGGGAATCAACAAGCGGACAGACTCCTCCCACGCGATGGGCTTGCCGAGTTTTTCTTTCAACGTCCCACCGGGAAGATACGGCATGACCAGATACGGTTTTCCCTCATGTTCGCCGTAATCTGTGATGGGGACGATATTTGGATGGGTAAGTTTCGCCAGCGCTTTGGCTTCGCGCTCAAAGCGTTTGAGAGTCCGCTCCATGGATTCGAGGGTCAGTTTTTCGGTGCGAATGACCTTCACGGCCACGTCGCGTTCGAGGCGCGTATCGTAGGCTTTGTAGACGATGGCCATTCCGCCCTCGCCGAGTTGTTCGAGGATGTGGTAGCGTCCGAGCGATTTCCCGATCAGATCAGGCATACGGCCCTCCGGTGAAAGAACCTGTCTCCGCGAAAGTTTTGCTGATTATACCCCGCGTCTGCGCCAGCATTTTGTTCGTCTCTTTTCAATCCTTTTAGAAGGACAATCATCCTTTTGAGTGGATTATCCCTGGCCCTCACCCCCGACCCGGCCTGCGACCGTCCCAAAAAACGGGAGAGGGAGGAATACGCTATAATAGCCGAAAAGGGAAACCCATCCATGAATTCTTTTTGGCAAAACAAAACTGTCCTTGTCACCGGAGCGGGCGGGTTCATTGGCAGTCATCTGGTGGAACGACTCTTTGCCGAAGGCGCGCGCGTGCGCGCTTTTGTGCGTTACAACTCGCGCGGCGACGCGGGGTTGCTTCGTCAACTGCCTCCCGAAACGCTGGCGCAGATCGAGATCGTCGGCGGCGACATTCGCGACTCCTCGGCCATTTTGCAGGCCAGCGAGGGAGTGGACATCTTCTTCCACCTCGGCGCGCTGATCTCCATCCCGTACTCGTACCTCCATCCGCGCGAAGTGACCGAGAGCAATATCATCGGCACGCTCAACGCGTTGATGGCCTGCCAGCAGAACAAAGTCGGGCGACTCATCCACACCTCCACCAGCGAGGTCTACGGCACGGCGCGCTACGCGCCCATCAACGAGGCGCATCCGCTCCAGGGACAGTCGCCGTACTCGGCCAGCAAGATCGGCGCGGACAAACTCGCCGAAAGTTTTTATCTCACCTACAACCTGCCCGTCGTCACGGTTCGGCCCTTCAACACCTTCGGGCCACGTCAGTCGGCGCGGGCGGTTATTCCGACGATCATCACGCAGGCGCTGGCGGGCAAGACGATCCGCCTCGGCAATCTCGATACGACGCGCGACTTCACCTATGTGGAAGACACCGTGGACGGTTTCATCAAGGCCGCGGAAGTCCCAGGCGCGGAGGGGCAGACCCTCAACCTCGGCACGGGCGCGGAGATCCGCGTGGGAGAGCTGGCGGGCCGAATCATTCAGATGACGGCCTCGCCCGCGCGGGTGGAGGTGGACGCGAAACGGTTGCGGCCCGAAAAGTCGGAGGTGCTGCGTCTCATTTCGGATAACTCACTAGCGCGCGCCGCGCTCGGTTGGAGTCCACGCTTCTCACTGGATGAGGGGCTGGGTCGCACCATCGAATGGATTCGGTCCCACCTGGAGTTGTACAAGGTGGGCAAGTATGAATTCTAGCGGAGCGAAAGTATGAAAGCAGTCATTCTCGCGGGAGGCAAAGGCGCGCGTCTCGCGCCGTACACGAAAATTTTGCCGAAGCCGCTCATGCCGATTGACGACATGCCGATCCTGGAAGTGTTGCTGCGGCAACTCAAACGCTCCGGCGTGAATAATGTGGTGTTGACGGTCGGTCATCTCTCGGCGTTGTTGCAGGCGTATTTTTCGGATGGACGCAAGTTCGGCTTGAACATTTCGTACAGTCACGAAGACAAACCGCTCGGCACGGCGGGACCGCTTTCGCTTGTGCCGGGACTCGACGAGACCTTCTTCGTGATGAACGGCGACGTGCTGACCACCTTGAAGTTCAAGGACTTGTTGAAGTATCATCGAGCGCAGAAGGCCGTGGCCACGATTGCCGCGCATGAACGCAAAGTGAAAATTGACTTGGGCGTGTTGCAGCACGAGGCAGGCGATGTGCGCGTGACGGATTACATCGAAAAGCCTTCCTTCGATTACATGGTGAGCATGGGCATTTACATCTTCGAGCCGGAAGTGTTGGAGTTCATTCCGAAGAACGAATACCTCGACTTTCCCAACCTGGTCTTGAAATTGATCGCCGCCAAGAAGAAGGTGGTGTACCTGCCGTACAAAGGCTATTGGAAAGACCTGGGTCGGCCCGACGATTACGAGGAAGCCGCGCAGGACTTCAGCAAAATGCGCGCGGACTTTTTACCGGAGGAATGACCATGGCTTGGAAAGTTCCGTTGGCGGATATTTCGTTTGGCGTGGAAGAAGAAGAGGCCGTCCTGCGCGTGGTGCGCTCGCGCTGGTTGAGCATGGGCGAGGAGACGCAAAACTTCGAGAAGGAGTTTGCCGAGTTCACCGGCGCCAAGCACGCCCTGGCCGTGACCAACGCCACGGCCGCGCTGCACATGGCCTGCATGGCGGTCGGACTCGGCCCCGGCGACGAGGTCATTGTCCCCTCGCTGACCTTCGTCGCGACGGCGAACGCGGTGCGCTACACCGGCGCGACGCCGATCTTTGCGGATATCGAAAGCGAGGACTGGCTGGCGATCTCCCCGGCCTCCATCGAAAAATGCCTCAGCGAAAAGACGCGCGCCATTTTGGTTGTTCACTACGCCGGGTACGCCTGCGACATGCCCGCCATTTTAGACATCGCCAAGAAGCGCAACCTGGCCGTGCTGGAAGATTCGGCGCACACCATCGGCGCCTCGCTGGAGGGACGTCACCTCGGCACGTTTGGCGAAGTCGGCTGTTTTAGTTTCTTCTCCAACAAAAACATGACCACCGGCGAAGGCGGGATGGTCACCACCAACGACGACTCCCTCGCCGATAAATTGCGCGTCCTGCGCTCGCACGGCATGACCTCCCTCACCTGGGACCGCCACAAGGGTCACGCCTGGACCTACGATGTGGTTGACCTAGGCTACAACTATCGCATTGACGAACTTCGTTCGGCGGTCGGCCGCGCCCAACTGAAAAAGGTCGGCGGCTTCAACGAACGCCGCGCCCATCTTACGCAACTGTATCGCGACCTGTTGAGCGAACTGACTCCCGAAGTGGGCGTCCCGTTTCAGGCGGCGCGCGGCGTGTCGTGCCATCACATCATGCCGGTCCTGCTCCCGCGCGGCGCGAACCGCGTGGCGTTCATGGAGGGCATGAAAGCCGAGGGCGTGCAGACCAGCATTCACTATCCGCCCATTCATCATTTCCAAAATTACGAAGGTCACGTCGAATTTTTGCGAACCGACCTCTCCGTCACCGAGGAAGCGGGCGGACGCGAAGTGACCTTGCCGCTCTATCCCACCATGACGGATGAAGATGTCCGCACGGTGGCGGCGGCCATTCAAAAACAACTACGCGGATAACATGCCATCCATCCTGTTCGTTTGCACCGGCAACCAATTTCGCTCGCCCATCGCGGCCGAGGCCTTTCGGGGTCAACTCGAACGCGACGGTCGCGCCGCGGGATGGATCGTCAACAGCGCCGGCACATGGACTACGCCCGGCCAGCCCCCGCTCCGTATCGCGCTCGAGGCGGCGCGCGCCCTGGGTCTCGATCTTTCGCGTCACGCCACGCGCCTCGTGGACGCGGAGTTGCTCAAAGAGACTGACCTTGCGCTGGTGATGGAGTCGGGCCACAAAGAGTCGCTGCTGGTGGAATTTCCCTTCATGCGCGGCAAGGTGGATTTGCTGACCGAAATGCTGGAGGGCTTTGCCTACGATATCCCCGACCCGGCCTGGTCGCCGGAGGACGCCGAAGCGATTCTGCGCGACGTGGTGGATATTGTCCGCAGGGGCAGCGCGAAGATTTATAAAATGATTGAAGCCAAATAGGGCTATTTCACCGTCACCTGAATCACCGCGGTCTCCACACGCTGGTCGGCATACACCACCACCAATTGAATCGCATACAACCCACTCAGCCCGCTCGCGTCCCATTCGGCGAGCGGGCCGTTCGTTACGGGCGCGGTCACGTCGCCGCCGATCACGATCCAGGCGAGCGGGTTCAGTCCCTGCCCCACTTGAATGCGATAATACTGAAATCCCTCGCCCATCGCCGAGCCTGTGATTTGAACTTTTCCACCGACCTCCGCGAACATCGCCGGCGACGTGATGTTGACGTTCGGATTCACTGCCCCCAACGGAATCGCGTCATACGCCTCGGGCGGGACGGGCAAGCCGGCTGAGGCGGCCCAAGCGCGCGCGGCCTGCGGGAGGACCATGAACACGCGCGCCTCCACCAACTCTGGCGGCGTGAAGACGGTGGCGAGCAATCCCGTCTCGCGGTTGATGAGATACGAACGAAAGAGCGTATCGCCTTGCGTGGGTTCGAAGCCGTTGAGGAAGACCTCGCGCACGATGGAGGGACAATCGTTGGTAGGAAGCAGGCCCGAAGGATCGCACACGTCAATTTCGCTCACGCCCGCGGGTTGAGTCCAGCCATCGGGAGGCAGCGACGCGACCGCGTATTGGATGAGGGCCGACCAGAGGGAGGCGGTGGACCTAACCCCCGGCCCCTTCCCTGAGATGGAAGGGGAGTCAGTCGCCTCGGGGAGAGGGGAGTCGGAGCCTGTCCACACCGCGACCAAACGCGCGGGGGTGTAGCCGATGACCCACGCGTCGGCAGAGTCTGTTGCGCCGGGTTTGACCGCGACGGGCCGGCCGAGGTCGAGCGGACTCGGGTTGCCCCAGGTGGGCCAGCGCGCGGGGCCGTCGCTGAGGATGTGGTTCATCAGGTAGGCCAGCGCGGGGGTGACAACGGATTGCGATTCGGGTTGCGACCAGTCGAGCCAGGTCGCGCCGTCCACGGATTCGACGCGCAGGATGATGGAGGGTTGGATGGAGTCGTCGAACGACTGTCCGTTGCGGAGGCCGAGGGCGGCGAAGGTTCCGTAGGCGGCGGAGAGGTCGAGGATGGATTGGGGGGCCGAGTCGTTTGGGAAGGCCGCGCCCGGTTCGAGGTCAAGCCCGAACGAGCGCGCGGTGTTGACCGCGTTCTGCGCGCCCATCTGAGTCAGCACGTCGCGCGCGGGGACGAGGTAGTCGTTGGCGAGGGCTTCGCGCAGGCGCAGGGGGCCGTGAAAGTCGGCGGGGTTTTCGCCGGGGGTGGGCAAGTCCCAGACGAGGGAGGCGGGGCCGAGGCCGCGCGTGAAGCCGGTCAGGTAAACGAAGGGGGTGAGGAGAGCGCCGGGGTTGCGCGGCATGAGGTCGCCGGTGAGGGCGAGGAGCTGGCCGGCGCGAGGATCGAGGATGAGCGCGGCGAGGGATGGCTCTTCGAGGAGGGAGGGGGGAGAGGTGAGGTTGAGGGCGGCGGGGCAGGTTTCTGTGTTGGGAGATTCCCCGGCGAGGCGGGCGAGGTGGATGGCGGCGAGGCAGTCGGTTTGGGTTTGGAGGTCGAAGTCTATGGTGGTGAGGATGACGAGGCCGCCGCGTTCGAGGCGTTGACGGTCGTAGCGCGTGGCGAGTTGGGCGAGGGCGAGGGATAGGATGGGGGAGGTTTGATCGTTGACCGCTATGGCAGGAGAGGAGATAGGAGGTAGGGGAATGTCCTCGATGAAGCCGAGTTCTTTCATTTGTTGAAGAAGGTCGGCGGCCTGTTGTTGCGCGGCTTCGGGAGCGGCGAGGGGGTTGAGGCTGGGGGTTTGCGCGACCGATGCGAGCAGGGCCGATTCCGCCAGGGTCAGGGACGAAGCGGGTTTGTTGAAGTAGAGGCGCGCGGCGGAGTCGATTCCGAAGGCGTAGTTGCCGAAGTTTTGGGAGTTGAGAGTCCACTCCATCACCTGGTCGCGTCCGTAGCGGGCGGTGATCTGCGCGGCGAGCAGGCGTTCGCGGAGGGCGCGGCGGAGGGAGGGCGGTTCATCGAAGAGGAGCAGGTTGTAGGCGAGGGCCTGCGCGAGGGTGGGATGCGAGTCGGGGGCGTCGAGGCCGCTCAGGGTGTAGCCGGGACTCGAGTCAAAGTCGGGTTCGGCGCTGGCGATGATGGCGTTGATGAGCGAGTCGGGCAGGCTGGCGAGGGGAACGTAGACGCGCGGCTTGTTGTCGGGCGCGAAGGTGAAGAGGGTGTGTTCGCCAGTGCGGTCGGTGAGGCGGGTCGGTTGGAGGAGCAGTCCGTTTGTGGGGTTGAGCAGGATGGGGAGTTGTTCGATGGAGGGCAGGTCGCGGGTCAAGTTGGCGTAATAATAGGCGAAAGCGAAGATGGCGATGGCGAGCGCAATGGAGAAGACGTAGCCCAACCCAAACCAGGCGGCGCGGGCGCGGCCTTGCGCGGCGCGGGTTTGATCGGCGCGGCGTTCACGTCGATGGCGGACGATCTCGGCTGGGGTGGGCATGGGGGGATTGTAATGCGTATTGTGTGTTGCGTGGGAGGAGGGGATAAAAGATAGAAGATGCGGGTTACGAATATCCCCTGTGTGCCTGTGCACGTGTCTACGTGTGTAGTGTGTACCTGCCCACGCGCGCCTACACTATGCGCCCGTTCTGTCCGTTGATCAGCACGTGGATGAGTTTGCCCTGAACCTGAACTTCCGTCATCCACACCGGGAGTAGGACGAGTTTGAACGATTCGACCGTCATGCCGGCGGAGGAGAGACGCATGTTTTGAATATACGCGGCCTCGCGTTGCAGGCGGTCCGTGTATTGGCGGACGGCTTGGGCGCGCGCTTCCAAGGAGGCGTCGCTCATGGAAATGTCGTAGATCTCGGCCGGCCAGTTTGCCAGGTAACGCGCGTCATACGGCTGAATGGCGGACAAGTCAAAGGTGGGGAGGAGACGGTTGAGAATGGCCGTGTTCTGTTTACTGGCGGGAACGATCAGGTCGTTGACCAATACCGAGTATTGCTCGCGCACTTGCACGACGCGCATCCTGGATTGCGCCTGTTTCCAACCGACCTGTGGCGATGTATCCGGCTCGACTCTTTCGCCGCTGATGTTGATCCCGCCGCCGAGATCGAAGGTCCAGATGGGCAGGTAGACC
Organism: uncultured Anaerolineaceae bacterium; assembly: GCA_964625215.1. GTDB lineage: Bacteria > Chloroflexota > Anaerolineae > Anaerolineales > Villigracilaceae > Denitrolinea. The sequence continues at coordinate 20,982 of CAZVAX010000005.1, read as the reverse complement.
GGGCGGGGCTGATCCACTTTGCGTTCGGGGCGGAGTGTGGATTGGTTCACCCAAAAGACCAATTTTTCGATGGCTTGCTTTAGCGTGAGCGCGTGAGGGATGATGCCATCCGGCTCGAGCAATTCGCGCGATTTGTCGAGGCGGACAACGTGCGGCGAATCGCAATACGCGCAGGTGGATGAGATGACGCCCGGCGGGAGGGTAAATTCCGCGCCACAACCATTGCAGTGGAAGACCTGCGTGGCGACCGGCTTACGATGTCCCCTGGCGGTGGCCATGGCGACGAAGAAATCTTTTTCGTCGGCGGCGCTTCCATTGGCGAGCGCATCGTTGTAGCCGCAATGCTCGCACACGAGGGATATGCCGTCCGGCGCGAAGACGCGACGAGCGCCGCACTGCGGACAGGCAAACCGATCGGCCTTTGCCGCCTCCGGGTCGGACGACTGGGCGGGGAGGCGGTCCGCATTGACGATATCTCCGGGCTTGAGTTTACCGTCCAGGATGGCGAGGGCGCGGCGCGCTTCGGCGTGAGCGGGATCGTAGGAAAGGACGGTTTCGAGATGGTCGCGTTTTTCTTTGAGATCGTCCGTGGTTTGGCTGAGGATGAAATGGGCTTTGACTTTAGTCTCGAAATCGTCCACCATCAGCAGGGCGCGTTCGGCGTAACGGCGCGCCAAGGCTTTATCCCCGGTTTTGAGGTTGATCCAGGCTTCATGGACGAGTTCGTTGTCGCGGTTCATAATCGGAATAGAAACCAGGTTTCTTCAAGAAACCTGGTTTCTCACAATGGCGTCAGTCATCTTGATCGCCCGGCTGATAGGCGCGACATCATGCACGCGAACGATGTCGGCGCCGCGCGTGATGCCGACCGCGACGGCCGCGGCGGTGCCTTCCATGCGCTGGTCGGGGGGCAAGTCGAGGGTGTAGCCGATGAAGGATTTGCGCGAGGGACCGAGCAACACTGGGAAGCCAAGGGCGCGAATCTCGTCGAGGCGGCGGATCAGTTCGAGGTTGTGCGCCACGGTTTTGCCGAATCCGATTCCGGGGTCGAGGATGACGCGCTCGTCGGGGATGCCGGCGCGCCGCGCGAGGGCGACAGAGTCCATCAGTTCGCGCTTCACATCCTCAATCAGGTTCTCGTACTCCGCGCCGACGTAGGCATTGCCGAGGCGCTCCTTCACTTCCACGCTGGCGGGATTGCTGCGATTGTGCATCAGAATCACCGGACACTGAAAACGGGACGCGACTTCGCTGAGCCCGGGGTCGGCGCGCAGACCCCAAACATCGTTGACGATGCGCGCGCCGGCGTTCAACGCGGCTTCGGCCACGTCGGCTTTGTAGGTGTCAATGGAAATGAGGGCGTCGGGGAATTCGCGCAGGATGGCTTCGATGACCGGAATGACGCGCGCCTTTTCGGAGTCCGCGTCCACGGGCTGGGAGCCGGGACGGGTCGATTCGCCGCCGATGTCGAGAATGTCCGCGTGGGAGGCGAGGAAGGAGCGGGCTTGATTAAGCGAGACTTCGACCGCGTCGCCTTGCGCGATGATGCCGTCGCCGGAAAACGAGTCCGGCGTGACGTTGAGGATGCCCATGAGGTAGGTGCGCGATCCCCAGTCGAAGGTGTGGGAGCCGAGGTGGAGGGGGATAGTCATCAGTGTTCAGTGACCAGTCATCAGTGATCAGTCATCAGTAACTTGCGTTCCGTGTGTACGTGTGTACGTGTCTACCTGTGTACGTGTCTACGGAATCTGATCGAGCGACCGGCCCAACCACGCCTCGGCCTCGTTGATGTCGGTGAAGATTCTCATGGCCGCGGCGGTTTCGGGCAGGGCCAGGGCCGCGATGGTGCGGATGGCGTCAGCCACTTTGTTGTCCGCGACGACGACGGCGAGACGGATATTGCGCGCCGAGGGGTCGCTGTTGGCGTCCACGGCGGCGCGGACGGCCTTCTCGTTGATCTCCTTGACGGCGCGCAGGTCGTAGAGATTGCGCGTCCGCCGGTCGGAGCCGAGCAAGTGTTCGAGGGCGAACTCGTGCCAGGCTTGGATGGTGGCGTCGGAGAGGTCGGTGAAGGTGAGAGTCATCCCGCCATCGCCGCGACGGACAACGCTCAGGCCCACGCCAGGCGCGGGAGTCCAGTTGAGGGGTTTGGGTTCGGTCATGTCGCCTCCAGGGGGTATGGCGGAATTATACGGGATTATTGGATGGAGGCGAGGAAGTCGTTTATCATCTCCTCGTCCCAGTGATCCACCCGGCCCTGAATCATAACGAGGGCCTGATCGGTCTTGCCTTCGAAGGTGGCCGCCAATTGACGCACGAGGTTGCCGGCGCCGTCGTGTCCGTCGCGAACAACCACTTTCACATCCTGGCCGCGAATGGTCATTTGGCGTTCCTCGGTCTTATCCCAAGTGATGCCGGAGGAGCCGGTCTGTTGTTCGAGCGTGCGCTGCAATTGTTCCTGCATTTGCTCCGCGCTCGTCCCGGAAGCGTCGAACCCCATCAGCATGATGATCGGGTCCACGTCCGGCGAGTCGTTCATGATCACCACGAAGCGGGAGACGCCGAAATCCATTCCCATTTGTTCCACGTAACCGGGCGGGAGTTTGTAATCGGCGATCTCACCGGCGATGGATTTAACCTGGGCGGGATCGGTGATAATTAAGTCCTTGGCCTTGTTGAGCAATGCGCCTCCCGCGAGGACAACGACCACGGCGACGCACACGCAAAAGCCGAGGATGACGCCGACCCAGATCAGGGTTTTATTCGAACCCGTCTTGGCGGGGACGGTGGGAGAGGGTGTGTCCATGTGATTTGCTCCTGTCAATGTATGGATTTCTAAAAGGCTTGCGCCAATTCCTCGTTCCACGAGGAGGTTTTCATGGATTCATTTGAGGCGGCGCGCCCATGTCCCGCTTGCGGAGGGATTCGAGGATGGCGATGAGTTTATCCTCCGCCTCGAAGCGGTCCACGTTTTCGATGGGCAGGCCCACGCGCTGGTAGAGCCGGATGAGGATTTGGGCGGCCAACTGCTGGCGGTGCGGCATATCGTCGCGTCGCTGTAGGAACTCCTCGATCAGATGGACCTCGGGGTTGGTGAGGCGCTCCACGGGGAATCCCTCCGCCGAAACGAGGCGGAGCGACATGCGTTGATAGGCCGCGGCCGGCCGGACGTTCAGGGATTGAACCGAGGCCGATTCGCTTTCGTGGACGACGAGAGTCCCGGCAGCCAGGTCGCCGAGACGGCGCGATTGCGGGTTGACGAACATGGTCACCACGCCGAAGCCGTAGGCCGCGGGCAGAAAGTCCACGATGCGGACGAGATTGCGGACGAGCGACTCGACCAGGGTGATAGGGGAACCGTCGGTGCGAATGACGCGCAATTTCATGGCGCGTTTGCCGGGCGATTGCCCGTTCCAGAGCATTTCGAAAAAGATGTAGTAGCCCCACAAGAATACGAAAGCGACGACGCCCAACACGGCCATGATCCAGGAGGAGGCGCTATCCGCCTCGGCGTCGAGGCCGAGATTGAAATAGAGAAGGATGAGCAGGCCGTTGATGAGGAATTGTAAAAGAACAATGAGGAGCGTATCCACCAGCGCGGCCACGAAGCGCGAGCCGATGCCCGCCACCTGGTAGCCGAAGGCCACGTTTTCGGGGGTGTCAATTTGCAGGGAGTCTTCGTTGGTCATGGGTATAATTATGCCTCAGGAGTATACAATGCATGTGGATGAATTCTACCAATCTCGAAAAGCGGATTGGGAAACTTTAAGCCAGTTGCTCGACCGCAGCCAGAAGGCCATCCAGGACTTGACGCCGCAGGACGTTCAGACGTTGGGACGATTGTACCGCGCGGTCACGTCGGATTTGGCGCTGGCCCAGCGCGACTTTCCGCGTCACCGCGTCACGCAATTCCTGAACCAGTTGGTGGCGCGCGCCCACGCGGCAGTCTATCGCGGCGAACCGCTGGCGCTCAAACGCCTGTGGGACTTTTTCCGCGCCGACTTTCCGCGCACCTTCCGCGCTGCGTTCCCGTTCACGCTCGTGGCGGCGCTTTTGCTTTTCATCCCAGCCATCGCGGCGGGAATCAGCGCGGCGGTCCAACCTGAGGCGGCGATTTGGCTGCTTCCGCCGGAGTTGCAGGAATCTGTCCACATGATCGAAGAAGGCGAGTTGTGGACGGATATTCCTGTCAACAAACGCCCCTACGCCTCCTCGGCCATTATGACGAACAACATCCAGGTATCCTTCCTGGCCTTTGGCGGGGGCATCACCGCCGGGCTGTTGACCCTCTACGTGACGATCTTCAACGGCGTGATGCTTGGCGCGCTTCTCGGCCTGACCTACCACTACAACATCCCCGACCTGGCGAACTTTGTCATTGCGCATGGCGTGATCGAACTGAGCGTGATCTGCATGGCCGCCGGGTCGGGATTCATGCTGGGCTGGGCCATCCTGCGACCGGGCCTGCTTCGTCGCCGCGACGCGCTGACCCTGGCCGCGGGACAATCGGTAAAACTGCTGATGGGCGCGGTGCCGTGGCTCATCGTAGCAGGGACGATCGAGGGCTTCATCAGTCCCGCCGAGAATGTGCCGCCTATCGTCAAATGGTCGGTGGGAATCACGAGCGGGGTTGTGTTGTACAGTTATTTGTTCCTGGCGGGGAGGGAGAGGAAGAAGGGGTTGGGGTTGTGAATTCAAAATCCCGAAGGGATGGAATGATTGTAACGGCGCACACCGGCGGACGATAATCCCGAAGGGATGGCATAGGCTCTTTCGTCCCGCCGAGGCTGGAACATTCTTGGCTCCTTGGGCAAGATAAATATTGTTCGGGGGTAAATCAATTGCATACGAAAGAAAAAGCATCATGGTCAACTTCAACATTACCATCATGAATCATCAGAGGGAGTTTTTTGGTCCCAGATACATAATCTTGAAAGAAGGTTGAAAAATCACAGCCGGTCAGCTCAGATGTTAGGACCTCTATTGCCTGCGGTGATAATTTTCTAACCGGGGCTTTTTCATACAGCAATTGCATCAAATCTTCAATATTTACTTTACCATCTGTCGCAAGTTTCATAGAGTCATCGAGGAGAAGCGCGAATAACGCGCCCTTATGATATTGTATATCGTGGTCAAAAGGCGCGGCAACTAAACTGAAATCGTTGTTTGTTCCCACCACGCCCATATACCAATTGTATTTGTATCTGAGATGTTCTCTATACCTGGCATTAGAAATATAGCCTTTTTGATGAGTTATTTTGACTTGAAGATACTCAACAATTCCTTCCGTAATAAACCAAGGCGCATTCGCGCGCTCTTGATCCATTGTCCAGTTGTGGGAAAGCGAGTGGGCAAAACTATCCCAATCCCGATTCGCAAGGCTCATATACAACCCATATTCTTCATGATACAAATTGTCAACAGACCCCGTAGCAGGAATAAAAATAACAATATAGCCATCGCGAGGAGAACCAGTCCCATAGTATTGGTCTCTAATTCCGAAGACTTCGGACTGATAGTGCTCATATAGATCTATGGCTCTCTGTAATTGAAGTTCAGGCTGGTCGACTCCTTTGGCGGCTGCAACAACGACTCTCGTATCACCAATCATTTTCTCTGAAGTTGTAAATTGCCCAAAGCCGAAAGGTCCTTTACTCATATGCAAAGCAGAGGGATTTGTTGTAAAAAATTCGCCTTGTTTTTCCCAAAACGTAACTACATCCCAATCATCAGGAAGCGAGAAGAAAGCGCGAATGCTGTTTACCTTATTAATGTTTTCAGGCGTAAGAAAAAGAAGCGCAGGTTCAATAACGCAGTAATCCCTTCCGACATACCCACCAAGTTGCGTCCCGCCACTAAAAATATCATCGGACTTATCCCAAAAACCTACACTTACTGTATAACGAACGGTGATTGTTTCTCCATTCTTTATTGATACTCGAAACACCTCATTATTTTTCTCATCTTTTTGCCGTCCTGCTAGGGGGTGCAGCTTCTGGCCAGTTGAGTCTAGGAATTCGATTTCCTTGATAAAGGTTTGCATTTGGCCATCATATTCCCATGCAAATCCTCCTCGATTAAACACGAAAGAAACAACTTGGTTAACTGTAACGCCTGAGTAAATCAATTCTACTTGAATTGTTTTATCAACCAGGCAATTAACGGTCACATGATAAGTGAGTATCTTTGGGACAGAGGTTGGGGTAAACGTGGCTGTTGCTGTCGGCGTGGGTGTAAGCGTCTGCGTTGGTTGGGTAGTGCTGGTTGGCGATATCTGAGTAGGCTCATTTGTTTCCCCATTGCAACTTGCTAGAAACATTAGAAAGATAACCCCCGATATAAGCGCCTTACAGATATTCTTTCTTGATTGCATTTTGTTATCCTTTCTGACCAAAAACACTCAGCCAGTTTGAGAAAGCCCACTAAAAACCTGTCACTGAATATCTGTAAAAATTATACGCCCGAAATAACAAGTTTTCAGGTGTTTACAACTGCATTCTCCCCTTCAATTCCAAATACCGATTGATCACCGCCGTGGACAGTTGATTCGCCGGCACATCCAGCGTCAGCACCCCTCTCCGATGGAGGGTGTCGAGCACGACGCGGCGCTCGTCGAGGATTTGGCGGGCGGAGGCGCGTTGGTAGACAGAGAGCGAATCGGCGGGGACTTGCTTGGAGGCGGCGTGCACGTCCGGGTCGCTGATGGTGACGACGAGCGGCAGGCTGTTCTTGGCGAGCATGGATGTTTGCGCCACGAGCGAGTCCACGCTCACGCCGGAGGACAAGTCGGTGAAGACGATGACCAGCGCGCGTCGGCGTTGCTTCACGGCCAGATACGACAGCGCCCGCTTGTAGTCCGGCTCGACCGGTTGCGGTTCCACGGCGTAGAGAATTTCCAACATGCGGTAGAACTGTCCGCGGCCCTGGCGGGGGTTGAGATAGTGCGTCACATCATCGGCGAAACTCATCATGCCCACGCGGTCACCCTTGCCGCTGGCGACGTAGGCCAAAAACAGCACGGCGTTCACCACGTAATCCAACTTGGCAATATCGGCCACGGGACTTTGCATCATGCGCCCCGTATCCAGCACGGTCATCACAGTTTGGCTTCGTTCGGTCTGGTATTCGATCGTCACCGGAAAGTTTCGCCGCGCGGTGGCTTTCCAATTGATACGGCGGAACTCGTCATCGGGCAGGTACTCGCGCAGGCGCTCGAACTCCGTCCCTTCGCCGAACATGCGGCTGTTGCGCAAGCCCATTTCCTGCAAACGGTTGCGGCGCGACAGCAGGTCGTAGCGGCGCACATCCATCAGGTTGGGGTAGACCTTCACCGGCCCCGCGGCCGGAATGCGCGCCTGACGGTGGACCAGTCCCATCGGGCCGAGCCAGCGCAATGTGAAGTCGCCGAAGGCATAGTCGCCGCGGCGTACGGGATAAAGATGATAGACCGACTCCCACGTCTCGCGCGGCGCGGCCTGACCTTCCATGACGCGCGTCTCGATTCGGAACGCCTCCGGCGCTTCGTCGCGCAGATGGAAGTGGGCCGGACGACGCCCCCGGTTCCGCACGCTGACCTGGACCGGATTCTGCGCCCCGAGCGACAACTTGGTATCGTGCCGCCGCGTGACCTCGAAGCGGGCCACTGACTCGGCCGCGCGCCAGTCCACGGCCCAGAGCAACAGCACGAGCGCCGCGTAGCCCCAGCCGATCCATTGCACGCCGGAGAGCCAGGTCCCAAGCGCGATGAGCGGGGCGGAGAAGAGGAGGAGGAGGATGCCTCTAAATGTTGGAAGCATGGTGGATACTTCGTGTTGCGTAGTGCGTAATAAAGATGAAAGCGGAAAGACACTTGCACCTGCCGCAAGTGCAGGTGTGAAAGATGAATTTTCGCGAGCCTTCATCTCTCATCTTTTATTTTTCATCTTTTTATCGAGGAACTTCCACATTTCCGAGCAACCGTTGAATCACCGCGTCGGCGTTCAAGCCTTCAATTTCAGCCTCTGGCTTCAACAAAATGCGATGACGATACACCGGCGGGACGATGGTCTTCACATCGTCGGGGATGACGTAGGTGCGGCCTTGCAGGGCGGCGAAGGTTTTGGAGGCGAGCAGGACGTGAGTCGAGGCGCGGGCCGAGGCGCCCAGCACGAGGTCCGGCGAGACGCGGCTGGCGGCGGCGATGCGCGTCACGTAGTCGAGGATGCCGTCTTCCACCACCACGTCGCGCACGGCGCGGCGGATGTCCATCACTTGCTGGGAGGTCAGGATGGAGGTCAGGCCGGCGGCGACCAGGTCATGGGCGTTGAAGCCGTGATGGTAGCGACGCAACACTTCCACTTCCACGTTTTGCGGCGAGTAGGGGACGAGGACTTTGAACATGAAGCGATCCAATTGCGCTTCGGGGAGGGGATAGGTGCCTTCGTATTCGATCGGGTTCTGCGTGGCGATGACCATGAACGGCATGTCGAGCGCGTGACGCTCGCCCTCGAGGTTGACCTGCAACTCTTCCATCGCTTCGAGCAGCGCGGACTGGGTTTTGGCGGGGGCGCGGTTGATCTCGTCGGCGAGGAGCAACTGCGTGAAGACCGGTCCTTTTTTGAGGTGGAACTCGCCTGAGCCAATGTTGAACACGCTCGTGCCGAGGATGTCGGAGGGCATGAGGTCGGGCGTGAATTGGATGCGCGTGAACTTGGCCTGCACCTCGTGGGCGAGGGTCTTCGCCATGAGAGTCTTGGCGGTGCCTGGCACGCCTTCGAGCAGGACGTGTCCGCCCGTGAAGAGGGCGACGGCCAATAATTCAAATGGCTCTTCGAGTCCGACCAATACCTTGTCGGCTTCGGCGCGCAGGCGTTCGAAAACGGTTTTGATTTCAGCGGGGTTCATGGGTCACTCCTTGAGGGCGAGGTGAGTTCTTTATGCGATGGTAATGATGGGAAAAAGATGAAAGATGAAAGATGAAGGATGAAGGATGAATTACAAAACAAACATTGTTGCTCGTCATTGCGAGGGTACTCCCGAAACAATCTCCTCATCGTGGAGGGGTTGCTTCGCCGGGGAGAGCGCCCTCCTCGCGACGACAGATGCTATTCCTTGATCCACTCGGCGGCTTCGGCGGCAAGTTTAACCATGTCGGCTTCGCTGACATCTTTCTGGCTGAGGCCGCGCAGTAACCTGAGCAATTTCTCGCTGTCGAGACTCGGATTGAAGGGTTTGAGCGACGCGACATACTCCGCGTCGGGGAGGAAGGGGTCGAGGCGGTAGCGCTTGCCGAGGCGACGTTTGACTTGGGCGTGGTATTGTCGCAACACGTCGGAGCGATGGCTGGCGCGACGGCCCAGGTTTGCGACCGCGGTGACGTGTTCGATCACGCCGCGGCGACGAATCTCGCGCGGCAGAGGCACGGGGCGGCCAAAGGCGACTCCTTGCAGGAGCAGGCCGAGGAACACAACCGCCAAAATAAAAATGAAGGCGTTGCCGATGAGCGTGTGCCGCAGCCACTGACCCGGTCCGATGATCGCCTCGCCTGCCGCGGCGGCGCGGTAGCCGTGATGCCATTCGTCGAACCAGACGGTGGACTTGGGTTCGGCCAGCGCGAGGAGATTCAACACGAAGGCGGCGTTGGCGTCGTTCTTCAGTCCGAGGTTGGTGAAAATGTGCGTGTTCGTACTCAACACCACGCGGCCTTTGCCTTGCTCGAACGAGACGACCAGCGCGCCTTCTTTGGCGGCGAGATGAACGATGTAGTCGTCCCGCTCCGAGGTCAGGACGGCGTCGTTCTCCACCTCTACCGGCGCGGTCAGGGCCGGGGAGGAGTGCAGGGGGGAGGCGGGGTCGAGCGGCGGGATGATCTCGAAAAGATAGGCGAGCGAAAAGTCGTAATGCGAGGCCGCGGGCGACATGGCGCTGGTGTTCCCCGCGATGATCAACATGCCGCCTGTCTCCACCCACGCGTCCAACGCATCCCACTCCGAGACGAGGATGCCGAAGGGCTGGAGCATGAGGACCGTATCCACACCCTCCGGAGGCGCAAACTCTGCGACGAGACTCTCGTTCACCGTGAAGCCCAATTTGGGCAACCACAGTTTGAGCGCCTTCGCCCCATTCGGCGCGGACGAAGCGCTCGTGAGCGGTGGGACCGGCTCGGTTTGGGTTGTCCCGGCCACGACCATGATCGTCACGAGGATGACGAGCAGGAGAATCATCAGCCAGGCGTCGCGGCCGAGTTTCATTCTTTCTGCTCCTTCAATTCCTCCACCTCGTTCACGTACTCATTGTAGGTGGATTCGTCCAACGGCTCGAAGCCGTACCAGACGCGGTCGAACACGTCCACCACCGACTTGAGAGGCTTCGCCAGGTTGGGATGTCCCGCTACGCTTCGCAAATATTCGCGGTTGGTGCGCGAACGGTCGTAGCGCAAAATGCCGCGCTCCTCCATCAGCAGAAGCGACGACAAATACAGGTAACGCACGGCGGCGCGGTAATCGCGCTGGCCCGAAAGGTTTTGCGCTTTGCGGAAGGCGGTTTCAGAGGTGAGGTTTCGGTCGTCGTCGGCGGAGGCGTCCGCTTCGGTTTCTTTCACCAGGTCGGTGAAGAGGCCGCGGAACACGTAGACCAGCACGGCCAGCAATACGATCACCGCGATGACCGTCATCGCCTCCCCGCTGCCGGGGATGGAAATTTCCACATCTGCCTGGCCGAAGATTTTATCGAGCCAGGCTTGGAATTTTTCCCATAATTTTTGGAACCATTCCCCGATCGGGTTGGGTCGCCATTGAAACTCGGGAAGGAGCAAAATTTGGTTCAGCGCGTCGAGGTCGGACGGGCCGTAAACGTTTTGCGGATAATTCTCATGCGCGTCGAGAAGCGCGCCAAGCAGACCGTCCAACTGATCGAGATTCGGAGGGTCGGCCTTGAGCGCGGCGACGAGGAACGAACTGTCCACCGGAGTCACGGACCCGTCGGCCCGTTGCGCCTCGGTCACTTGGGACCAGGAGCCGGCCAGCCCGTCCAGAACGAGGCGGGCCTCTTCGGCGGGTTGGCCGTCGAGGGCGCGCAGGTCCGCGCGGGTCTGTTCGACCAACGTCCAGTAATCCGCCTCGGATAAAGGCGCGGGCGCGCCCGCGCCCGCGGCGCGCGTCACGAAGATTAGCGCGGCGAGGAGCGCGGTCAAGCGTAGGATGATTCGTGAACCGGGAGGCATCGAAACGTTAGAGCCCGCTTAAACTTCCAATGGTTCCGAATATCAGGAACAAGATCGCGATGAGCAAAAAGTACAACCCGACTCCCACCATGGTGAGAATGGCGAAGTTGCCCACGTCGGTCCATTCCACGAGTTTGCCGCTGGGGGCTTGGGTGGGCAGTTCCTGGATGGATTCGAGGCTGGGCTGCGCGCCGGAGATTTGCATGGACAGCAGGGCCAGGTCGAATCCCTCGGTGCGCACGCGCAGGTCGAAGTACACCAGGGTGTAGGCGGTCAGTTGCAGGGGGAGGTAGAACGTGCCGGCGATCAGCGACACGACCGCGTTAATGACGGTGGTGATGATCGCGCTTTGGAAGGGGTCTTGCTGGCCGAATACCAGGGTGAGAATAAAGTTGACCGCCAGCGTCGGGCCGGTGACGATCAGATTGGATAACAATACCAGAATGAACATGAAGCCGAGCATCCACCAGAAGCGGCGGCGCGCCAGGTCCCAGGCGCGGCGGATCACGGAGGCGGCGTCCAATTTTTCGATCATCACGATGGGCGCCAACAGCGGCGTGACCGCCCACGAGATGAAGATCAACGCTCCCGGCCCGGCCAGCCAACCCACGCACGGCACGAGCATGGCGATGCCAACGCCCATCAAAAGGAGGATCATCAATACCAGCACGGCCAGCAGGCGCATCCACGAGGAGCCGATTTTGCGATACGCCTCCATCGTGCTGATCGGCTGACCGAGATAATTATCGGCCACGGCGCGGGTGAGGGCGGCGGTCGCCACTCCCTGGATCAACACCATCTGCACGATGGCCAGAACGAACATTCCCATCAGTCCCAGCCAATAGGAAGCCGAGAGGATTTGGGAGGGGTCCGTCGCCGCGGGATTGATGCTCGACGTGGTGAGGTAGCTCAGGCCGGTTTGGATCAGCATGAGCGGCACGTACACCAGCGCGATGATGCCGATGAACGTGGCAAAATTCCGGCGATACAACCGGATGGCCTGATCGAGAATTTCCCCCAGGCGCATTGGACGAAGCGATGCAATGGTATTTTCCATGCGTTCCTCCCAAAGGGTAAGAAGGGTGGGTTAACAATTGTTCGATTATAACGCAGGCGGTTCGATTGCCTCGAGCAGAAGTCCCATCTCGGCCAACGCGGCCTCCACTTTGGATAAAGCGCCCGGCTTGACGATCGCCGCCGTCGGGCCGAGCGGCTCCCCCAGGAAGCGCGCCGCTTTCGAGGCCCGCAACTCTTCCATGACCTCGGGCCGGCTGACCCTTAACACGGTGAGACTCTCGGCCCGCGCCTCGCTCCCGTTCGCCTCCCAGCGCTTCAACGACTTGACCAGCGCGGGCGGCACGTTGCCTTTGGTGCGCTTCGCCAACAGCGAGAGCAACTGCCCGGCTTTCAGTCCCTGCTCATGGGCGCGCTTGAGCGAGCGCGCCGTGACGCGGTAAATGTATTCCTCTGCTTTGGGCTCATCCCATTCGCAAAACCGCGCCACTTGATAGCGAACCGCGCGCGGCGCTAGCCTCGCGACAGAAATCTTGCCGCTCGATGAAATTGCAATCTTGCCCGTCTCCTGTATACCTGTGCGCCTGTCTACTTGTGTACCTGCCGCAAGCCGAAACGCTGTGAACTCTTTCCCCTCCTCCGGCGCGGCCAGGTCGGCCAATCCCAGCCAGTGCATGATCTCGATCACAAAGCGGACAAGGGCGCCGTCCACCGCGTCCCAGTAGGCGAAGCCGCGCAGGTACTGGCCGTCCGCGGCGCGCTTGATGAACCACGAGTCGTAGTCCCCGGCGGGACGCTGGAAGTCGGGGTGTTTCAGTTTGAGGTCGCGCAGGAAGGCGGGCAGCGACCACCATTGGTTGGGAGGCAGGGTCTGGAGGAAACCAAGGAGCGTGTTGCGTGTTGTGCGGGGGTCGTTCGTCCACTCGCCTTCGCGAATTATGGACGGCATGAGGCGCAACTCGTCAAATGTGGATGAGGTTTTCCAGGCTTCAACGAGCGTCGCGAGGGCGTCGGGGCGCGAGGCTTCGAGGAATTTTTTCGCCGCCTCGGCTTGCGGGACGTTTTTCTTCAGCAGTTTGGCGGAGTGGAGGAGGGCAAGCAACTGTGGGGCGGAATGGAATTCCGCCTTACCAACGCGCAACGCGGCAAGCAGGGTGGTGGCGTCGTCCAGCACGCGGTGAGTGGCGGGAATCTCGTGGGCCTTCTCCACCGGGGTCGCGGATCGGCCCAAAATCTCCCCGGTTTTTTCTCTGCGTTCTTCGCGTTCTCTGCGGTTAATGATCTTTAGCAAGTCATCCGGGATGTAGGCGAATTCCTGCGCGCCCTTGTCGGTGTCGAAGAAGGCTTTGGCGATGAGGCCGCGATAGAAAAGCGCTTCAGCGGGGGAGGCGGGATGACGGTGCGGCTGTTCGCGGTCGCGTTTGCCGGCGCCCATTTCGCGGATCTCGCCGAAGCGACGGGCGAACTCAGCCCAGGGGATTCGTCCGTCGGAGGCGAGGAGCGAGTCGAGGGCCGGCCGGGCCGGGGGAGGCAGAACGTCGAGGGTTTCGCGCGCCCGCTCGGGGTCGAGGAGAGAGGCGAGGAGTTGTTTGGCCGCGGCGTCGCGGTCATGCGCGTCGAGGTCGAGTCCCCACAGTTCGGCGATAATGCGCAGGTGTCCCAGGTCGCGGTTTTGAAGCGAGGCAAGCAGGTCGGGCATGGGGGAGGAGAGATAGGAGTTAGGAGACGCGGGATGCGAGTTACACGGTACAAGTTACGTGTTGCGTGTTCCGTCCGCGTTTACCTGTCTACTTGGTACCTGTGTACGTTATTATCCTCGCACGACGCGCAGCGCGCCCGGCAACACCTCGAACGAAACGTTCCGCACATTCGAACCGAAGGAGGTGAAGATCTCGCCGTCGGCGTGGATGTAGAGCGGACGATCGGATACAAGGCTCATTTGCTTGAAGTCGCCGAGTTGGGTTTGTTTGAAGCGCAGGTGAGTCCCTTTCATGAATTCCGGCACGAGGCGGAACATCATGGCGCGCGACACTTTTTTGACGTTGAGGAATTGGAGAACGCCGTCGTCGTTTTTGGAATTGGGCGAAATGAGGAAGCCGCCGCCCTCGCGCCCGCCGTTGCAGAGGGTGATCATGAGGACGGTGTCTTCCCACGATTCGGTCTCGGTTTGGAATTGGACTTTGGCGGGGTCGTGGTTGAGCAGGATGGTTTGGATGACAGCGGTGAGGTACATGAGGAAGCCCTTGACGATGGGCAGTTTGTGCGAGCGGATGGTGACGACCGCATCGAAGCCGATGCCGAGGGTGTTGTCGAAGTATTCCTGGCGACCGCTTTGTTCGTCGGTCATCCGGCCGAGGTCAATGGCCGCCACGTTTTCCATTTTGAGGGCGTGCGCCAGGGCGTAGTCGGGTTTCATGGGGACACCGATGGAGTGGGCGAAGTCGTTGCCCGAGCCGATGGGGACGACGCCCAACACGGGCCGCTTCGATTCGGGAATCTGCATGAGGCCGTTGACGACTTCGTGCGCGGTGCCGTCTCCGCCCAAGGCGACGATGAGGTCGCAGCCCTCCTCGGCGGCCTGGCGCGCCAACTCGATGGCGTGCGTGGGGTAGACGGTGCCGCTCCAGCTGAGATTGCCCTGGAATTCCTGGGCGATGGGGCGCAGGTCGTTGGCGACTTTCCAGGCGCGGCCCATGTCGGCCATGGGGTTGAGAATAAGTTTAACTTTGCGGGGCATGGCGGCTCCTCGTGGGATGGATTTCGACAAGTATAACCCCTCGATGGCGCGCCGGTTGTTGGAATTAGATGGGTTTGGAGGGAAGCGTGGGGGAGTTGTCGGCGGTGAGGGGGCCGGTCGGCGTTTTGGCGAGGCAGAATTGCCCCCGGTCATGGCGTTTGGCGCGGTAGAGGGCCTCGTCGGCGGCGCGGAGCAGGTCGGGGGCGGCGCGTCCGTGGGTGGGGTAGAGAGCCACCCCGCCCGAAAGTCCGATGCGGATGCGTTTTCCGTCGGGGCCGGGGAAGAAGAATTTTTTGGCCCGTTCGGCGAGTTTGTCGGTCACCAGTTTGGCCGATTGCAGGTTGGTGTTGCTCATGATGAGGGTGAGCTCGTCGCCTCCGTAGCGCGCGAGGAAGTCGCTGGCGCGCAGGCCCTGGGACATGTACGTGAAAAAGACGCGCAACACCTGGTCGCCCACGCTGTGGCCGTAAGTATCGTTGACAACCTTGAAGCCGTCCAGGTCCATCATCACCAGGCCAAAGGGTTGGTCGGCGCGGCGCGCGTTGAGCAGTTCGCGTTCAAGGCGCTCGTCGAGGGCGCGGCGGTTGGGCAGGCCGGTGACCGTATCGCTGTAGGCTTTGCGGCTGATCATTTGGTGCAGGCTGGCGTTCGAAATGGCCACCGCAGCCTGGTCCGCGAGCAGGCCGAGCAGGCGCGTTTCCGACTCAGAAAAGCCGCCCACGTTGGAGCGCGAGAGGTTCATCACGCCGAGAATGTTGCCGTTCATTTTCAGGGGGATTCCGATGATCGAGCCGACCCAGTCTTCGGGCGTGTTGGCATATAGCGGATGGAGGCGCAAATCCTCCACAATGATGGTCCTGCCTTCGCGGGCCACGGTGTACGTGACGCCGTTCTTGCGCGGCTGGGAAAAGACGCGGACGCTCCCGTCGCTTTGCAGAGCCGACCCGAAGTGGAGCAAGCCGTTGCGGTAGAGGAAAATGTGCACGGCGCGCGTGTTTGGCACCAATCGCATGGCTTCGTGCGCGATGGCGTCCAGCACGGTGGGCATGTCGAGGCTGGAGGTGAGGTTGAGGCTGAGTTTACGCAGGGCGTCCAGTTCGGCGCTCTGTTGTTTGAGCAGGGCAAGCAGGGCCTGGTTGAAAACCAGGTTGTCGGCGAGCGCCCGCGAATAGTCCCCCTCTCCGTCATGCGGATAGACAGAATCAGCGGCCGCGATCAACACGTTGAGCAGGGCCAGCAGTTCCTTGCGGTCGGTTTCGGTCGCCCCGCTTTGTTCGAGCAGACGAAGAGCCTCATTCAATAATTCGTGCCGAGAATATCCCATCCTTTCTTTTTTATCACAGAAGGCGGCGCGAACCATTACAAAATGGCGCTAATTATTTGCCCGCCGTCTTCAACACCCGCAACGCCCGCAAGGTGACCCACGGGTTCGGCTCCTTCATCTTCCCGAAGCGCATCCAGGTTTTGCCGTCATAGTTGTATTCCAGCGGCCAGCGTCCCTCCTCATCCTGCTTCGAGCGGATGAGTTCCAGCGTGTTCGCGAGACGCGGGTCGTTGGCATATCCCAACTTGACGAACGCATCGGCGATTTCCAAAATATCCGAGACGTAGAAAACGGGGAAGCCGAACTTCCACCAGTTGCCGCTCGGTTTTGCCGCCCAGCCATTCGGATAATTCGCCGTGGACGGATCCACCGCCAGGAAGAAATCCACGCCCGCGCGGATCGCCCGCTGGATGAGTCCGCTTCGTTTCTCGGCGGGCAGGCGGGCCAGCGCCGCCATGACCTTTACCCCGCCCCAGGCGCACGGCAGTTTGTTGTTCGCCCCACAGGCAAAGTTCGGTCCGCACTTCCCCGCGAAATACCGCGCTTCGGCTTTCTTGTCCTTCACCGGCGCGACGCCCTCGCCTGTCGTCGTGCGCGCCATCCACTCGTAGGCTGTGTCCATGCGTTTGTCTTCGTAGCCCAAGTCCATCAGCGAGAAGAGCATATTTCCTTGCAGACAGTCAATTGTCCCTGATGGGGCTTTATTGGTCATGGCCGAGATTTGTCCGCCTGGATTCAACGCTTCATCGAGATAATATTTGCACGCCAGCCTGACGCGCTTATCCTCCTTCACCGACGCGCCCAGTTGCGCCAAGAGGATCAGCGCCCACACCGTGGACTTGTACTTTGGGCCGTAGCCCGTCCCTGGTCTCTTCCAGTATCCCTCCTCATTCATTTTCGACAGGATGTGCGCAATCGGTCCCTCTTTGTGCGCCAACTTCCGCGCCGCTTTCAGTTTTTTGTCATCGGGAGGAAGGTCGAGCAGGTCGCGCATCGCCAAATAGCGGACGTTGGCCGAGTCAGATTGCATCAGCCAGGATACAGAGTCTCCGCGCAGTTGGGTTTGCCAGGACATGTGTCGCTCCTTTCGGGTAGAGGATTCCCCCCATTGATAAAAACAGTATAGTACTA
Source organism: uncultured Anaerolineaceae bacterium (assembly GCA_964625215.1). GTDB lineage: Bacteria > Chloroflexota > Anaerolineae > Anaerolineales > Villigracilaceae > Denitrolinea. The sequence goes on along the minus strand of CAZVAX010000005.1, from coordinate 3,576 downwards.
TCCAAAGTCTGTAGGTTGCGCTGAAATGCAACCCACTCCATTTCACAATAATTTGTTAGCAGTTGTGTCAGCCTTCGCAACGATATTGGCAAAATGCAAAAAATCCTTGGCCAAAACACGAGCTCGATAAATAAAAATATCGTTATCCAGTGCTGTGAGTTCATCTCTTTCGAGAATAGTCTCCTCGATTTCCTCTGTGAACAGATCGTAAAGGCTATGAGCTAGATAATTGCGTTTCAATGCTAAATCGCTGAAATGCATTTGTCCGTTTTTGGTTAGAAGGCTATTCTCTATTAGTTTAGATACCAGATTCCCCAGCGTAGATTTTGGGCCGCATTTAATGTTTTTGGCCTTCAGATATTTACGCAAATTAGTCTCTAGTTTAGAGGCTGAGAGCATTACCTTTCCCACGCCATCACAGAATTCCACATCATTATAAAGAAGCTCAAAGAACTGTTCTGGTGGGACAAAATCGAACGTCATGATTTCTTATCTCCTAGCGAAATGTGACTCATCCCTGCAACCCCTCCCACTCCCTTAACTTCTCATCCATCTCCTTCTGGACGCGCTCGTACTCCTTCCCGATCACCGCCACCTCCTTCGGGTTCACAAACGGACTCTCCAACTGCGCGCCGAGATTCGCCATCACTTATTCAGCAATCCAGATAGTTCCAGCACTTGCCTCGACCAATGAGCCGACTGCTCTGCCACTTGCTTGCGTTTATTAGCGTCCGACCAAATTCCATTCCAGCCTAATTGCCAGCAAGCAAGTTGCACTTGAAGATCAACCAACAACGCGGCGGTTGGAATTTCTGCCTGCGCGGCTGTCCACTCAATGAACATTTTGCTCTCGTCAATCAGGCTTGCCACCGTCTCGCGGCTGGCGTCGTTTGCCGAGAATGATTTGATTCGGCTCAGGTTTGCGGCCAGTCCGCCCAAGCGGACAGGCAATGGGTCGCGCATGTAGCGTTCACGGATGGGAGACCAGTCTTTCATTTATCACCAAGCAATCGGATTGTAATTTCAGCGACCTTATTGCGAATCTCTGGGTCGAGAATTTGCATGGAAGGGTTATTCTGACGCGGACGAATATTGATCAATGACTCAAAGGTCACTTGTTGGGCGGCAGGATCCCAATCTGCACCCCAGACAAATTCCTGCTGGCTTCCATCATTCAGTAACACTGCTTCACAGTCCGCGTGCATGGCTCCGCCACCTGCGAGAGCGCCGCGCTCGATGTCCACAGCCAGTTTGACATAGGTCTGTAGCATTTCAAGCATGTCTTTCATTTGCTCGGGGGTAAAGTGGTCGCGGATGATATGAATCACAGGAGCTCCTTGTTGGTTCAATTATAGCAAACCAATTACCCCTGCAACCCCTCCCACTCCCTCAATTTCTCATCCATCTCCTTCTGGACGCGTTCGTACTCCTTGCCAATCACCGTCACTTCCTTCGGGTTCACGAACGGACTCTCCAACTGCGCGCCCAGATTCGCCAAGTCCGCTTCGAGGGTGGCGATGGCGTTTTCGAGTTCCTGGAGTTGGGCGACGCGACGGCGTTCTTCTTTCGTTTTGGCGGATTTCGATTTTCGAGAATCGATATTCGATACTCGATCATCGACTTTCGAATATCGAATATCGGCTTTTTCGGCTTCCCGCGCCGCCTGTTTCTCGCGTTCATCCTTCATCTGTGAGTACGTGCCGTTGTACACCACCAGCCGCGAGACCTCACAGGTCTCTGAGACCTGTGAGGTCTGCTCCTGAATCTCCCAGATTTGCGTGGCGAGGGCGTCTATCAAGTAGCGGTCGTGGCTGACGAGTAGGATGGTGCCGTCGTAGTTGTCAAGCACGGATTGCAACACTTCCTGCGCGGGGATGTCGAGGTGGTTGGTCGGTTCGTCGAGCAGGAGGAAGTTGGTTTGCTGGAGCGCGAGTTTGGCAAGGGCGAGACGTCCGCGCTCGCCGCCGCTGAGCATGTCCACGAGTTTGAAGGCGTCATCGCCTGAGAACAGGAACTTGCCCAGCAGGTCGCGCACTTCGTGAACCAGAAACTCAGGCCGCACCGACTGGATCTCCTGCATGAGCGTCTTGCGCGGATCGAGTCCCTCATGGGCTTGAGCGAAGTAGCCGATGTGCAGCGACGCGCCCATGATGACCTCGCCTCCCAGCGGCGGCAGGTTTTCCAGAATCGTTTTGAGGAACGTGGTCTTCCCCGCGCCGTTGGGACCGATCAACGCCGCGCATTCCTGTCGGCGCAGGGTGATGTCTTCGGCCTTGAACAGCAATTTGCCAGCATCGCCGCGCTCTTTATCTGGAGGGTAGCCGACTTGCAGGTTTTTTGTCCGCAAGACCAACTCGCCCGAACGCGAAGCCGTCTTCAAACGCAGATGGAATTTCGGCGGACGGTTATCGGGCAGGCGCAGGGAGCGCACGTGTCGCTCGGCCTCCTCCACGCCAAAGGGCGAGGTAGTGGTCTCCACGCCCAGTTGACTCCAATTGGAGTTGACGACCGCGTCCATGCCGAGTTGCTCGATGGCCTGCACGACGCGCGTCAAGCGTTTGAGTTTGCCCTTGGCTTGCAACGTGTTCTGTCCCGAAATATTTTTCTTGATGTACTCCACGTCCTTGAGCAGTTTGTCTTTTTCGCTATTGAAAATTTCCTCGCGGCGATTCCAACGCTCCTCGCGCTGTTGCAAATAATGTGTGTAGTTGCCGCGATACACTTCCCCGCCATCGGGACGCATTTCCAAAATCACGTTGGCGGCGCGATCCAGAAAATACCGATCGTGCGAGACGATCACCGCCGCGCCGTCCCATTGCGCGAGATAACTTTCCAGCCACTCCACGGCGCGGATGTCGAGGTGGTTGGTCGGCTCGTCGAGCAGGAGCAGGTCGGGGTCCGAGAGCAGGAGGCGGGAGAGAAAGGCGCGGGTGCGCTGTCCGCCCGAAAGGTGGTCGAGCCGCATGTCGTAGTCCGACGCGTCGAAGCCCAGCCCCGTCAACACCTGCTTGATGCGCGTCACGTACGTGTATCCGCCGCGCCGTTCGAAGTCGTGTTGCAGTTTGCCGTAGCGTTCGAGCAGGTCGGCGTCCGCGTTGACCATTTGCGACTCGAGCCGATGCAGTTCGTCCTGCTGTCCGATGAGACTCGCGAACGGGGACAGGCACGCCTCCCAGAGCATCCCGTCCATTTGGAAATCGGCTTCCTGCGGAAGGTACCCGATTCGCGCGGACCTCGCGCGGGTCACTGTCCCCGACGAGGCTTCTTCCTCCCCGACGAGGATACGGAGCAGCGTGGTCTTGCCGCAGCCGTTGGGACCGACGATGGCAAGCCGCGCCCCTTTGGGCACGGAAAACGTCACGCCGCGGAAAATATCTTCCGCGCCGAAGGATTTGGAGAGGGAGGTGGCGGTTATCAGTGACACAGTGATCAGTTTTCAGTAATCAGTTTTGAGTTTCGAGCGCCCTGAATTATAAAGCACACGGTGTTATTTGTTTTCTTCGTCGTCCGCCCAATGGACGGGATTGGATTCGATGTAGAGATGGATTCGATTCGCCTCGTCCGCGTTGCGGATGA
>CAZVAX010000004.1:1860-88490 GCA_964625215.1 uncultured Anaerolineaceae bacterium | reverse complement strand
ACGTCGAACGCGTCCGCGCCATGTACGACCTCTTCTCCGCCGAAGCCGACGCCTGCCTCGCGAGTGGTCTCATCGTCCCCGCCCACGACTACGTCCTCAAATGCTCGCACTCCTTCAACATCCTCGACACCCGCGGCGCAATCAGTGTGGCCGAACGTCAAGCCTTCTTCCGCCGCATCCGCGAACTGGCAAGGGGAGTGGCAACAGCCTATGAAGAACAGCGAAAACAATTAGAGTATCCCTTGCTCAAAGAAACGATACTCGATACTCGAAAATCGAATATCGAATCATCGAATATCGCTTTCCCCAATATCGCTTCTTCCTTTCTCCTCGAAATCGGCGTCGAAGAACTCCCCGCTTCCGATGTGGACTCCGCTCACGCGACTCTCACTTCACGCATCCCGACTCTGCTCGACGAACTCCACCTCACCCACGGCGACGTCCGCATCTACACCACCCCGCGGCGGCTTGCCATCCACGTAGCGGACCTCGCCCCCAACCAGCCCGACCGCGAAGACCTCGTCAAAGGCCCTCCCGCCGACAAAGCCTTCGACAAAGACGGCATCGCTTTGCCCGCTGGCATGGGCTTTGCCAAGAAAAATGATGTAGATACCAAGAGTCTCGAAATCCGCGAAGAGGGCGGAGGCAAATACGTCTTCGCTGTCGTCAAGCAAAAGGGACGCCCGACTCCCGAAGTCCTCGCCGAAGCCCTGCCCAAGTTGGTCGCGGACATCAAATTTGAGAAGTCCATGCGTTGGAATGACTCTGGCGTTTCGTTCTCGCGTCCCATCCGCTGGTACGTGGCCCTGCTCGGCGACATGGTCATCCCGTTCGAATATGCGGGCGTGGTGAGCGGCAACGTTTCTCGTGGCTTGCGTCCCTACGGCTCGCCCGACATCACCATCCCTTCCGCTGATAAATATTTCGACGTGATCAGCGAAGCAGGCATCCTCCTCGATAAGGAAGAACGCAAAGCCTCCATCGTGGAGCAGGTCAAGGAAGCCGCGTCCGTTATCGGCGGCGAGGCCATCATCGAGGAAGGCCTGCTCAACGAAGTGGCGAATCTCGTTGAAATGCCGACGGCTGTCATGGGCGGATTCAACGAAGAATTCCTCACCCTGCCGCGCGATGTGCTGATCTCGGTGATGAAAAAACATCAGAGATATTTCCCTGTCGTAGGGACATCCCTTGCGGATGTCCAGGGGCAATTGGGATCGGGGCAAGCCCGATCCCTACGCCCGAATTTCATCGCCATCCGCAACGGCGACGACCTCCACATTGACATCGTCCGCGAGGGCAACGAGCACGTCCTCGGCGCGCGCTTTGCCGACGCGAACTTCTTCGTGCGCGAAGATGTCAAACTCAAACTCGAAGAATACCGTCCCAAACTCTCCGCGCTGACCTTCCATACCAAACTCGGCTCCATGTTGGACAAGTCGGAGCGCATAGGCAAGCTAGTTAATGAATTGATTCCACTGTTGAAATTGGAAAAAGACGAAGCTATCTATGCCCGCCGCGCTGCACATTTGATGAAAACGGACTTAGCGACTCAAATGGTAACAGAGATGACATCGCTTCAGGGAATCATCGGCGGCGAGTACGCTGTCCGCTCCGGCGAACAAAAAGACATTGCCGCTGCGATCAGTGAGCAATATCAAACTGTTCCGCAATCGAAAGTGGGTCTTGCTATTGCATTGGCAGATAGAATTGATTCGCTCGTTGGCCTCTTCGCGGCGGGACTCGCCCCCACCGGCGCGAAGGACCCGTTCGGTTTGCGCCGCGCCGCGATTGGCATTGTCCAGCCGTTGATCGAACATGACGTGGACCTCAACCTCGCCGAGGCTGTGGAAAAATCTGCCAAGACTCAGCCCATCGCGGTCAACGCAGAAACGCAAAAGCAAATTCTCGATTTCCTCACCGGGCGTCTCTCCGTGGTGTTGAAGGATATGGGCTACAAGTACGATGTGGTCGACGCGGTGTTGGCCGAGCAAAGCGCCAGCCCGGCCGCGGCGGCTCGGGCGGTGAAGCAACTCCAGGCGTGGGTCGGACGCGAAGATTGGTCCAGCATCCTGCCGGGGTACGCGAGGTGCGTCCGCATTCTGCGCAGTCAGACCGATGACCGAGGACTGAAGACCGAAGTGAATGAGAAGGCTCTGATTGAGGCCGAGGAGAAGAACCTTTACAAGGCTCTCCGTTCCACCGTCTCCTGTCCCCCCTCCTCCGTCAACGAATATCTCGAAATCGTTGTCGCCCTCATCCCTGCCATCAACGCCTTCTTCGATAAAGTCCTCGTCATGGCTGAAGATGAAGAGGTGAAGCAAAACCGCCTTGCCCTGGTTGGACAAATTGCCAATTTGTCCAAAGGTCTGGCGGACTTAAGCAAACTCGAGGGCTTCTAGACCAACATGGATCATCCCGAATTCGATCTTTAACCAGATCTGGCCGACTCCAAGGCGAGGAGTCGGCCAAATTATTATGATGGCACGCCTGGGAACATAGAAACCGTGATTTCTATGTTATCATCGGCGGCGTTACCCTCCCGAAGGTTTATTTATGGAAACGATTCGCGCCAACCAGGTGGTGTTTTCCTGCTCCGATCTCGGTAAGGAATTTCCCACGAAAGAAAAAAATTTAGAGGCGCTGCAAGGCGTTACCTTTTCAGTGTCGCAAGGCGAGTTTGTGTGCGTCGTCGGCCCGAGCGGATGCGGCAAATCCACGTTGTTGCGCATCATGGCCGGGTTAATTGACAAGACCTCCGGCGATCTCGTCTTCAGCCAGCACAATGGGGGGACGCGTCCGCACACGGCCATGGTCTTCCAAACCCAGGGACTGTTCCCGTGGATGACCGTGCTGGATAACACCGCGCTGGGTCTCGAAATGCAAGGCATGGACAAATCGAGGCGTTATGCTTTGGCGCGCGACCTGCTCGAAAAAGTGGGGTTGAAGAATTTCGAGGATGTCTACCCCCATACCCTGTCTGGCGGGATGCGCCAACGCGTCGCCATTTTGCGCGCCTTCCTGGCCGATCCCGAAATCCTGCTCATGGATGAACCCTTCGGCATGTTGGATTCGCAGACCCGCATCGTGATGCAGGATGAATTGTTGCGCTTGTGGCAGGAACGCCTGCACACGGTGGTGTACATCACCCACGATATCGAAGAGGCCGTCTTTTTGGGCGACCGGGCGCTGGTGATGAGCGGGCGTCCCGGCCGAATGCTGGCCAACCTCCCCATCGAGTTCCCGCGTCCGCGCGACCGCAATCAGATGTTGGTGGATGCCGTCGCGATCCGTCAGCGCATCTGGGGCATGATCCACGATGAGGTGGAACGCGACCTGGGAGTGATGCAATGAACGTGCCGCGCATCCATTCCTCCAAATTGTTGCCGGCTGCATCGTTCATCGGTTTTCTGGTGATTTGGGAGTTGGTCGCGCGCGCCGGCTGGATCTCGAACACCTTTTTCCCTCCGCCCACCAAGATCGGCGCGTCGTTCATCAAACTTGCCACCAGCGGGGAACTCTTTTCCGCCACTGGCGCGACCCTGTTGCGCTTCCTGGCTGGATTTGTAGCGGGGTCGGCCCTGGGCGCGGTACTGGGCCTGATGATGGGTTGGTGGCCGCGTTTTCACGATTTCATGGATCCTTTCATCGGCGCGATCTACCCCATTCCGAAGATCGCCATGTTCCCCTTGTTGATGATCATTTTCGGCATCGGCGAAGGGTCCAAGTTCGTCGCCATCCTGCTGGCCGCGTTTTTCCCCGTGTTGATCAACAGCCTGATCGGGGTGCGCCAGATCAGCAAGGTCTATTTCGAGGTGGGGAAAAATTATGGCGTTAAAGGTCGCAACGTGTTCACGCACATCCTGCTGCCGGGCAGCCTGCCGTCCCTCATGTCCGGCTTATTGCAGGCCGCCAATATCGCCTTCGTCATCGCCATCAGCGTCGAGATCATCTCATCCCGAAATGGGTTGGGTGTTCTGCTTTGGTTCGGTTGGCAAACTTTTCGCGTGAGCGAACTGTATGCCGTACTGGTTGTTATTTCGGTGTTGGGCATCGCCTTGAATTACCTGTTCGGGCGATTGACCCGCGCCCTGGTTCCATGGATGGGAGAATAGGCACATTTGGGTTTGCCCCCCGCTAGGATTGCCAACTTGGAGATTCAAAAAAAGGAGAAGAAGATGAGAAAGTTGTTCAGCATTTTGGCGTTAGTCGCCATTTTGGGAGGCATGCTTGCCGCGTGCGCTCCCACCCCGCGCGAGACGATCCACCTGAAGATCGCCACTTTCAACTACATATCGAACGCGCCCATTTTCATCGCCCGCGACGAAGGATATTTCGCCGAGCAGGACCTGGAAGTGGAATTGATTGATTTCGGCTCCACCTCCAACGAGGTGTTGCCCTCCCTCCTGGCGCGCAAATTGGACATCGGCGCGTTGCCTCTCTCGGTCGCCATTTTTAACGCGGTGGCCGGCGGAAACAATGTGAAATACGTCGCCGACAAGGGATTTTACAATCCCGATAACTGCGTCACCGACGCGTTTGTGGCCGCCTCGCCGCTTCTGGCCGACGGCTCTCTTGACACCGCCGACGGCCTCAAGGGCAAGGTGATGGTCTTCCCCGCCGGCGACACCTTCGAGTACATGGCCGATACCTTGCTGGCCGAGTACGGCTTGACCCAGGCCGATATCCAGCCCACCAGCGTGGCCGATTCGGCTGCGCGCATCGAGGGCCTGAAGAACGGTTCCATTGACATCAGCATGTTGTCCGAGCCGTGGATCTCGCGCGCCAAAGCCGAAGGCGCGGCCGAGCCGTGGAAACCGCTCGCCCAGATCGTCCCCGGCCTTTCGGGCGCGATGATGGCCTTCGGTCCGAGCATCCTCGAAGACAACCCCGAAGCGGGCGAGCGTTTCATGATCGCTTACTTGAAAGGCGTTCGCAAGTTCAATGAGGGCAAAACCGACCGCAACGTGGAGATCATCGCCGGCTACACCAAACTGGAGCCGGACGCCATCAAAGCCGCCTGCTGGACCTCCTTCAAAGCGGACGGCATGATTGATACCGCCGGTATGCTGGCCTTCCAGGATTGGGGCCTGGGCAAGGGCTACATCGAATCGAAGGTCGAGTTGAACCAGATCTGGACCTCCGAGTTCATTGACAAGGCCTTGAAAGAATTAGGCGAGTAATCGCTTCCGTTCCCATGACCGCCCGGCAACTGTCCTGCCGGGCGGTCCCTCTCAGGCGGCCCACTCAATGACGGTCATAGATTACGGCTTAATCCCTCCAGCCGACTTCACCCCCATGCCCGATTCCGTTTTGGAATCCGCCGTCGTAACGCGCTTCGAGGAAATGGCCGAAACCTTTCCCGCGCGTAGGGCCATCGAAGCCGAGGGACATTCCCTCACCTACCAAGAATTGAACCGAGCCGCCAATCAACTGGCGCATCGCATTTTGGCTGAAATGGGGGAAGATAAATCGCCGGTCGCTTTCCTTTTTCACAACGAGGTTCTCGCGGTCATCGCGCTCCTGGCCGTTTCCAAAACCGGACGGATATACATTGGCCTGCACCCGGGCGGTACGCCGGAACAACTCGCCGCCAACTTCGCAGATTCCACCGCCTCGCTGTTGATCGTTTCACCCGACCTTCGCTCGCTGGCCGAGTCCGCTATCGCGGGAAAGAACGTCCGCCTCCTCAATTTGGATTCGAGCCGCGCCGAATCGGACTTACCCAATCCCGGCCTCGCCTCCTCGGCCCGCGAGCCTCACGCCATCTTTTATACCTCCGGTTCCACCGGACGCCCCAAGGGGGTTCTCGTTTCGCATGTCTTCTTAACCCAGTGGGCGCAATACCAGGCCAACGATTGGTACCTCTCGCCCAGCGATCGCATCGCCATGGTCACCTCGGTCTGCTACCTGGCCGCGCACACCAGCCTGATGGGCGCGTTGATGAATGGCGGGACTCTCTGTTTGTTCGACATCAAAAGCCACAGCGCGCAAGCCGCCCTCGATTGGATCCGCGACGCGCGCCTGACCATCTTCCGCTGTACCCCTTCCATTTTTCGATCCCTCTTCGGTCAAGCGGACCCGGGGCTGGTCTTCGACAACCTGCGCTTCATCACCCTCGGCAGCGAACACGTCACCGCCCAGGACATCGCGCTGTTCAAGGCCCACACATCCGCCAATTGCGTTTTGATCAACAACTTCGCATCTTCTGAAGGCGGCATGTTGGGCCATTTCGTTGTGACCCATCGCACGCCTCCCTTCGGCGATTTCCTGCCGGCGGGTTACCCCGCGCCCGGCAGGGAATTCTTCCTGGTGGACGATAACGGAAAGGAAGTGGAAAAAGGCCAGGAGGGCGAGATCGTGATTCGCAGCCAGTATCTCAGTCTGGGCTACTGGCGCCAACCCGAACTCACCGCGCAAAAATTCCGCCCCGACCTGGAACACCCCGGCTTCGGTTTTTACTTCACCGGCGACCGCGGACGCTTCCTCGAAAACGGCGCGTTGGAAGTGTTGGGCCGTACCGACACGCAGGTGAAAATTCGCGGCTTCCGCGTGCAATTGGAGGAAGTGGATATCGCCTTGCGCTCCTTCCCCGAAGTGGCCGACGCGGCCGCCGTGGCGCATCGTCCCAAAGGGGGGCGCGGACCGGAGCGGTTGATGGCCTACGTCAGTTTGCGCGAGGGGAAGCGTCTGCCCGTGGGCAAACTGCGCGAGCATCTTTCGGCGCGACTGCCCGCCTACATGATTCCCTCCGCCTTCGTGCAGATGGAGTCGCTGCCGCGTACGCTCACCGGAAAACTGGCGCGCCTGCAACTGCCCGAGCCTTCCAACGCGCGACCCGACTTGGGGATTCCATTTGTCGCGCCGCGCAACCCGGTGGAAAAGAAACTCGCGGGAATTTGGGAAAAGATCCTGCGCGTGGACGGCATCGGCGTGGACGACAACTTTTTCGAACTGGGCGGCGACTCGCTTTTGGCGAGCGAGGTCTTTGTGGAGATCGAGCGCGCCTTCGAAAAGCGTTACCCGATGAATATTCTATTGCAACACGGAACCATCGCCGCGCTGGCGGAAGGACTGCAAAAGTTGGATGCGGCGCGTCCCTCGTGTGTTGTGCCTCTACGCGTCGAAGGGACACTCCCGCCGGTCTTTATGGTTCCGGGCGGCGGCGGGGATGTGATCAGTTTCAAGGAATTGGTGGATGCCCTGGGCGAGGATCAACCCGCCTATGGTTTTCAGGATTTCAACGTGGAAACGCAGGCGTCCATTTACGTGCAAGGCGTGGAGCGGTCTGCCGCCGAGTTCATTCGCGCCATGAAGAGCGTGCAATCTGCCGGCCCCTATCACTTGCTTGGACATTCGGCAGGCGGTTTGATCGCGTTCGAGATGGCGAAGCAACTGCGGGCGGCGGGCGAAGCGGTGGGCCTGGTGGGCCTGCTCGATACGGTCCCGCCGTATCGCCAGCGCAGGAGCGCGTCCTTGCGCGACCGTCTCCTGGCGCATTCGATGAACACGGAAGGATTAACCTTTCGCGAAAAGGTTTCCTATTACGTTTCGCGCGGCAAGGCCTTTGTGGGAAAATGGATGGGCGAACGGAAGGCGCTGCGCCCGCTGTACCAATCCCGCTGGGCCGAGAAAGTTTTGTGGCGCGACCCGCTGCGCTTCGCGCACACGTTGATGGCGCGCTATTATCCCGAACCCTACGAAGGCTCGCTGGCGGTGTACCAGGTGACTCAGCGTTCGCGCGCCATCACCTGGGATGTGACCGCGCCCTGGACGCAGTTTGCGCTTGGCGACGTGAAATTCGTCAACGTGCCTGGCACGCACAAAACGATGATCAAACAGCCGCACGCGCTGGCGTTGGCGGAAGCGCTCCGCGCCGATTTGCGGGCGATGAATGAGGCATGCGCGCATGGCGAACATTAACTATCACCTCGCCCCTCCGGCCGACTTCAATCCGATTCCCGATTCGATTCTGGAAGACACCCTCATCGCGCGCTTCGAGCAGACGGTGGAAAAATTTCCCGCGCGCATGGCGATCGAGGCGGAGGAACATCGCCTCGCGTACCGCGAACTGAACAACGCCGTCAACGAACTGGCGCGTCGCATTCTAACCGAAATGGGGGAAGACCGCTCGCCGGTGGCGTTCCTCTTTCACGATGAAGTTCTCTCGGTCATCGCGCTTATGGCGATTCAAAAGGCGGGGCGCGTCTTTGTCGGCCTGCATCCCAGCAACGCCGTCGAACAACTTGCCGCCTACTTTGCCGATTCCACCGCGTCGCTCCTGATCGCCTCGCCCGACCTGCGTTCGGAGGGCGAAGCGATGATCGCTGGGCGCGGCGCCCGCCTCCTGTTCCTCGAAACGAGCCGGACCGATTCGGCGTTTCCCAATCCAGGGATTCCCCTGCACGGCCCCGATCCCCAATCCATTTTTTACACTTCCGGTTCCACCGGGACGCCCAAGGGGATTCTGCTTCCACATTCCTATCTGGCTCAATGGGCGCTGTACCAGGCAAACGACTGGTATCTTTCGCCCAGCGACCGCATTGCCATGGTCACGTCGGTTTGCTTCCTGGCGGCCTACACCAGTCTGCTGGGCGCGTTATTGAATGGCGGGACATTGTGCATGCTCAACCTGAAGAATCACAGCGCCCAAGCCGCGCTGGATTGGATCCGCGAGGCGCGCCTGACCATCTTCCGTTGCACGCCCTCCATTTTTCGGACCCTCTTCGGCCAGGCTCCCGCCGGGCTGATCTTCGACAACCTGCGTTTCATCACCCTGGGCGGCGAGCCGGCGACCGAAAAGGATGTCGCGTTGTTCAAGGCGCACACCGCGCCGGGCTGTGTGCTGATCAACAACTTCGCCGCCTCCGAAGTGGGCATGATCAGCCACTATCCCGTCACGCATCAAACGCCGCCGTTCGGAAGTTCCCTGCCCGCGGGTTTCGCCGTGCCGGGCAAAGAGATTCTGTTACTGGACGAGAATGGGAACGAGGCGGAACCGGGCCAGGAAGGCGAGATCGCGATTCGCAGCCGCTACCTCAGCCTGGGGTATTGGCGGCAGCCGGAAATGACCGCGCGGAAATTTTTCGATGTTCCCGATGAGCCAGGGTTGCGCGTTTGTCATCTCGGAGATCGAGGTCGCTGGCGGGAGGATGGCGCGCTGGAAGTGTTGGGACGCAAGGATACGCAGGTTAAGATTCGCGGCTACCGCGTTCAACTGGAAGCGGTGGACGCGGCGTTGGGCGGTTTCCCCGGCGTGATGGACGCGGCCACCGTCGTTTATCGCGCGGCGCGCGGCGGGGAGCGCCTGGCGGCGTACGTCTGCATGAAAGGGCCGGAGCCGCTCTCGGTCAGCAAGATGCGCCGGCATTTGTCCGCGCTCCTGCCGGGATACATGATCCCCTCCGCGTTTGTGCGAGTCGAATCGTTGCCGCGCACGCCCACCGGCAAACTGGCGCGCCTGCAATTGCCGGAGCCGTCCAACATCCGCCCCGACATCGAAACCCCCTTCGTCGCGCCGCGCAACGAGACTGAGCGCGTCCTCGCGAGCATCTGGGAGGATGTGTTGGAAGTGACGGGCGTAGGCGTGAACGACAACTTTTTTGAACTTGGCGGCGACTCGTTGATGGCGCTCGAAATGACTCTGGAAGTGGAAAAGGCCCTCTCCATCGTCCTGCCGCAATCGGTCTTCGCCGAATCCACCATCGCCGCGCTCGCGCAAGCGACAGGCCGGCAGGCGCCGACGGCGGAGGAAGACGACAAGTTCATCCTGGCGAGTTTTCGCAAAGCCGAGCAGGAGAAAACCGGACGCGCGTCGCGCGCCTCTTTGGGCAAACTGGCGACGCGCAAGTATTCCACGCGCGACATGGAACGTCTCTTCGACCAGGCGGTGGCTTTCCACATTACCGGAAAACCCTGCCTGGAGGCGCGGGCCTGGTCGGCGAGGTGGAGCCGGAACGCGTTCGTCTGCAACCTGTTCTATCGCCGGCGCCGCGCCATGTTTGCCGAGTTCGTGGCGGGACTGGACGGCTGCCAGGTTTCCGCGCAAGACGCGTTCCCCTTGAACCTGCTTTACAACCTGGGCTTTTCCATGATGCGTTATCTGGGCGCGGACTGGCGGCAGGTTCGCAACGATCTCGCCGCCCTCAAACGCGCGCCGCGCTTGTTTTGGAAGAGCCTGGGAGAATTGATCGAAACGGCCTCGGAGGATCGCCTGAGGCAGGCCTTTCGGATAGAGGGCTTGGAGCATTTGCTCCAGGCGCGACGCGATGGCCGCGGGGCGATCCTGCTCACGTTCCACGGAACGAACGCTCCCGGCTTGTTCACGGCGCTGGCGCGGATGCTGGACGTGGGCGATATCCCAACCATCAGCCATCGCATCCCGGCGCGGCAGAGCGAATTCGGCGACGAGACCGACAACCTATCCTACGAGGTGGCCTCGGCCTTGAATACCGAGATCGCCATGTACGCGCAAAAACGTTTGCGGGCCGGGGAGACGGTCAACGTGGTGGGCGACACCAGCGACGCGCATGGTCGCCGCTTTGAATTGAACGTGGGCGGCCGCTTGTACCAGATCAAAGCGGGCTTCGCTGAATTGGCCCTGAACACCGGCGCGGCCATCCTGCCACACCATACCATCCTCCTGCCGGATGGGACGCCGCAGTTGAACATCGAGCCGCCTCTCTCGCCCGCCGCAGGGGATCGCGCCAGTCAGGTGGAATCGTTGATCCACGCCTACGCTCAATTCATCTCCCGCGCCTGGCGCGCGCATCCCGAAGCGGTCGGCTGGACGCGCATTCGCCGGCACCTCGCGCAGCCGATTGCTTCTTGAGCATAAACATAAAAACGACTACAATCGCCCCGGTCGCCAGACCGAAACCAACCAACGGAGGATGCTTATGAAAACACGCCTGTTCCAACTTGCCTACAAACCCCTGACGCTTTTCTTGATTCTCGTCCTGCTCGGCGGCGCGCTTCAAGCCTGCGCGCCCCAAACGCCCGTTCCCCCGGACAAACTGAAGGTGGTCATTCTTCCCTACACTTCGTTCGGTCCCATCTTCATCGCCCAGGAAGAGGGTTATTTCGCTGAGCAGAATCTCGAAGTGGAATTCATTCGCTTCGAGAGCGGCACTTCGCCCTTGCCAGCCCTGGCCACCGGCGAAGTGGATGTGCTTGGCACCGGCCCGAGCGTGGGCCTGTTCAACGCCATCGCGGGGGGAAGCGAAGTTAAACTGGTGGCCGACAAAGGCTACCTGGCCAGCGACGGTTGCGCCTACATGTCCCTGCTTGCCACCAAAACCTGGATGGACAAGAACCCTGCCCCCAACGCCGATTCGTTCAAGGGCGCGCGCGTGTCCATTGACCCGACTAACTTCGAGGCCTTCATGTTCGAGCAGGTTTTGAAGGAACATGGCCTGACGTTGGACGATGTCAACCCGCAAGACATTGCCCCGCCGGCCCTCGCGGAAGCCGCCGCGAACGACGCCGTGGATATCATCTCCGTCGGCGACCCGTGGATCACCCGCCTGACCGGGTCGGGCGAGGTGGCGATCTGGAAGCCCTACCAGGAAATCGTTCCAGACATGCAGTTCGGCTTCATCGCCTTCGCCCCCACTCTCTTCCGCGACAAACCGGAGGTGGGCGCGCGCTTCCTGGCCGCTTATCTCAAAGGCATTGAGAAGTACAACGAAGGCAAGACCGACCGCAACCTGGAGATCATGGCCAAGTACACGCAACTCGATATCGAGATCCTGCAAAAGGCTTGCTGGCCGCCCATGAATGTCACGGGCCAGGCCAACCTGGAAACTGTGGACGCCTTCCAAGCCTGGGCGCTCGAACGAGGTCTGCTCGACGCGACGGTAGCCGCCGACAAATATTGGGACGGCTCCTTCCTCGAACAAGCCAAGAAATTCATGAAGTAATTCCCGCAAACGCGGGAACATGAAATGCGGCGGGCTATTGGCAAAATAGCCCGCCGCTCTCACGTTGCCAAAGAGACCCGCGCGGGCAGGTTGCCGTCATGACGCAGATTCCCTTTCTGAAATCCGAAATCGAAGACAACATCCACAATCGTTTCCGGCGCGTGGCGCGCCAGTTGCCCGACGCCGTCGCCATCGAGGATGGACGCGGCCAGGTCACCTACGCCCGGTTGGATGAGATGTCGGATCGCATCGCGCAGGCAGTCCTCGCCGCGCCGCCCACGGAGAGTCCGCACATTGGCATTTGGATGGAACACGGCACCCTCTCACTGGCGACGATCTTGGGAATCCTCAAAGCCGGACGCAGTTTCGTTATCTTCCCGCCGGGCATGCCTGAGGAACGTTTGACCCTGATCTGGGAGGACGCGCTTCGCCCAACGATCCTCGTCGCCTCTTCCTCCGCCCTGGGCGGATTCTGCCCGCCCGAATTTTTTCTTTCCATCGAGCAGACTCTATCCGCCGCGCCCGCGCCGCCAGTTTCCCTGCCCGAAACGGACCCTTCCAAACCGGCCGCCATCTTTTACACCTCGGGGAGCGTCGGCGACCCCAAAGGCGTAATCTGGACGCATGAACTGATTCTCCATGCCGCCTACCTGAACGCGCGCAGTTACCGCACATCGCCGGGAGACCGTTACGCCATGTTGTCGGCCTATGGCTTTGGCGCGGCCATGACCATGAGTTTCGTCGTCCTCTTGAGCGGCGCCACCCTCCTGCTTTCGGACTTGCGACACGCCGATCTTATGGCCCTGATTGCCTGGATTCGCGAGGAGCGGGTGGAAGCGCTGGCCATGCCGCCAGTGGAACTCTTGCGGCAGTTATTGCGCATCCTGCCGGATTTGCCCCGCCTCGAAACCGTTCGCTTGATCATCCTCGGCGGCGACCTGGTTTACCGGCAAGACGTGCAGGCGGCGCGCCAGGTCTTTTCGCCCAACGCGGTTCTCATCCTTCGCCTGGCCGGAAGCGAGACGATGTTGATGTGCGAAAACCGCGTCGACTCCGCGGCCGTCCTTCCCACCGACCCGATCCCGGTTGGCTTGCCCGTGCCGGATAAAGAGTTGACCCTCCTCGATGAAAATCGGCGGCCCGTTCCGCCCGGCGAGAGCGGCGAGATCGCCATTCGCAGTCGCTACCTGTCGCCGGGATACTGGCGCCGGCCCGATCTCGACGCGGCCGCGTTCCTGCCGGACCCCGAAGGCGGCGACAAACGCATCTACCTCACTGGCGACATCGGCCGCCTCCTGCCCGATGGGCAATTGGAATACCTGGGCCGCAAAGACCAGATGGTTAAAGTGCATGGGTACAGCGTTCAGTTGGAATTGATTGATCGCGCCCTGCGCGAATTGGACGGCGTCCGCGATGGCGTCGCCTCCATCTACCAAACCGCGAGCGGGGTCAGGCGGCTGGCGGCCTATTTGATCGCGGAGGGGGCGCGCAAACCCTCCAGCGACGAATTGCGCGCGCGTCTCTCGACGCGCTTGGCGGCTTACATGCTCCCTTCGGCGTTTGTGTGGATGGAGAGTTTTCCGCGCACCAAAACCGGCAAGGTGGATCGCAAGTCCCTGCCGATGCCCTCGGTGGAACGCCCGCCTCTGACCACGCCCTATCTGGCTCCTCGCAACTCGGTCGAGGAACGTCTCGCCTCCATTTGGGAAAATGTGCTTGGCGTGGACCGGGTGGGTGTGACGGATAATTTCTTCGAACTCGGCGGCGATTCGCTCCTGGCCCTGCAAATGACGGTGGAAGTGGAAAAGGCGCTGGATATGCCCGTCCCCCAATCTTTTTTTGCCAGCCCCATGATCGCCTTCCTGTCCAAACTTGTCGAAGCGGGGCAACCAACGGAAAGCGCGCCCGGAAAATTCGCGCTGGCCGAAAACAAGCCGGCCGGACCGCGCCCGGCGACGCGGACCGCCGCGACGGCCCGATTGGGCAAGTACGTGACGCGCCGCTACTCGTGGTTGGATGTGGATCGGCTGATTGACTGGTTCGTTGGCTGGCAAATGGAAACGCGTTCCTATCTGGAGGCTGGAGCGTGGGCCGTGCGTTGGAGCGCGAATTCAACCGCGCGCCGCGTCTTGTATCGCCGCCGTTTCGAGGCGCTTGCCGATTTTATGGCCGGCTTGCCCGACTGCAAATTGAACCCCGCCGATATCTTCCCGCAAAGCGTATTGACCAATGTCAATTTCGGCCTCTACCGATTCCTGGGCGAAGAGTGGCGGGAGATCAAGAACGACCGGGAAGCCATCAAACGGACGCGCTCCACGTATTGGCGCAGTCTGGCGGAGATAATCGAGGCCTCCTCGGTGGAGAGACTCGACGCGCTCTTTCCGATGGAGGGGTTCCAACATATGCAGGCCGCCATCACGTTGGGTCGAGGCGTGATCCTGTTATCCTTCCATGGCGCCACCTCCCCCGTGTTTCGGTTGTCGCTTGCAAAGCGAATGAACGTGGACGCCATTCCCGCCATCAGCCATCGCATTCCAGCGCGCCAAAGCGAGTTTGGCGATGCGACCGACGAACTGCCCTACGAGACGGCTTTGGCGCTCAATACGCAGATCGCCCTCTTCGCGCAAAAACGCCTGCAGGATGGGGGCATCGTCTACATCGTCGGCGATACGAGCGACGCGCATGGCCCTCGATATTCCGTGGAAATCGGCGGGCGCGCCTACCAGGTGAAGGCGGGCTTCGCGGAACTGGCCCTGAACACGGGCGCGGCGATCCTGCCGTTCTATGGGCGCATTCTGCCCGACAGCCGTTCGCAGATTCATTTCCTGCCGCCTCTCGAACCGGGCGCGGGCAGTCGCGCCGTGCAGGCGGAACGACTGGTCAATCAATACGTCGCGTTCGTCAATCGCGTGTGGAGCGAGTCGCCTGCAATTTTGTGGTGGAATCGAATCCGGCGTCACTTGATGCGCCCCGCCGCGTGCGGGTGAAAGCGTCGCGGCAAACATGAGAGGGGAAACACGATCCATCCTCCGCTTTTATTTGCCAAATCTTCAAACGCGCCTATAATTCAAGCGCGCCAATAACCAATCGCTGATAGCCAACAGCCAAATATGTCCACCATTGACGAAATCAAATCCCGCATTGACATCGTTGACCTCGTTTCCGAGGCCGGGGTGAAACTACGCCACACGGGCAAGAACTATTCGGGCATGTGTCCCTTCCACGACAACAAGCACACGCCCGCTTTCGTGGTCTGGCCCGAGACCGGGACGTGGCGTTGCTTCGGCGCATGCAACGAGGGCGGCGACATTTTTAAATTCGTGATGAAACGCGAGGGCCTTGACTTCAAGGAGACGCTCAACAAACTCGCGGCCCGCGCCGGCGTGACGGTGGAATCCTACCAGCGCGAGTCGCCGGAGCAAAAAGAAGCCTACGCCAACCTGCGTAAACTGCTCGAAGACGCGCTGGTCTTTTATCGCAGTCACCTCTTCAACAATAAAGACATCCTCGCCTACCTGCGCGACAAACGCAAACTGACCGACGCGACCATCGAAACCTTTGGCCTCGGCTATGCCCCGCACGGATACGACACGGCCCTCAAGCATTTCACCGCCAAAGGCTACTCGGAGCAGGAGTTGATTGATTCGGGCTTGCTCACGGCGCGCGAGACGGAAGATACACAGGAAGACTCACGTACCACGCAATACGCAACACGTATCTACGATAGATTCCGCCACCGCATCATGATTCCCATCCGCGACGAGCAGGGACGCATGGCCGGCTTCGGCGCGCGCATCGCGGACGCGAACGACATTCCCAAGTTCCTCAATTCGCCTGAGACTCCCATCTTCTCGAAGGGACGGTTGCTCTACGGCCTCGACCGCGCTCGCAAGGCGATTCGACTCAACGATCAAGCGGTGATCGTGGAAGGCTACCTGGATGTGATCGCCCTGCACCAGGCCGGGTACGAGAACGTCGTTTCGCCGATGGGCACCGCGCTGACCGAGGACCAGCTGCGCCTGCTCAAACGCTCCACGCGGCGCATTGTGCTGGCGCTCGACCCCGATACCGCCGGGCAGAAAGCCGTCCTGCGCGGGTTGGACGCGGCGCGTTCGGCCATGGACCGCGAGGGCGAGCTCGGTTTCGACGCGCGCGGCCTGTTGCGTAACGAGGCGCGCCTGCAAGCCGACCTGCGCGTGGCATCCATGCCCGACGGCCTCGACCCGGATGAGATCGTGGAACGCGACCGCGAGGAATGGAAGCGTCTCATCGAAAACGCCAAGCCCATCGTCACGCATGTGATGGAGACTCTCGCGGCGGGACAGAATTTGAACGACCCAAAGGTGAAGAACCAGATCGCGGCGCAAGTCCTGCCTCTGATCGAGGATCTGTCCGAGCCGCTGGAGCGCGACACGTATCGCCAGGCGTTGGCGCGAATGCTCAGGGTGGATGAACGCGCGTTGCTCGGCGCGCCCGCTTCGAGTCCGCGCGTGAAGCGGCCCAGGTTCGCGGAGAAGGAACAGGCTCCCAAATCCGCGCCCGTCGCGCTGGCGGTGGCGTCTCCTCAAAAGGTCGAAGTGTATTTGATCGCCGTTCTCTTCCGCCGGCCCGAATTGCTCTATCGCCTCGACCGTCGTTTGCAGGAGGATTCCCTGTTGCCGCTGGCGTCGAATGATTTCGAGTATACTGACCATCAGATGCTTCTGGGCATCATCCGCCAGTCGCTGGAGCAGGTGGAAGCCGAACATCACCAATACGTGCTTGCGCATGTGCCGGAAGCGCTGGATGGGTTGGCGCGCGAACTGATGTCGCAAACCGAAAGGCTCAATCCCCTGGAGGATCGCCTCCTGGAGGAACTGCAAAGGCTGGTGCAAAAAATGCGGCGGGCGCGCGCCAACCAGGACTTAACCCAAACGCGTTTCTTGCAGGAGGAAGCCCAGCAAAACGGCGACCCGCGCGCCGCGCTCTATCAACAACAGGTGTTGCAATTAACGCGCCTGCTCCATTCGATTGACCAGGCCGGTAAACGACTCACGCTTCGCAGACAAACTTGAAATGACTCCTTCGTCTCGTGCAACCACACCCCCCGGAAGAAAGACCGCGCGGCCTCCCAGGCGCTTGGAAGAATCGGAGGCGGCGATTGCATTCGAGAACGGCGAAGAGGCGGACGAGATCAATGGGACGGACTTGAACGGCGGCCTCGAACTCCTCAACTTGGATGAAGTGGGGGAACCGGACGAATCCATTCTCGCGCAAACCGAAGAAGACTTGCTCGACGACGCGCTTGCCGTCCATCCGCATTTGATGACGGGGGAGGTCTCCGAGGACCCGGTGCGTCTGTACCTGCGCGAGATCGGACAGGTGAAATTGCTGGACACAGACAGCGAATTCCGACTTTCGACCTGCATCGAATCCGAACGCTTCATTCTGACCTTGAGGCGGCGTCCGGCGCGCAAGGGGCTGACTCTCGCCCGAACGGTGTATCACATCCTGCTGCACGAGGTGGAAACCTCCTGGGAGCGGTTGCAGGAGGACGCCGCGCGCCTCGATACCGACCTGCCCGACCTGGCGCTGGCCCTGGCCGAAGCCCAGTCCATTCACGCAGGATGGGAGAGCGCCGCGCCTTCGTACATTCGTTCCTATCTTGCCAGCGGTCAATGGGGGGCCGATCCGTTGTGGGACAGCATGGTGCGCAAGGTGTTTTCGTTATTCATGTGCCTGTATCTGTTGCCGAACGCGTACGCCAACTGGGCGCTGGGACACATTCGCCGTTGCCACAATTTGCCGGCATTGCGCACCTTGCACGCGCGCCTGCCTGAAGACGCCGCGCTCGAAAAAGAGATGGACGCGGCCCAGGCGCGTGCGGAGGAGGCCAGCCAGGCATTGATCCGCGCCAACCTGCGCCTGGTGGTGAGCGTGGCGAAGAAATATCTCGGGCGCGGCATCTCGTTCCTCGATCTAATTCAGGAGGGCAACCTCGGTTTGTTGCGCGCCGTCAACAAGTTCGACCCGCGCCGGGGATTCAAGTTCAGCACGTACGCCACGTGGTGGATTCGCCAGTCCATCAACCGCTCGATCGCCGAGCAAGCGCGCACGATTCGCATTCCGGTGCACCTCTTTGAGTCGATCACGCGTATTTTAC
The DNA here is from genome assembly GCA_964625215.1 of uncultured Anaerolineaceae bacterium. GTDB lineage: Bacteria > Chloroflexota > Anaerolineae > Anaerolineales > Villigracilaceae > Denitrolinea. The sequence goes on along the minus strand of CAZVAX010000004.1, from coordinate 70,430 downwards.
GCGCCCAGCGCCGCCTGACCCAGGAATTGGGACGCGAGCCCAGCGCCGAGGAATTGGCCCTGGAAGTTGGCTACCTGTCCACTTCGGATGTGCAGGCCATTCTGCGCTCGCAAGCGGAGGGCAAGCCGCTCAGTCCGGCCGTGCAGCGCCGGTGGGACGCGGCCACCCGCAAAGTGGATCGCGCCCTGCGGTCCTCGGAGGAACCGGTGTCGTTGGAGGGGCCGGTGGGCGACGAGGATTCCAGTTCATTGGGCGAATTCATCGAGGATGAGGACGCGCCCTCGCCGATGGATGCCGCCGCCCGCGACATGCTACGCGAGCAGGTTCAGCGCGCCCTTTCAGTGTTGACCGAGCGCGAGCGCCAGGTGTTGGAGCTCCGCTTCGGATTGGTGGATGGAACCGACCACACGCTGGAGGAGGTCAGCCGCTACTTCGATGTGACCCGCGAGCGCATCCGCCAGATCGAGGCGAAAGCCCTGCGAAAGTTGCGGCATCCCACGCGCAGCCGCCCATTGCGAGATTATTTAACGTGAATTCGGGATAAAGTTTTCAACCGCGGAGCGCGCCGAGAACGCAGAGAAAAAACGATAAAAATCTCTGCGAACTCTGCGTTCTCTGCGGTAAATCAAAGCGGCCAGGCTTATCCCGAACTGACGTTATTTAAGCTGGAAGGCTGGCGCGGGTAATCAATTTGTTTCACGGAAGGGGATAAAAATAGTCATATTGCCTTTTGTTACCTTTATTCTTGTGAAAAGTGACACTTTGTCTGGTCACTTAAAAGGCCTTATGTTATACTCTCCCGTTGCAAGTCTCAATTTTCACATGAGGTCACTATGCTGCTTGAGTATCTTGCAATTGCATTCCTTGTGGTTTTATCCACGGTAGTCGGTCTAATCGCCATCGGTCTGGGGGAATTATTCGGACCGAAGCGCAAATCCACGGTCAAGTTGGAGCCGTACGAATCGGGCATGACCCCGATCGGGGTTGGGACGCGTCGTATGCCGGTGCGTTTCTACCTCGTGGCGGTGCTGTTTATCCTCTTCGATATTGAGGTTGTGTTTTTCCTACCCTGGGCGATCGTGTTTCGCCAGTTGGGGTTGTTTGCCTTGCTTGAAATGATCGTCTTCATCGTGATCTTATTGGTAGGTTACGCGTACGCGTGGAAGAAAGGAGCCCTTGAATGGGAGTAGAGGAAAAACTTGGCAACATGGGCGTTGTGACCACAACCCTGGAAACAGTGGTCAATTGGAGCCGCACGCGCGCCATGTGGCCGATGTTGTTTGGCCTGGCCTGTTGCGCCATCGAGATGATGGCCGCCCAGGCCCCGAATTACGATATGAGCCGCTTCGGTATGGAATTGATGCGGGCCAGCCCCCGTCAAAGCGACCTGATGATCGTGGCCGGACGCGTCTCGCGCAAGATGGGACCCGTCCTGCGCCGCCTGTACGACCAGATGCCCGAACCGAAGTGGGCGCTGGCGATGGGCGACTGCGCCTCCTGCGGAGGCGTCTTCAATAACTATGCCATCTTCCAGGGGGTGGATGAGGTTGTGCCGGTGGACATCTACGTGGCCGGCTGCCCGCCGCGCCCCGAAGCGCTGATCCACGGCGTGGTGACGCTCTACGAGAAGGTGCAAGCCATGAAGTTCAAAGACTTGGCGGAGAAGAAGGCCTAAACTGTGAATCATACCGGACCGCGATCCATTTCGCGGTCCGGTGTGTTGCCATGTGAATTACGGTGATAGCGTATGGATAAAAAACTCGAACAGATCGTTCAGGCCTTGCAGGAAACATACAAAGCGCGCGCCGAGGAATTTCGCGGCGAGGCGCATGTCTTTGTGACCGCGGGGCAGATCGTGGATGCGTTGACCTGGCTGCGCGACCAGCAGGGCTTTGAATTGCTCTCGGCGATGACCGCCGTGGATTATTGGCCGCAGGAAGAGCCGCGTTTCCACATCATCTATCAGTTGACATCTGTGACGAACAACCTTTCGTTGATGGTGCGCGTTCCGGTCAGCGGCGCCCGGCCCGAGGTCCCGACCGTGACCGGTGTGTACGGCAGCGCCAATTGGCGTGAGCGCGAGGTCATGGATATGTTCGGCGTCCAGTTCCCGGGCCATCCCGACCCGCGCCGCATTTTGATGCCGCCCGATTGGGAAGGACATCCCCTGCGCAAGGATTATCCGCTCGGCTATGAAGAGCCGCAGTTTACCTTCAACTTCGAAGAGATCAACCTGCGCAAGCCGTACGCGAAAGAGTAAAACGAATTCCGAAGTCGGGAGACTTCGAAGTCCGGCGACCCCGGTCGTCGTTGAAGAGAGAATTCCATGACGCAACTCGAAGAAGTAACGCTCGATGAACTAAAACACCTGGTTTCCAACCGCGCCTTGCAGGGCGACACCATGATGTTGAACATGGGGCCGCAACACCCGGCCACGCATGGCGTGCTGCGCCTCCTGCTCGAACTGGACGGCGAGATCGTCATCAACTGCATCCCGGATATCGGTTTCCTGCACACTGGCGTGGAAAAGAACATGGAGGCCAAAACCTATCAAAAGGCCGAAGTGATGACCGACCGCCTCGATTACCTCAACACAGTCGGCAACAACCTGGCCTACTGTATGGCGGTGGAAAAACTGGTGGACTTGGACGTTCCGGCGCGGGCGCAGGGCTTGCGCGTGATCCTGACCGAACTGCAACGCCTCGCCTCGCACCTGGTGTGGATCGGCACGCACGCCCTCGACCTGGCGGCGATGTCCATGTTCATGTACACCTTCCGCGAACGCGAACAGATCCTCGACATTCTCGAGCTGGTTTCGGGCCAGCGCATGATGACCACCTACATCCGTCCCGGCGGCGTGTGGCGTGACGTGCCGGTAGAATTCGAAGCCGCCGTGCGCGACTTCCTCAAAACCTTCCCGAAACGCATTGACGAATACGAGGGCCTGCTGACCCGCAACCCGTTCATCCTGGACCGTCTGTACGGCATCGGCAAACTGAGCAAGGAAATGGCCCTCAGCTTCGGCGTCACCGGCCCGATCCTGCGCGCCAGCGGCGTGGACTGGGACCTGCGCAAGGCGCGCCCCTACATGGGCTACGAACAATACGACTTCAACGTCCCCGTGCAAACGGAGGGCGACAACTATGCCCGCTTCCTGGTGCGCGTGCAGGAAATGCGCGAATCGCTCAAGATCGTGGAGCAAGCGTTGAACAAACTTCCGCTGGGGCCGGTGCGCTCCGGCAATCGCAAGTTCGTCCCGCCGCCGCGCTCCGAGATCGGCACGAGCATGGAAGCGTTGATCCATCATTTCAAATTATGGACGGAAGGCTTCGACGCGCCGAAGGCATCCATTTACTCGGCCGTCGAAGGTCCACGCGGCGAGTTGGGCGTCTACCTCGAAGGCGATGGCGGCCCCAAGCCGTATCGCGTTCACATGCGCACGCCCTCCTTCGAAAACGTGGCGATTGTGTCCGAGATCTCGAAGGGACATTTGGTGGCCGACCTGATCGCCATCATTGGCTCGCTTGACTTTGTGTTGGGAGATATTGACCGATGAGTCTGGTTGAAAAGTATCCAAAGGAAGTGAAACAACTTCTTTCCAAATATCCGCCGGAGCGCAAACGCTCGGCGGTCATGCCCCTGCTCTACCTGGCCCAACGTGAAGAAGGCTACGTCAACAAAGAGACCATGCACGACATAGCCAAGACCCTCGACATCACCGAGACCGAGGTCGCTTCGATCATCGGCTTCTACACGCTCTATCACGACGAGAAGGCCGGTAAGTATCGCATGCAAGTCTGCACCGACCTGCCCTGCGCGCTGCGCGGCGCCGACAAGTTCCTCGATGAATTGTGCGGCAACCTGGGCATCAAGGTTGGCGAAACGACCCCCGATGGCTTGGTCACGCTCGAAGCGGTGATGTGCCTGGCGGCCTGCGACAAGGCCCCGATGTTCCAAATCCAAGGCCCGGATGGAATCGCGTATCACGAGAACATGACCGTGGATCGGACAATGGAGTTGGTGGAAGCGTTGAGGAAGAGTGGGGAGGTGAAATAATGGCGCACATTCTTTTACGTCATCGTGACATCCCCAACATCAACCAAATTGATGTCTACAAAAAGAACGGCGGCTTCGCGGCTTGGAAAAACGCCGTGACGAAAATGAAGCCCGAAGATGTGACCAATGTGGTCAAGAACTCGGGTCTGCGCGGACGCGGCGGCGCCGGTTTCCCCACCGGCATGAAGTGGCAGTTCATGGACAACAAGAACTGGCCGCATTATGTGGTCGCCAACGCGGACGAGTCCGAGCCGGGCACGTTCAAGGATCGCGAGATCATGGAGCAGAATCCCTTCCAATTTTTGGAGGGAGTCGCCCTCGCGTCCTACGCGGTCGGCGCGAACGCCGCGTACGTTTACCTGCGCGGCGAGTTCTGGCAGGTGGCCGCCTTCCTCGATGAAAGAATCGCCGAAATGGAAAAAGCCGGTTACCTGGGCGACAAACTCTTCGGCACGGACTACTCCCTGCGCATCTACACCCACCTCGGAGCGGGCGCGTACATCTGCGGCGAAGAGACCGCCCTGCTCGAATCGCTCGAAGGCAAACGCGGCCAACCGCGCGTCCGACCTCCCTTCCCGCCCTCGTTCGGCCTGTACGGCAAACCGACCGTGGTCAACAACGTGGAGACGCTCACCAACGTCCCGCTCATCATATCCAACGGCGCGGACTGGTACAAGTCCATTGGCACGGCCGATAGCGCGGGCGTGAAAATTTTCTCGCTCTCGGGGCGCGTCAAGAAACCCGGCAACTACGAACTGCCCTTCGGCAAGACTTTCCGCGACCTGATCTACGGCGAAGGCGGCGGCATCATGGATGACCGTCCGATCAAGGCCATCATGCCTGCGGGCGCATCCTCCTCCTTCATCCTCGCGGACGATAAAGCCCTCGACACGCAACTCGAATACGCCGCCGTCCGCACGCTCGGCGCGGACCTCGGCTCGGCCTCTGTCATCGTCATTGACGACACGGTCAGTATCGAGTGGGTCATCAGCAAGACCATTCACTTTTTCAAACACGAATCCTGCGGCAAATGCACCACCTGCCGCGAAGGCAATCATTGGATGTTGAACATCCTGCACCGCATGGATCGCCAGATCAAGAAGGATGACGTTGACCTGCTGTACAACGTCGCCAAACAAATGCAGGGCAAATGCCTGTGCGCGCTGGGCGAGTTCGCCACGATGGCGGTGGTGACGGGAATCGAGAGGTTCCCGGCGGACTTCAAAGAGCAGTAATTGGTGATTGGAAATTGGCACAGGAAACGCACTTTCGATGAGTGACTTTATCTCTCTCGCTTGCCCCAGTTGTGGACATGCGTTTCCTGTTGCCGACAAAGCACACATAAGCGAGATTGTCTCCAAGGTTCAAAAGTGCCCTGCTTGCGGAGTTGCTTCAATTCTTGAAGGTTCTGCTGGTAATTACTGGCTTGAAACGTATGCAGCATGCCCAAAATGTCAAAAAAATGATAAGGCTAAGAAAGTAACAGGTTTTTCTAAAACTCCTGGCGGATTTTATGGTTATTGGAATCCACCAGAAAAACCGGCTAAAAAACAATATGTTCGGGAAGCACCCCCTGACCGTAATAATGGTATTTTCCTTTCTTGTGGAATAATATTTGTGTTTGGAGTGGCCTTTTTTTTGTGTTTTGGATGTGCTATGTGGTCCTTTCCAACTGGCCTATTAGAAGGTGATTTGCTGGCAAATAGTCCACTTGTGATTTTAAGTACTATGGTGCTTCCCTTATCTTGTATTGCTGTTGGGCTAATTGTTTTTATCATCTTAGTATCCCAATATGTAAGTAAGATAACTAACGACGCGAAAGAATCTCGCAGACAAAAAGAATATAGCCGAACAGAAGAGCAAAGAATGAAAACAGAGATACCAGTATGGGAAAGGGCGATGAAGCGATATGATATGGTTTATTATTGTGAACGAGATGATATAGTTTTTATCCCGGCTACAAATGAATATGACAAGCCTGAGCGCTTAAAAGAACTTTTATATCGCTAATAATATTGCGATATTCTCCAAACGATGGAGCTCTTTGAATGGCAGACGTAACTCTTACGATTGACAACAAACAAGTGACCGTTCCCGCCGGGACGCTGGTGGTGGACGCGGCCAAACGCGCCGGCATTGACATCCCGGTCTTCTGCTATCATCCCAAGATGGAACCGGCCGGCATGTGTCGCATGTGCCTGGTGGAGGTCGGTCGCCCGATGATGGACCGCGCCACAGGCAAGCCCGTTGTGGACGAGAAGGGCGAAGCGAAGATCCAATTCTTCCCCAAACTCGAAACGGCCTGTACCAACCCGGTCTCCGATGGCATGGTGGTGAAAACGCAGTTGACCTCCGAAAAAGCCCGTGAGGGACAGCATGGCACGGTGGAATTACTGTTGACCTCCCACCCGCTCGACTGCCCGATCTGCGACAAGGGCGGCGAATGCCCGCTTCAAAACCTGACCATGGAACATGGTCCCGGCAAGAGCCGCTTCCTCTTCGACGAGAAACAGCGCCTCGCCAAGCGCGTCCCGCTCGGCGAGTTGATCTGGCTCGACCGCGAACGCTGTATCCAGTGCGGGCGCTGCGTCCGCTTCCAGGAGGACATCGCGGGCGAGGCTGTCCTCGGTTTCGACCAGCGCGGCCGCTACACCCAGATCATCACCGTTTCGGAGCCGGGCTTTGACTCGGTCTTCTCCGGCAACACGACAGACATCTGCCCCGTTGGCGCGCTGACCACCGCGGACTTCCGCTTCGGCGCGCGGCCCTGGGAGTTGCAAGCCTCCGCCTCGATCTGCGCGCAATGCCCGGTGGGGTGCAACGTCACCTTCAACACGCGCCGCGAAGCCAAGGCTGACGGCAAGATTGTCATCAAGCGCGTCATGCCGCGCCAGAACGAATCGGTCAACGAAATCTGGCTGTGCGACAAGGGCCGCTTCGCGCATCACTACACCGAAGCCGAAACCCGCCTCGTCAAACCGCTCCTCCGCAAGGAAGACAAACTCGCGAAAGTTTCGTGGAAGTCCGCGCTCGACCTGGCCTCCGAAAAGCTCGCCTCCTACAAAAAGAATCTGGTCGTGCTGGCCTCGGGTCGCCTCTCGAACGAAGACCTCTTCAACCTGAAATCCCTGGCCGACCTCGCGGGCGGCGAAGCGGTTCTCTACTCCGACATGGGCGGCGGCGAGCTGACCTCCCTCGTGGGCGTGAGCGACGGCACGAACCTCGGCGCGCTCGGCAACCCCCGAAGTGGGGGGGCAGGTGGCGACGCCATCCTCGTGGTCGCCTCCGATCTCTACGAAGAAGCGCCCATCTGGTGGCTGCGCGTCAAAGCCGCCGCCGAACGCGGCGCGACGCTCATCGTCGCCAACCCGCGCGAAACCAAATTGGATAAATACGCCACGTTCGCTGTCCGCTACGCGTATGGCGACGAAGTCAAAACAATTGAGGACTTGAACGGTAAAAGCAAAATTGCGGACGCCTTCCGCAAAGCCGAGAACGCCGTCATCTTCTACGGTTCGGACGGACTGGGCCTGGCGGGTTCCTCGTCACTGGCCGCCGCGTCCGCCGACCTGCTCCGGGCCACGAACCACACGGGCCGACTCAACAACGGACTGATCGGAGTCTGGCCGCGCGTGAACGATCAGGGCGCGTGGGAGATGGGCTTCCGTCCCTCCGCCGACTTGGCCGAGACGCTCAAGGGCAAGGCCGTTTACATCGTCGGCTGTGACCCGGCGGGCGACGACCCCGCGCTGGCGAAGGCCCTCAGGTCTGCCAAGTTCGTGGTGGTGCAAGATATCGCCATGACCGCCACCGCCGAACTCGCGGACGTGGTCTTCGCGGCGCAGACGCACACCGAGCGCGAAGGGACGTACACTTCGGGCGAGCGCCGCGTGCAACGCTTCTACCCGGCGGTTCCCGTCACGGGCGAGGCGCGACCCGATTTTGTCATCGCCTCGCAGTTGGCGCGGCCGATGAACATCATCCTCGAAGGCGCGTCGCCTTCCATCGTGTTCGATTTCATCGCCTCCACGCTCCCCGCCTTCGACGGACTCGATTACGACCGCCTCGCGGAAGTCACCGAGCAGTGGCCGATGGTTGGGCGAGCCGACGTGAACTACGCTGGAACGAGTTACGAAAATAAGGAAGGATTGGGCGCGCATCTTTCGTCGGCGGCCTCGCGCGGCGAGACGTATAAACTGCCCGCGGCCAAATCGGTCAAGTCGCTGCGCCCGAAGGAAAACGAATTGCTGGCCGTGCCTGTGACCAAACTCTACGACCTGGGCCTGACCGTGACTCCCGCCGAGTTGCTGCGCGAACGCACGGGCGAGGCGACCATCGCGCTGCATCCCGCGACGGCCGAGAAGTTGGGCGCGGAGGTTGGGGGCGTCGTCAAACTTTCGTGGAACGGGAGCCAGTCCGAGGTCCGCGTGAGAACCGACGAGACGATCTCGACGGGCGTGGCGCTCGTCCCGCGCAGTTTCGGAGTCGCGGTGCGCGAGCCGGTCGTCGTCTCGCTCAAGTCTTCCAAGAAGGTGAAATAACTATGTCGTGGCCACTATTTTGGGAATGGGCGATCAAGTCGCTGATCTTGATCTTCGCTTTGTTGATCGGCTTCGGCTACCTGACCTTTTATGAGCGCCGCTTCCTGGCGCGCATCCAGGTGCGCATTGGTCCCAACCGGGCTGGCCCGCAAGGCTTGATGCAATGGATGGCGGACGCGGTCAAGTTGATCTTCAAGGAAGAACTGACGCCGACCAGCGTATATAAACTGGTGTTCTTCTTCGCCCCGATCGTGACGATGGTCCCGTCAATCATCATCGCGGCGGTGATTCCGTGGGGGACCTCCTTCGAGATGGGCGGACGCACCATCCATCTGTACCTGGCGGACATCAACGTGGGCGTGCTTTACCTGATGTCGGTGGCTTCCATCGCGGTGTATGGCATCGTGCTGGCGGGCTGGTCGAGCAACAACAAGTACGCCATGATGGGCGGACTTCGCTCCTCGGCGCAGATGATCTCCTACGAGTTGACGCTCGGCCTGATGTTCGTGACGGCCATTTTGATGGGCAACTCGATGAGCCTGGTGGAGATCGTAGAAGCGCAGAAGGGGATGTGGTTCGGCGCGATCCAGCCGGTTGGCTACCTGCTGTTCTTCATCGCCACGCTGGCGGAGGTGAACCGTCATCCGTTCGATATGCCGGAAGCCGAGCAGGAATTGACCGCCGGTTATCACACCGAATATTCCGGCATGAAATTCGCGCTGTTCTTCATGGCCGAATACCAAAAGATGATCGTGGTTTCGATGATCGGCGCGACGCTCTTCTTGGGCGGGTATCGCGAGTTTTGGTTCCTGAAGGACACCTTCCTGAGCGTTGACACGGCCTGGTTCCTCGGCCCGCTGTATCTCTTTGCCAAGGTCTTCATTTTGTTGGGCATCATGATCTGGGTGCGCGCCTCGTGGCCTCGCATCCGCTATGACCGCCTGATGTCGCTGGGTTGGAAGATCCTGATCCCGCTTTCGCTGGCGGTGGTCTTTATCACGGCGACGGGCATCCTGCTTGCGGAAATGTACAACCCGTGGTTTATGTTGATTATCCCGGCGCTTTCGATATTGGTTGGCTTGTATGTGGTAACGGCGGTGTACCGCGATTTGAGGAGAAAAGCCTATGCGCGTGCTTGAACCCATGCTCGAACTTGGACGCGGGTTGTGGATCACGTTCAAACAGACTTTCTTCAACCCGGTCGTGACGGTCTCCTACCCGGAGGAGAAACGCCCGGTGCGTCCGCGCTATCGCGGACGTCATGTGTTGAAGCGTTACGAGAACGGACTCGAGAAATGCATCGGCTGTTCGTTGTGCGCGGCGGCCTGTCCGGCGGACGCGATCTTTGTGGAGGCCTCGGAAAATACCGACGAGAAGCGCTTCTCGCCGGGCGAGCGTTACGCCTCCACCTACGAGATCAACATGTTGCGCTGTATCTACTGCGGTTTCTGCGAGGACGCCTGTCCCACCGAGGCCATCGTGTTGGGCGACAACTACGAACTTTCCTTCACCGACCGCCGCCACGCCATCTATCCCAAGGAAATGCTGCTCGAAGCCGTCCCCTCCGCGGATATGACCACTCCGCGCAAAGTGGAGGCGAACGTGTATAACCGATCGGTTCCTGAGATGAAGGATCCTCAAGACTAGTGATCAGTCATCAGTGTTCAGTGATCAGTGTCAGTATCCAGTGACTGAAAACTGATGACTGATAACTGATCACTGGGAGTTTTTATGACCATTGACCTCGTTCTCTTCCTGATCCTCGCCCTCGTCGCCATCGGCACGGCGCTGGGCATGTTGCTGAGCCGCAACGCGGTGTACTCGGCGCTGTTCCTGGTGTTGAATTTCGGCGCGGTGGCGGTGTTCTACGTTCTGCTCGGCGCGCCCTTCATCGCCATGTCGCAGATCACTGTCTACGCCGGCGCGATCATGGTGCTGTTCCTGTTCGTCATCATGCTGCTCGGCGCGGAAAGCCTCGCGCCCGGCAAGGTTCTGCCCTGGCAGAAGTACGCCGCGCCGTTCCTGGCGGGCGTGTTGATCATCGAAGCCGTCTACGTGCTGGCTGTTCGCAACGCGCCGACGACCGCCATGCAGAATCCGCCCGAAGCGGTCAATACGATGGAGTCCCTGCGCCAATTGGGCATGTTGCTCTTCGGACAATACCTGTTGCCCTTCGAGATCATTTCCATCGTCTTGTTGGTGGCCATGGTCGGCGCCATCGTGTTGATCAAGCAGGAGAAGGCAGGATCAAAATGACGGTTCAAGTTAATTACTACATCATCTTATCGGCCATCCTGTTCACCATCGGCGCGTTGGGCGTCCTCGTCCGCCGCAACCCGTTGATCATCTTCATGTCCGTCGAGTTGATGCTCAACGCCGCCAACCTGGCCTTCGTCGCCTTTGCGCGCGCGCAGGAGATCGCCCTGGGACATCCCGTGTTCGACGGTCAGATCTTCGTCTTCTTCGTGATGACCATTGCCGCCGCGGAAGTGGCCGTCGGCCTGGCGTTGATCGTGCAGATCTTCAAGACCAAGCACACCATCAACGTGGACGAGATGAATAACTTGAAAGGATAAATTGGTAATTGGTAACTGGTAATTGCCATTTACTATTTACCATTTACCGATTTTGGAGACCTTATGCTCTTAAGTGAATCAACCTCCTCAGGATTTTTCTCCCTCGCCCCGTGGCTCGTCTTCTTTCCGGTCATCGGCCTGCTGATCAACATCATCTTCGGCGGGCGGATGCCGGAGAAGGCCGTCGGTTGGTTGGCGAGCGCGGCCTCGGGCGCGGCCTTCGTCGTGTCGGCGCTGCTGGCCTGGTCGCTGGCGGCCGCCGGGGGTCACGCGGTGAGCGTGCCGTTCGCGGAGTGGATCCGCATCGGCGATCTGTCCATTGACTGGACCTTCCGCGTCGACTCGCTCTCGACCACGATGATGCTGGTCGTCTCGGGCGTGGGGACTCTCATCCACATCTACGCCATCGGGTACATGCACGAAGACGTCCGCTTCAAATCGGACCCGGGGCGGTTCCGCCGTTTCTTTGTTTTTCTCAACCTCTTCATCGCCATGATGATGATCCTCGTCAGCGGCGACTCGTACATGATGCTCTTCGTCGGTTGGGAGGGCGTGGGACTTTGCTCCTTCCTGCTCATCGGCTTCTGGTATGAGATGGACACGCTGGCGCGTCCCTCGTGGGCGAACTCCAACGCGGCCAAGAAAGCCTTCATCACCAACCGCGTCGGCGACTTCGGTTTTCTCCTGGCGGGTTTCATCATGTTCTGGAAACTCGGCTCCTTCCAATTCGATCACGTCTTCGAGGCCGCGGCCGAAGTGGCGCACAACGAACCCTGGGTCATCGTCGCCATTACGCTCTGCATGTTGGTCGGCGTGGCGGGCAAGTCAGCGCAGATCCCGCTCTACGTCTGGCTGCCCGACGCGATGGCCGGCCCGACCCCGGTCTCGGCCCTGATCCATGCCGCGACGATGGTGACAGCGGGCGTGTACCTTGTCACGCGCTCGGCGGAGTTGTACACCCTCGTGCCGCAGGCCCAATACATCGTCGCGATGACCGGCGCGGTCACCGCGCTCTTTGCCGCGACCATCGCCGTCGGCCAATACGACATCAAGAAGGTGCTGGCCTACTCCACCATCAGCCAACTTGGATTCATGGTGGCGGCAGTCGGCATGGGCGCGTTCGTGGCGGGGATGTTCCATCTCGTCACGCACGCCTTCTTCAAGGCTCTGCTCTTCCTTTCCGCCGGTTCGGTCATTCTTGGACTGGAGCGGGGTCACCACCACCTGGCCCATCACGGCGGACACGGCGACCATCACGAGGAAGTCTTCGACCCCGGCGACATGCGCAACATGGGCGGACTCCGCAAGACCATGCCGATCACGTTCTGGCTGTACATGATCGGGACTCTCGCGCTGGCGGGCATCTTCCCCTTCGCGGGTTTCTGGTCGAAGGACGAGATTCTCGCGGACGCGTTCATGGAAGGCTACACCGGCGTTTACATCCTGTTGACCATCGCGGCCTTCTTCACCGCCTTCTACATGGGACGACAAATCTGGATGGTCTTCTTCGGCGAGCCGCGACACGAAGCCGCCGCGCACGCGGAGGAAAGCCCCAAGGTGATGACCGTCCCGCTGATGGTTCTCGCGGCGCTCTCCATTTTGGGCGGCGCGCTCAACCTGCCGGGAGTCCATACCTTCACCGAGTGGCTCGAACACACCATCGAAGTCCACGCCGGGGAGTTCGTGATGAGCGTGGCCTTGATCTCCACCGGGCTCGCGCTCGTCGCCATCCTCGTCTCCTGGCTGATCTACGGACGCAACCCGCTCACGAAGGGCCAGCCCGACCCGCTCAAGAAACCGCTGGGTTTCATCTTCACGGGCATGGAAAACAAATGGTTCGTGGACGAGGGCTACAAGTGGCTCATCCTCGATAACTACGTCCGCATCTCCCGCTTCCTGGCCGACGTGATTGATTGGAAATTCTGGCACGACTTCGTCCACGATACGGTCATCGCCGGGACCTACAACTGGCTCTCCCACATCGCCCTCAACAAAGTCGCGGACCAGCAAGGCATTGACGCCTTCGCCAACTGGTTGGGGAGCGCGACGCAATGGTTGTCAGCGACCACGCGCAAGGTCCAGAACGGATTCGTGCGTTCGTACGCGCTGTCCATTTTGTTTGGCGTCGTCGTCATTCTTGGATATTTACTTCTCAAACCCTAAGTCGAAAGTCAAAGGTCAAAAGTCAGACTTTCGACTTTCGACCCGCGACCTTTGACCCAATGAGGTAGAACATGAATTTCTTCTCCGAACCGCTTACGATCATGCTCTTCTTCCCGCTGGTGGGAGTGTTGGCCTTGCTCTTCATTCCCAGCGAGAACAAGAACGCGCTGCGCTGGACGGCCCTGCTCGCCAGCCTGGTCACGTTTGGCATTTCGCTGTGGGCTTTCTTTTTCACAGACTATGACGTGACCAGCGGCGAACTCCAACTGGTTGCCCGCTACGACTGGATTCAGGTCGCGGGCTGGAACATCCAGTACTTCATCGCCGCGGACGGACTCTCCATCCTGCTCGTCCTGCTCACCACCTTCCTCACCCCGATCTCGATCCTCTCCACGTGGACGGCGGTGGAGGAGCGCGTGAAAGACTTCATGATCTTCTTCACGCTCCTCGAAGTGGGCATGTTGGGCGTCTTCCTCGCGCAAGACCTCTTCCTGTTCTACATCTTCTGGGAATTCACCCTCGTTCCGATGTATTTCCTGATCGGCATCTGGGGCGGCCCGCGCCGCATCTACGCGGCGATCAAGTTTTTCCTCTACACCATGGCCGGTTCCATCCTCATGTTGCTGGCAATTTTATACGTCGGCATCAAGGGCGGGACTTTCTCTGTGCCGGATCTGGCGGCCAACCTCTCCGGCCTGTATGCCAGCGGCATAATTGACCCGAAGACGCAACTGTATCTCTTCATTGCCTTCGCCGCGGCCTTCGCCATCAAAGTCCCGATGTGGCCGCTCCATTCCTGGCTGCCCGACGCGCACGTGGAAGCGCCCACCGCCGGTTCGGTCATCCTGGCGGGCGTGTTGCTAAAGATGGGAACCTACGGTTTCCTGCGCTTCAACATTCCGCTCTTCCCCGACGCGACCCTCCAAGCCGCCCCGTGGATCGCGCTGCTCGCCACCATCGGCATCATTTACGGCGCGGCCGTCTCTTACGCCCAAGCGGACGTGAAGAAACTGGTCGCGTACTCCTCCGTGAGTCACCTCGGCTTCGTCATGCTCGGCATGTTTGCCCTCAACGCGCAGGGCGTCTCCGGCGCCATTCTGCAAATGATCAACCACGGTCTCAGCACGGGCGCGCTCTTCCTCCTCGTCGGCATGATCTACGAACAGACCCACACCCGCGAGATCAAAGTCTACGGCGGGTTGTGGAAGATCACGCCGATCTACGGTTCCATCATGCTCATCGTCGCCCTCTCCTCGATGGGTCTCCCCGGCCTGAACGGTTTCGTGGGCGAGTTCACCATCCTGCTCGGCGCGTGGGGCGCGGGCGAACCCGGCGGCGCGTACGCCTCGATGGGCGGTTACTGGTGGGCTGGGCTCTCGGCCCTCGGCGTCATCATGGCCGCGGTCTACATCCTCTACATGTTCCAGAAAATGTTCCTCGGCCCGCAAGGCGAGATCGTGGACGAGGTCAAGAAGCACGGACACGCTCTGCGCGACCTGAATTGGCGCGAGATCGCCACCATCGTTCCGATCCTCGTCTTCATCTTCTGGATCGGCCTCTATCCCGCGCCGTTCTTCCGATTGATGGAACCGGCAGTGACAAAACTACTGATGGCGTTGCACTAATTCTTTCTTCGTCATTGCGAGGCGGTGTTCTTCCGCCGAAGCAATCTCCTCCACTGGTCGGGGATTGCTTCGCTCCGCTCGCAATGACGGCAAAGGGACCTTATGCCCCAACCTCAAGATTTCCAAGTCATCCTCCCGCTCACCGTCCTCACCGGCTGGGCCTGCGCGCTTATTTTGCTGGATGTGTTTCTCATCAAGCATAAAGGCATCACGGCCCTCCTGGCCGCGTTCGGGTTGGCGGTGACGCTCGGTCTGACCATCGCCCAGGTGGGCCAGCCCGCCCTGACCGGCTTCAACAACATGGTAGCGCTCGACGGGTTCTCCACCTTCCTCAACGCGCTCCAACTCGCCTGCGGCCTGCTCGGCATCGCGCTGGCCTATGCCTACGTCAAACGCACGGGCATCGAACGCGGCGAATACTACACCCTGCTGCTCTTCAGCGTGGTCGGCATGATGTTGATGGCCCAGGCTAACGACCTGATGATCGTCTTCATCGCCCTCGAACTTCTCTCGCTTCCGCTCTACGTTCTCGCGGCCTTTAACCGCTCGCGGGCCGACTCGGAGGAAGCGGGCATCAAATACTTCCTGCTCGGCGCGTTCTCGACGGGATTCGTCCTATACGGAATCGTTCTCGTCTACGGCGCGACCGGCTCCACCAACCTGGCCCAAATTGTCGAACTCGCTTCTTCCTCGATTTCGGGCCTGCTCCTGACCATCGGGGCCGCTCTCATCCTCGTGGGCTTCGGCTTCAAGGTCGCGGCCGTCCCCTTCCACATGTGGACTCCCGACGTGTACCAGGGCGCGCCGACCGCCGTCACCGGCTTCATGTCCTCCGGCGCCAAGATCGCCGGGTTTGCCGCGTTGATGCGCGTCTTCTCCGTCGCCTTTCCCTCCCTCTCCGGCCACATGACCGACATCCTGTGGGGCCTGGCCGCGCTGACGATGATCGTCGGCAACCTGGTCGCCATCTCGCAAAGCGACATCAAACGCATGTTGGCCTACTCCAGCATCGCCCACGCCGGATACATCCTGATGGCCTTCGTCCCCTATGGCAACGCCGAGGTCGCGCCCGTCTCCATCGCCGCGGGACTCTTCTACCTCGTGGCCTACGCCCTCACCAACTTCGGCGCGTGGGCGGTGGTCATTTCGCTCGAAAAGAACGACGGCGCTGGCCTGCAAATTTCCGACTACTCCGGCCTCTTCTGGAAGAGACGCGGACTTGCTATCGCAATGACCGTCTTCATGCTCTCCCTCATCGGCTTCCCGCCTACCATCGGCATGGTCGGCAAGTTCTACCTCTTCCGCGCCGTGATAGACGGCGGCTTCGTCGGCCTGGCGATCATCGGCGTCGTCACCTCGCTCGTCAGCGCGTACTACTACCTGCGCGTCGTCGTCAACATGTACATGCGCGAGGGCGAACCGGTTGCCCAAAGCGAATTCTGGGTGGACCTCACCTGGGGCGCGGCCGCGCTGGTCACGGTGGTTGTCAGTTTTGTGCCATCGTGGTTGTTTGTGTTCGCAAGTACAGCGGTGATGAAGTAATCTTTGTTTTCAAAACGAAACGGGACGGCTAAAATGCCGCCCCGTTTTTATTTTGGTACAATCCGCCGCATGTTAAAACTCAAAGCCCTCATCTTCGATTTCGACGGTCTCATTCTCGACACCGAAACGCCGGAAGTGGAAGTCTGGCAGGTCATCTACCGCGAGCACGGACACGAACTGCCCGTGGAGGAGTGGGCCAAGACGGTCGGCGGATACGGCCTCTCCACCTTCGACGCGGCGGCGCATCTTTCCGAACTCACCGGCCTCGACCCCGCGCCCCTGCGCGCCCGCTACCGACTCGACGCCGACCGCCTCATCCATGCCAAACCCATCCAACCCGGCGTGACTGACCTGCTCGCCTCCGCGCGTGACCATGGGCTGGGCCTGGCCATCGCGTCGAGTTCGCCGCACGCGTGGGTGGACGCGCACCTGGCGCGCCTCGGACTCGAGTCTCATTTCGATCACGTGGTCTGTTCGGAGGATGTGGGGCCGGGCCGCACCAAGCCCAACCCAGACCTCTTTCTGAAAGCGCTGGCCCGCCTGGGGGTCGCGAAAGACGCGGCAGTCGTGTTCGAGGATTCCCCCAATGGCGTGAACGCGGCGCGGGCGGCGGGAATCTTTGTGGTGGCGGTCCCCAATCCACTAACGAAAAGACTCGGCGTGAACGGCGCAAACTTAACGGTTAGTTCGCTGGCGGACCTGCCGCTGTCCGTTTTGTTTGGTTATTTCGAAACGTCTTCAACCTAATTTCGCCGACGGCTCGCGCGAAAAGAGGCGGGCTATTTTTGCTCAAACAAAAATGTGTTTTGCCCAATTTGAATTTGATTGCCGGCGCGGAGGATGGCGGCGGAGGTTCTCTGTCCATTGACGAATGTGCCGCCGCTGCTATTTTGATCCTGAATGAACCATGCTCCCTGGGAGAAGCGGATGCGCGCATGGTAGCGGGAGACAGCCCGATCGTTGATCTGAAAATTGCAACTGCGGTTGCGCCCGATCAGGAAATCCTGGTTCAGCATGACGCGCCGGCCTGCCAACGGGCCGGCGATGCAATAAAGCGACGCGCCCATCACCGCGGCGGCGGGTCTCTTGCCCATTCTTTTGCGTTGCGTACTGGCATAGATGCCGACGCCCGCCACAAGCAAGATCGCAATCACGAAGGCGAGACCGGCCCCACCGCCCCCGCCGGGCCTTGTTTGGGGAGGCGAGATGATGGGCGGTATGTCGGCGGGGGGTTGTTGTGGCGGCAGTTGTGGCGGGGCAGGCGGCGCGCTGGACAGGTCCACCACCACGGTTATTTCGGAGATGCGGATAAATGGATCAATGGGCAGGGGAGACCAGGATGGATATTCCTCATCAGGAGGGGCAGTTTGCCCGTTGACGTTGTTGACCGTTATCTCGAACGTATGGTTGCCGCTTTTCGCGGGGTTGTAGAGGTTGCTGTATACGCCGTCGTTTTTCTTCGCGTCTCCGTGCGCTCTATCGCCATCGTCGTATAAGGCGATCGCGTCAATGGCAACGCCGTCTAATTTCACGGTCCCTGTCGCTGTGGCGCCGCTGACCGCCAGCCCTTCCAACGCGCCCCTCGGAGGGGCCATGACGGAGGTGGAGACAATGATGGGTTCGCCGTACAGGTAGAGTCCTTTGTCTGTGGCAGCGATAACGAATACATTTGATTTGGAGGTGGAGTTGACTTGGAGATTGTAGGCGATGGGGGACGCGCCCGAAGCGACGACCATGTCCCAGCGGCCGGTTGCGGGGCGGTTCATTCGGTAAAGAATGCTGTTCGCTCCGCGAACGAAGTAGGTCACGTCCGCGTCGCCATCGGCGACGATGCTTCCATTGGGCCGTTTCAGGGTGAAATCCGCGTCGCCTCCGCCCCAGGTAAGCACAAAGGTGACTTCGCCGCCGGCGCTTGTGTAGGCGTCAATTTCCGCAGATTGGGCCCTGGTTTGCCCGGCGCCCAGGTCTTCGCTGAGGTTTGCGATGGCTCCATCGTTGCGCATTTGGGTGAAAATGCTGTTGAAGTGCGACACCAGGCTGGAGGCGTCCGCCGCGTAGAAATAATTCCCTCCGGTCTCGTTTGCGATTTGACTCATCAAGCTCGCGTCGGCGTCGCTTCCCAGGCCGATGGTGTATACCACCACGCCGCGCGCTTTCAAGGCTGGGATCACGCTAATGGGATTTGTGCCGGTATTGTGTTGCCCGTCGGACAAGAGAATGACGACCTCATTCGAGACCGCGTCGCCTTGCCCGGTAATCATGTTCAATGAGGTTTGCAAGCCGCCGCCGATGTCGGTCTGATCGTCGGGAAACAGGGCGCTAATGGCGTTTTTAGCGTCGCGCTTATTGGCGTCGTTCATTGTCGCGATGCTGTATTCGATATTGGCGGTGGTGGAGAACGAGGAGATTCCCAATTCGTCGGAGGCTTTGGTGAGGTCTGTGAAAAGCGTCGCGCCGTCACGGGCGGTTGCAATTTTATCTTCGCTGGCCATGCTCCCCGAACGATCCAGGCACACGACGGCCCTTAATTTGCACTCGTGATAGTTGAAGGTGAGTGCCTGGTGACCGGCAGGCATGGCGGTGTCGTAGGCGGCTGGTTGGGTCAGGGCCGCGCTGTGTTCGTTTTGCATGTACTGGACGATCCACGGCCAGTCCACCATGTTGCGGATCTCATATTGGGCGGTATTTTTGCAGGTTGCCTCGTCCGCCGCTAAGGCCCACTCGGTCCTCTGGTTGTTCGGCTGGACGGTTGTGCCGCCGTCCATGATGCTGGCGACCGTGCTGGCGTCGTTGATGCAAGAGGATGAATTGCCTCTCGAATCGATGTAACTGTCATACAAGCCGAACAAGTAATGTCCGAGTTCATGGACAACGCCAAAGTGCCCCCTGGCGTTGGCTTGATTTTGCGAGTGGGTATCGTTGTAGATGTTGATGTGCTGGCCTCGTACGCCAAATCCGCTCACGTGGGCGGAGGCCCCCCCGCTTCCGGAATGAACGACAACGTCGGCCTGGTCAAGCGCCTCCGGACAGTTGTTGTAGAAGTTCACCGTGCCGATTTGAATCTGCCCATCGGTGGAATTGAACAACAATTCGGAGGCGCGGGTAAACACTCCTTCCCAGGTTGCGTTGTGGTTGAAATTATTCCCCAGGTCGAATTCGAACACAACGTTTAAGGTGATCGTGTCTGGCGTTCCAACGTTATATGTCCCATCGCCGGCCTTAACCGGCGTTGACCCCATGCTCATGAGGACGATGAGCAGGATGATCCACTTTACGATTTTCTTTTTCATATGCCGCTCCCGGAATGTCGCCAAATATGCCCAGACGGGACGATGAAATCGCGATGGTTGTGTTTGATTCGAATCGCCGGGAGACGCGAACGACCCGCCCCTCCAGGTTCCGTTTCATTCTCTTGTCAACAACAGTACATCATAGGTCGCGCCTTCCAGAAGAACGCTCAACGAGTTTTGTTTTTCGTTCAGGATGCCGCCGAGAGGGGAATTCAGCAGATCCTGGACGGAGAGGAGAGAATATGGACGGGCGATCGCCTCGCGCAATTGAGGGTAAGGGGATAGCGAGTCGGGCGTCAACATAAGGGAATTTTCGATCGGCCGGCGTTTGAATCCAAGAATCTGATGGCTGCCTGCCAATAGGAACGCGCCTGTCTCCCCAGAATCGGGCATCCGTTCCGCGATCTTTTCAATGGCAACGATCATTTCTTTCATGCTTTGGGGCATTACCTGTTCGTGCGCGATGATCGTTTTTGTCGCGTCGCCAGTTTGAATATCGAGGATGTAATAAATGTCCTCATAAACCATTTGACTGTTTTCCGGCAAAGGATACAGATCGTATTCCGGGTTTAAGTTCACAATGTCCGGATTGCTGATCCATCGAAGCATCGCGGCCATTTCACCGGCCTCCATTGTCCCCTTCTTGTAGGATGTGATTTGATTTAATCGATTCCAGCCGGTCGCTTCGACGCTTCCATCGGCCCGCAGAGACAGGACCGTGTAATCTCCGGCCACTACATTTTTGAACAAACATATCTGGAAGTTCATGGCAGAGGGATTGGATTCCGTAGGGGAGACGGTTGGGGCGGCCACGGAAACGGTCGCGCCGGTGGGAGTATCAG
Source organism: uncultured Anaerolineaceae bacterium (assembly GCA_964625215.1). Taxonomy (GTDB): domain Bacteria; phylum Chloroflexota; class Anaerolineae; order Anaerolineales; family Villigracilaceae; genus Denitrolinea. Next base: position 49,795 of record CAZVAX010000004.1, on the reverse strand, counting down.
CCTGCTTAGATGGGGCTGGCGTTGGCGGAGGGGTCGCGCAACTCGTAAGAAGAAGCAAGGCGATCACCGCGATGCTTCTCAGGCGGGAGGGGGTATCCAGATGCAAATGCTTCATGGTTTCAATCGGGTAAAAGATTGTTCACGGAAAACGGCGGTGAATCGCTCAAAACACTCATAAGGCTTCACCAATTCGATGAAACTGACCTCGGCGTTCCCCCGTTGGCGAAATAGGACCGTCTCGCTGTTCAAAGAAAACCGCTTCGGTCTTGATTGAACCTGATCCTGAACAACTATGAAGATTATAGCACATCCCAACTTTGGATCGTTTTTCCCGGATTACGATGGCCTCGTTTACACCCTCCCTTTCGATGGAAAGAACGCCTCATCCACCGAGCAGCGCGGCGACGAACGCGGCGATGGTTCCCAGAATGGCGGCCAGGACGCCGATGATCGTGCCGCCGAAACTGATGCAGGTGGGCAGGACAAATACAACAATGACGAAGAGGATGATCCAGGTTTTTGCCTGTGAACTGAGATGCAACACTCTCGCTTTGTTGACCATCTCCTCCGGCGGATGGATGTCCTGCCCGCAGTAGGCGCAGACAATCGTATCGCCCTCGCCCTTGTCTTGGTTGGGCGCGCCGCAGTTGGGACAGTTGAATTTGCCGGCCATGGGTCTCTCCTATCAATGAATTGCCGCATTATAGTTTATTTCCGCGCGGCTTTGCGATAGAATTAATTTGGAGGACGCCATGACTACTGAAAAATTCAATTGGCAGTCCATTGTGGCGCGCTACGCCCAATCGGACACGCGCAAGAGCGTTTGGCAACTGGTCAACTCGCTGGTTCCGTACCTTGCGCTGTTTTATCTTTCGATGAGGAGCCTGGAAGTCTCGTTCTGGCTCACGCTTCCGCTGACGATTCTGACAGCGGGCTTCATGGTGCGCATCTTCATCATCTTCCACGATTGCGGACACGGTTCGTTCTTCCGATCGAAGACGGCCAACGCCTGGGCGGGACGCGTCACTGGTCTGCTGGTGTTTACTCCCTACTATCGCTGGTCGCACGATCACGCCATCCATCACGCCACCGCTGGCGACCTGGACCGGCGCGGGGTGGGTGACATGTACACGATGACGGTGAGCGAGTACCTGGCCGCGCCGCGGTGGAAGCAATTCGGCTACCGCGTGATGCGGAATCCCATCGCAATGTTCATCTTCGGGTCGCTGATTGTTTTCCTCTTCACCCAGCGCGTCCCGCCTTTGAAGGACAGACATGGGAAACGCTCCGTCTGGCTGACCAACCTCTCGATTGCGATCATGGTCGCGACGATGTGCCTGCTCTTCGGCTGGCGCGCCTACGCGACCGTGCAACTGCTCGTGTTGTTCTTCGGCGCCTCGGCGGGAATTTGGCTGTTCTACGTGCAGCACAATTTCGAGGGTGTGTATTGGGATCGTCACGCGCAGTGGGACTACTTCAAAGCCTCCATGCAGGGTAGTTCCTTCTACAAATTGCCCGCCGTGCTAAACTGGTTCACCGGCAATATCGGCTACCATCACATCCATCACCTGAGCGCGAAGATTCCCAATTACAACCTGCCGAAGGCGTATCGCGAGAATCCCATCTTTCACATCAAGCCGCTAACGATTCTTTCCAGTCTCAAATCGCTGAGGTGGAGGTTGTATGACGAGGCCAATCGTCGGCTGGCGGGCTGGGAGGTTTTGAAAAAGGTTCAGCCGATGAAGGTGAAACCGTGAATAAAAAGAGACCGGCATCCGCCGGTCTCTTTTCGTTTATGGGTTGGCGTTAGTCAATGAATTTGCCGCCGACCGGTTTGTGCCTCATCAGGAAGAAGCGGAGAGAGCCGGCCGCAGGTTCCCATTCAATGTCGAGGCCGTGAATTCGTTCGCGTTTTTCATACAACTCCGCGACTTTCTCGGCCACATAATCCATGTGCGATTGGGTGTAGACGCGTCGCGGGATCGTCAGGCGGACGAGTTCCAATTTCGGGACGTTGTTACGGCCGGTTTTGGGATCGCGTCCTGCCGAGGCGATGCCGCGTTCCATGGCGCGAACGCCGCTTTCCAGATACAGGGCGGCCGCGAGGGCCTGGGCCGGGTACTGCTCTTGAGGGACGTGAGGCAGGAATTTCCTGGCGTCAATGAACACCGCGTGGCCTCCCACTGGCACGACGATGGGGATATTCGCCAACTGCAACAGTTGGCCCAGGTATTGCGTCTGGCCGATGCGATAGGCGATCCACTCATCGTCAACGGCTTCGCGGATGCCTTGCGCGAGGGCCTCCATGCTATACCCGGCCATGCCGCCGTAAGTGGGATAGCCTTCGAAGTCCACAAGCAGTTCACGCGCTTTGGCGGCTTTTTCTGGATCGTTGAGCGCCAGGAAGCCGCCGATGTTGACCAGGTGATCCTTCTTGGAACTCATGGTGCATCCGTCGGTGAGACCGCCGATCTCGCGAACGATCTGCGCCACGCTCTTGTTCTGGTAGCCCGTCTCGCGCTGTTGGATGAAGTAGGCGTTTTCGATCACGCGCGTCGCGTCCAGCGTCAGGACGATGCCGTATTTTTGCGTCAAGGCGCGGACCGCTTTGAGGTTCTCCATCGAGAACGGCTGCCCGCCCGCCATGTTGGCGCAGCCTTCGAGATGAACGTAGGCAATATGGCGAGGGCCGTGTTCCGGTCCCCATTTTGCGATGCAATCGTCAATCAACTTCTGGAGTTTCTTCGGATCCACGTTCCCCTTGAACGGCAGGGAAATGGTCGGGTCGTGGGCCTCATCAATGATGATGTCCACGAATGTGCCGCCGGCTTTGATGATGTGGACCTTGGTGGTGGTGAAGTACATGTTCTTGGGAACGTAGATGGGGTCGCCCGGATACTGTTCGAGCAGGGGCTTGATATAAATGCTGGAGAGGATATGCTCCGCGCCGCGCCCCTGGTGGGTGGGAATCACTTCCTTCCAGCCGTAGATATCCCGAATGGCCGCTTCGAGCGGATAGTAACTCCGTGAGCCGGCATAATCCTCGTTGCCCTTCATCATTCCGGCCCATTGCAGGTCGCTCATCGCCGACGTGCCGCTGTCGGTCAACAGATCCACGTAGATGACGGGTTTTTCTTTTTCGCTCAATAAAAATGTGTTGTACCCCGCGGCTTCGATGGCCGCCAGCCGCGTCTCGTACGTTGGAACCTTTCCCCGAATTTCCACCGCCTTGATGCGATACGGCTCCGCGGGATGAACCGGCATCTGCGTGAGAATCTTCCCTCCGTCCTTGGGCTTGCGCATGGACAGGAATTTCTTGAGATCGTCCAGCGAATCGCCGGGGCGAACGGCCTGGTTGGAACCGGCCATCCTTTTCTGCAAAATTTCCAATTGCTGTTCGGGCGTCGATACGCCGTCGGATTTTCGAAATGAAATGTGAGTTGTGTTCAGGAATGTTTTCATGCAGGATCCTTTCTTGGATTTGAGGATATGGATGGGTGGGACCGATACAAAAGGTTTGCGTCTTCTTTCACATGTAGATTATATGCCTCCCTTCTGCATAAGGCAACAGAACTTTTCGCAGGTTGGTTACTGCAGGCGTGCAGATGAAAAAAGACCGGCGGGAGGCCGGTCTCTTAGATGTGGACGCTTATTTCTCAATTGCTAGCCGCAGCGCGCACAGCGACAGGATCAATGTGATCGGCGCGAAGACCAGATTCTCAGCCGAGACGCCGGAGGCCAAGTTCCCCAATGTGTTGAGCAGAAGATACGCAAAGATGACCCACAGGCCGACCGTCACTGCGCCCTTCCATTTTCCGGCTTTGATGTATTCCATCTTGACCGCGACGATCACCGCAAACAGGATGGTAATGAACAACGCCGCGAGTTCCAAGGTCACCAGATTGGCGGACGAAGCGCCGACCTGCCCGCTCCACAGGATTTCGGAGGGGACGACGCCCAACAGAACCAGGATGTGGAAGATGAACAAGAGTCCGAACGAGACCAGCAGGATGTTACCGGCGAGTTTGAAGGGGAGAAGTTTTTTCAAAATAAAGTTTCCGATGCACCACGCTCAACGCCCGCACCTGCTCGCCGGCGTGATACGACGACCTCACCAGCGGATTTGACTCTACCCATTGGAAGCCGATCTCCTTGCCATAGTCGCGCAGCTCGGCAAACTCTTCCATCGTGTAATAGCGTTGCATCGGCAGATGCTTCTTGCTTGGTTGCAGGTACTGGCCGATGGTCAGGATGTCCACGCCCCATGAGCGTTGGTCGCGCATGACAGACTTGACCTCGTCCATCGTTTCGCCCAGACCGAGCATGATGCCCGATTTGGTCAACACCTCGGGGTCGAGTCGCTTGGCGTTCGAGAGGGTCGCGGCGGCCCAGTCGTAGTTATCCTGCGGCTGGACGGACTTGAATAGGCGCGGCACCGTCTCCACGTTGTGATTCAAAATCTCGGGGCGCGCGTCCATGACGATCTTCAACGCTTCGATGCTTCCCTTGAAATCGGGAATCAAAACCTCGATGGAGCAGCCCGGCAACAGTTCACGGATGCGGCGGATGACCATCGCGAAGATGGGCGCGCCGCCGTCGCGTCGTTCGTCGCGGTTCACCGACGTGATGACCGCGTGCTTCAGGTTCATGGACTTCACAGCCTGCGCCACGCGCTCCGCTTCGCCCCAATCCAGCAGCGCGGGTTTGCCGTGTTTGATGTCGCAGAAACCACAGGTGCGTGTGCAAACATCGCCCAGCATCAAAAAGGTCGCCGTGCCGCTGCCCCAGCATTCGCCCAGGTTCGGGCACATGGCCTCTTCGCAAACGGTGTGCAGTTCCTTTTTGCGCATCAACGTTTGCAGCCATTCGTACGTCTCGCCCGCAGGCGCGCGCACTTTGATCCACTCCGGCCTGCGAAGTGGACGCGCTTCTGTTTGTTGCGTCACTCGATCTCGTGTTGGTGTAACAGCCATTAAATCCTTCGCTATCCGTCATTGCGAGCGAAGCGACACTTGCACATGCACGCAAGTGCAGGTGAGCAATCTCCTCGTTAGCTGGAGATTGCTTCGACGGAAGATCGCCGTCTCGCAATGACGCGAAAAGTTATTTCTTCCTGACCTTCAACCTCAACCCCTTGACCTCGACAACCTCGACATGGTCGCCCTTACCGATCGCATCTGACCCTTCGACGGCCTCCACGCTCCACAACTCCGAATCGACCTGGGCCTGACCGCCCGCTTCATTCACCGACGACCGGGCGGTTCCAATTTTCCCCACCAGCGACTCGGCCCCCGCGCGGATCGGAGTCCGCAGGGCGCGCACCGCGAATCCCACGATAATGCCGAAGGTGGTCCCGATGAAGACCGCCACAAAAATGACCGCCGGGAGGGACACGTGCGCCCACTGGGGCGTGCCAGAGTTGAACAGCACCAGCGCGCCGACGATGAACGAGGCGATGCCCGCCGCCGTCAACGCGCCGTGTGTGGGCGCTTTGATATCCAGAATGAATAACACGAATGCGGTGATGAGGAAAATGATCCCGAACCAATTGAGCGGCAGGTAGCCCGCGCCGTATACGCCGAGCGCGATACACACCACCCCGAAGAATCCCGCCACCCATCCGCCCGGGCTGGAGATCTCGATCAAAATGGCTTGCACGCCCACGCCTACCAGGGTCAGCACGATGACCGGGTTGGTGAGCAACATCAACAATTCTTCGATGAAGCTCATCGCCAGCGTGGCCACTTCCGCTTCGGCAGTGTGCAATGTGCGCGGACCGGAGAGCGTCTCCACTTGGAATCCATCCAGTTGACGAAGCAGGTCGTCCAGATCCTCGGCGATGAAATCTATCAGCCCCACTTCGAGCGCCTCGCTGGAGGAAACCGCCACGGCCTCCTCAATGGTGGCCTCGGCCAATTTCACCGCCTCCGGCCCGCGGCGCTCGGCTAGCGCGCGTGCCTGGGCCTTGGTCGCTTCTTTGACCTTGCGATCCATTGTTTCTTCGAGATCCTCGCCCTCCCCGCTGACCGGGCTGGCCGCGCCGATGATTGTTTCGGGGGCCATCGCCGCCGCGTGACCCGCCAATGTGATCGTCGTCCCGGCGCTTCCGGCCCAGGCTCCGCGCGGCGCCACGTAGACTACCACTGGCACGTCGCTGGCGCGAATGGCTTCCACAATCTCCTGCATCGTGCCGATATTCCCGCCCGGCGTGTTTAACTGAATGACGAGCAATTCCGCCTCGCGCTCTTCCGCCAGCTTGATGCCGCGTGTGATGTATTCCTGCATGGCGGGCATGATCGCGCCATCGGCGTTCACCACAAGCACGAGCGGCGCGTCGCTTTGGGCGCGGGCGGGGGAGAAGATCGCCAGGGCAAGGATCAATAATAGGGGGAGAAGCCGAAAAATTTTCATGGTTGGAATCCGTTGTTGTCGTTATTATAATGGTTAAGGAGGCAACCATGACCGAACAAACCAAACGAAAGATCATGCGGGTGGTAATTCAACTCATCCTCGTTGTCGTGCTAGTCCCCCTCCTGCCGATGATGATTTCCGGCGATTGGGGCTGGTGGCAGGGCTGGGCCTACGCGGCATTGAACATCCTCTCGTTTGCCGCCAGCCGCCTGATCGTCTACCGCGTCCACCCGGACCTGATCCGCGAGCGCGCCCGTTTCATGGAAGCGCAGGATACCAAGCCGTGGGACAAGGTTCTCGCGCCGATGTTGGCGCTCGGTTCGACCCTCGGCGCGGTGACAGCCGGATTCGACCACGTCTACGGTTGGACCGTTGCGTTTCCAATGTGGGTTCACATCACGGCGCTCATCATTATCGTGATCGGTTACTCATTCTCCTCGTGGGCGCTGGTCGTGAATCGATTCTTTTCGGGGACGGTTCGAATCCAGACCGAGCGCGGGCATCACGTGGTCACAACTGGGCCGTATCGTTTCGTCCGTCATCCCGGCTATGCGGGCGGATTGCTTGGATTTGTGCTGATACCCCTCCTGCTCGATTCGCTTTGGGCCTTCATCCCTACGGCCTTGTTGACCATCATCCTGATTGTCCGCGCCTCACTGGAAGATAAAACCCTGCAGGCCGAGTTGCCCGGCTACGCCGAGTACGCACTGAAGACGCGCTATCGTTTGATTCCGGGGATATGGTGAGTCGTCAAACCCTAGGGTTTCTGTCGCGTATCCCTACAATTGTGATAGTTGGCTTAATTGACTCAAGCCTCTCTTACAAGTATAATTTTCCCACCTTCCTGAAAGGGATTATTGAGGCCCTATGGCGTTACGCGGCAATCTTCGAGATTTTACAATCACTCAATTGCTCAATTTGATCAACCTGGCGCAAAAGACCGGCACCCTGGTGGTGGACGGCCCGACCGAACAAGCGCAGGTTGCGTTTCGTGAGGGGAAACTGTCGTATGCCCGCATCGGGCAGGAAGATAACCGCCTGGCGACGGTGCTGCACAAGGCCAACAAACTTTCGGTAAATCAATATCGCACGATCGTGGAACGCGCCGGGGCGATGTCGGATAAGGAATTGGGGCTGGTGTTGATCAACGCCGGGTATGTGACCCAGGAGGATATCCTGGGAAACCTGCAGGGTTATTTTACCGATATTATCCGCCGGTTGTTTACATGGGCCGAAGGGTTCTTCCATTTTGAAGGGGAGATGCTTCCGCCGGACGACCGCATCAACGTACGGCTCGACCTGGAGAATATCATCATCGAGGGGTCGCGCCAACTGCGGGAGTGGGAGCAGTTGCAGGATGAGATTCCCAGTTTGGACATGGCGTTGAAGTTCACCGACCGGCCGTTGAAGAATGTGAATTTGAGCGTGGAAGAATGGCGGGTGGTTTCTTATATCAACCCGAAGAATACGATCCGCCAGATCGCCTCGACGAACAAGATGAACGATTTGGAAATCCGCCGCATCGTGTATGGCTTGCTGCAAGCCGGACTGGTGGAGATCATCCGCCCGGAGGGCGCGCCCGCGCCGGCGGGGGTGCGTTCGTTCCCATCGGAAAACAAGGAAGAGCAAAAATCATTGGTCAACAAACTAATTGGGCGTATCCGCTCGTTATAGTTCAGATGGAAGGAATGCAATTATGCAAACAGTCAAAATGGTGGTGACGGGTCCCTTCAGCGCCGGCAAAACGGAGTTCATTCAGTCTGTCAGCGAGATTGACGTGGTTTCGACGGAGCGCAAGATTAGCGGAAAAGAGGAGCGCCTCGTCAAGGAATCGACCACGGTGGCGATGGACTTTGGCCGCATCACGGTGGATGAAGATCTGGTGCTTTATTTGTTTGGCACGCCGGGCCAGAAGCGCTTCGATTTCATGTGGGAGATCCTTTCAGAGGGAATGCTTGGCTTCATTGTGATGGTGGATAGCACGCGCCCCGAAACCTTCCGCGAAGCCCGCAGTATTTTGGAAACCTTCCGCGCCTACGCGCCCACGCCCTATGTGGTGGCGGCCAACAAACAAGATAAAAAAGACGCCTGGGACGTGGACGATATGCGCCACGCGCTGCGCCTCGATACCAAGGTGAAATTGCTTCCCTGCACCGCCACGGACCGCGCCTCGGTCAAGTCGGTGCTGTTGGAACTGTTGTACAGCATTCTGGCCGAGATGGAGTCCGGAAAGTAGGGGAACCCGGCGGGTGAGCAGGCGTGTCTTCGATCACCACTGATCAGGGTATCGTTCATTACGAGGTATACGGGCGCGGCAAGCCGGTCATCCTGTTGCATGGATGGCTCGGCTCGTGGGGGCTTTGGCAGGAGACCATGTCGTACCTTGGGCAGTATTACCGCACCTACGCCATGGACTTTTGGGGATTCGGCGAATCGGGCAAGAAGCGCGAGACCTACGCCGTGCAGGATTTTGTCAGCCTGGTAAACCAATTCATGGAGCAGTTGGGCATCATCCGCTCGCCGCTGGTGGGACACAGCATGGGCGGGACGGTGAGCCTCTCGGTGGCGATCCGCTACCCGGAGCGCATCAGCAAGGTGGCGGTGGTGGGATCGCCCATCGTCGGTTCCTCGCTGGCGCCGCTGTTGAAGTTGGCGGGGTATCGCTTCAATGCCTTTTTGCTGTTCAATTTGATGGGGGGCTTTCGGGCCTTTATGAAATACTATTATTCGCGCGTGATCTGCAGCGATCCGCGTTTTCCGCAAATGATGGATCGCGACCTGTCGAAGACCACGCTCGAATCCTTCCTCTTGAGCATCGCCTCCTTGCGCCGCACCGACCTGCGTCCCATGCTCAACCAGGTCAAGGTGCCGGCCCTCGGCATGTACGGCGACGTGGATAAGGTGGTGCATCCGCTTCAATGGCAGCCCATGTTGGCCGGGATTCCGCATGCCCAGATCGTGCGTTTCGAGAAGGCCGGTCACTTTCCCATGCTGGAGGAACCCCAACCGTTCGCGCAGAAACTCAAAGCCTTTCTCGACGAAGAACCGGCCCCGCCTCCCGCGCCGCCCGAGGAGGCTGAGGCGGACCTCAGGTCGCCTATCCCCGTGACGCTCAAACCCGAGAACTTCACAATATGAACGCGCCCACTGCGTATTCCTACCCGAATCGCATGGGGCGAATCATCCTTGCGTCCCTGGAGGAGGTGGTGGGACGGAATGGATTGTATGCTGTGCTTCACCTGGCCGGGTTGGATGCCCTGGCGGAGCAGTCCCCGCCTGAAAATTTGGAGCGCGAGTTTTCGTTTCGAACCATCAGTATCCTGCACGAAAAACTGGAGCAGCTATACGGTCCGCGCGGCGGACACGGCCTGGCCTTGCGCGCGGGACGCGCCTGCTTCAAATATGGCCTGCGCGAGTTTGGCGTGGAACTGGGACTCACCGATACAGCCTTCCGGCTTTTGCCGCTTCCCACCAAAGTGCGTACCGCCGGCCGGGCCTTCGCCGACTTGTTCAATAACTATTCCGATCAGATTGTCCGCATCGAAGAGGGAGAAGGAAGGCTACTTTGGCGCATCGAGCGTTGTCCGCTGTGCTGGGAACGGCATACACAGGAGCCGGTCTGTCACCTGGCGGCCGGCCTCCTGCAAGAATCGCTGTACTGGTTGAGCGGTGGTAAGATATTCAACGTGCAGGAGACTCAGTGCATCGCCTGCGGCGATTCCGCCTGTGTGATCGAGATAGACACTACCCCGTTGGATTGACCGGGAGACCTTCCCTCATGTTGAAAGTGATTTTGCCCGCTCCCAATCGCCTCTCGCCGTTCAATGAAATGGCGCGCGACTTGCGGATTCAAAACCACCCGCTTTGGTTGTGGCAACGCAATGTGCTGGCCCCTTACGTGACGCGCGAAATGGAATTGGCCGTCCACGAACCGTTGCCGCGCGTGCGCGAAGCGACTCTCGTTTATCGCAACAACCTGTTCTTCAATCACGAGTACATCAAAGCCTTTATTACCGCCGCCCGCAAAACCGGACGCGCCTGCCGCGCCGCGTTCTCCGCCGAAGACCCGGCCTTCCGTGAGCACGCCCTGCCGCTTTCCACTTCCTACACCCTGGCGGGGAGTTTGCGCCTGGCCGATCTCTGGTATTACCCCCACGGCCCCGTGGCCGACGTGGAACCGCTGGTGATTGACCTCGATTCCAAAGAAGTGGGCTACTACCACGTTCCAACCTACATGGCCGATCAAAGCGGCGACCTGACCTACCAAGTGCCGCGCAAGGCGCTCATCGCCATTGACTCGTGGGTGCACGTCTACATTGCAGACATTGTGTTCGGAATCTTTGGGCGCGCCCTGCGTTTCGAGACGCGTCTCGGCTCTGACCTGGGATACAAACTGGGCATCCTCGCGCGCGCGCTTTATGAGGGTCGCCAGGTTCTGGAATGTTCCAAACTAGTTACCATTGGCAAGAACTGCGTTATTGACCCGCACGCCATCATCCACGGTCCCACCACCATCGGCGACAACGTGACCATCAACGCCGGCGCGGTGATCGAGAATTGCATCATCGGCAACAACGTCAACGTTTCGCAGGACGTTCAACTCATGCTTTCGGTTGTGGGAGATGGAGCGTTCCTGCCGTTTCGCGCCGCCCTCTTCATGACCACCGTCATGGAAAATTCCATGATCGCGCAGAACACTTGCTTACAAATGTGTGTGGTGGGCCGCAACACCTTCATTGGCGCGGGAAGCACGTTCACCGATTATAATTTGATACCTGCGCCCATTTTGGCGCGCGACGGGAACAATGACCTGGCCCCGTCGAATCGCCCCGTGATGGGCGGATGCGTCGGCCACAATTGCCGGCTCGGGTCGGGCATGATCGTCTTCCCGGCGCGCACCATCGAATCGGATGTGGTGTTATTCGCATCCCCGCAACGCCGCGTGATTGACCGCGACGTTCGATATGAAGACAGTGACCACCACCGGCTGAAGAACGCCAGCCTGCATCGCCGCCTCTACCCGCGCGGCGACGAAACGACCGGGTCGGAGGTGGAATCGTGGTGAGTGAATGGACTCTTTTGCCTTTATCATCCATCCGATCAACGTCAAGCGCGATGTGCAGAGGAAATTTCCTTTTCTTGGGCGCGTCTTGAGCGAGAGACAGATCGAATTCTTTTCCCAGTATTTTCCCCCCGTTTACCTTTCCGAAATCGAAGGCGTTACCTCCGCCGCCACCGGCAAGCAGGTAAAAGGCTGGCTCATCGCCTGCCCTTTCACGCCGCGCCAAATGATGGAATTGCCAGAAGCGCGGGTTTATCGTAAGATTATAGAAACCGGGCGCCTGGCCGAGCGCCTCGGCGCGCAGATGTTGGGACTCGGCGCTTACACCTCCGTGATCGGCGATGCGGGAACGACAATCGCCCGCGCGCTGGATGTGCCTGTCACCACCGGCGACTCGTACACGGTATGGGTGGCCGTGCAGTCCATTCGCCAGGGCGCGGAGCGGATGGAGATTCCGCTTCGGAACGCGACCGCCGCCGTGGTGGGAGCCACCGGCGCCATCGGCCGGGTCTGCGCGGAACTATTGGCCGGCGACGTGGCCCGATTGTTTCTGGTCGCCCGGCGGGCCGACCGGCTCGAGGAGTTGCGCGCCCGGCTCAAAGGTCAAGCGCGAGCCGAGATTTGCGTCGCCACAAGCATGGATTCGCTGCGCGAGGCCGACTTGATCCTGACGGTGACGAGTTCCATCCACGAGGTCATCCGCCCGGAGGATCTGCGTCCCGGCAGCGTGGTATGCGACGTGGCCCGCCCCCGCGACGTTTCTGCAATGGTTGCGGCGGTGAGAGATGATATATTAGTGATTGACGGCGGTATGGTAGATGTGCCAGGCCCCGTGGATTTCCACTTTAACTTTGGGTTTCCGCCGGGTAAGGCGTATGCGTGCATGGCGGAGACGATGGCCCTGGCGCTGGAGGGCCGTTTCGAGGATTATACGCTCGGCAAGGAGATTACGCGCCAGCGCGTGGACGAGATCGCCGGCATGGCCGTGCGGCACGGATTTCGCGTGAGCGGGTTCCGTTCGTTCGAAAAGGAAGTGACTCAGGAACAGATCGAAGCAGTGCGCCTGAACGCCAAACGAGCAAGGCGCAACTAACCTCTGGGAGGCTCGTATGAGTAAACCTCGATTGCTGGTCGTGGAAGACGACAACGATATCGCCAACATGCTGAAGATCTATTTCGGCGGCATGGATTACGAGGTGGATATCGCCTCGCGCGGCGCGCTCGCGCTGGAGAAGACGCGCTCGGTGTTGCCGCACCTGATCGTGCTGGACATCATGCTGCCGGATATTGACGGGTACGAGGTGTGCCGCAACCTGCGCACCAACATGCGCACCAGCCACATCCCGGTCATCTTCCTGACCCAGAAGGATGAGCGCAGCGACAAACTGCAAGGCCTCGAGTTGGGCGCGGACGATTACATTACCAAACCCTTCGACATCGAGGAATTGAAACTGCGCGTGCAAGGAGCCATCCGCCGCTCGGAACGCGAGAGCCTCACCGATCCCCGCTCCGGACTCCCAGCCGGGCGGTTGATCGAGGAGCAACTTCGCAAGATCATCCGGCAGGAAGATTGGGCCTTGCTCGACATGCGCCTTAACCATTTCGAGCCGTTCCGCGATGTGTACGGCTTTGTGGCGGGCGACGATGTGCTGCGCTTTACCGCCATGTTGTTGAATGAGATCGTGGACCAACACGGCACGAACGCCGACTTCATCGGTCACGCGGGGGGCGATAACTTTATCATCGTCACGAAGAACGAACATGCGAATATTATCCGCGAGCGGATTAAAGCGCGTTTTGCCGAAGAGGTGCAAACCCATTACAACTTTATGGACCGCCAGCAGGGACACATCCTGGCGCCCAAAGCGGAGGGCGGCGCGGCGCAGATCCCCTTTATGACGATGGCGGTTGGAATTGTTTCCCCGAAACTCCAATCGTTTGCGGATATTCGCGAGATCACCGAGCTGGCCGCGGAAGCGCGCCGGCAGGATGCCGCGGCCTCCGCTTAATGAAATAGAGGCAATCTCTCGATGTTTGAAGGCGTCGGTTTCGGTCTGATCCTGATTCTCGCCGCGCTGGCTGGGTTGGTGCTGATAGGCGCCATCCTGCGCTTCCTGCCGCGGCGTCAGGCCGCGCCTGCAACCGAGACCGCCCCCCTTGTTTCGTTCGAATCGAAGACCAGCGACGCCATCATCATCATTCAAGCCGGCGGGCGCGTGGAATATATGAATCCCCAAGCGTATGAACGCTTCGGTCTGACTGCGGATCTTCCCGCCGACCTGGAACGCCTGGCGCGACGCGCCCGGCCCTCGGAGGACTTCCTCGACTTGTGCGTCAACGAAGGCCGCAAGCGTTTCTCCATCAATGGGCGGCTGACCGACGCCTCTTCCTACCGCATGCCGGGCTTCAATCCCCTCATGCTGATCTCCCTACGCGGGGTGGAACTGACTCCCGCCTTCGGCGCGAACTCGCCCGAAAGTGCCGGCTCCGTTTTGAACGCGGTGTCGGAGTTTGGCAAGGCGGTGAACGCCAGCCTGCGTCTGGAGGACGCGCTGGCGGCCATCTTCCAGGGCGTGGAGCGATTGGTCGCGGCCGATATGGTCGAGGTCAAAACGCTCGCTCCCGTTTCCGGGGAGCGCGTCACCTATCATCACGAGGCAAGCAACGGCGTCGCCAAGCCGGTCAAAACGGCGCGCTCGCAGTTTGGCTGGCTCACCGACATTCTGCTCGAAAACCGCCAGCCGCTGTTTGCCGCGGAGGAGAAGGACATGCCTCCGCCCAGCGCGCCCGCACGCGAGCGCAGTCTGGTCAAATCTTACGTTGGCATACCCTTCCTGGTGGATGGGGATCTGATTGGCGCGCTGGAAGTCGGCCAGAATGCCGGCGCGAATCTCACCCAGCAGGATTTTGAGTTACTGAAACTGGTCGCCTCCCACGCGGGCATTGCTTTGCGTAACGCGTTTCGTTATGAGGAACAACAGGACCTCGTCGCCGAATTGACCGGCCTCACTCGTTTGTCGCAGGCGGCCGGTTCCATTCAAGACCCGAAGGAGGTGTTCACCCGCCTGGTGGATACCATCGCCCCGCTCTTTCAGGCGGAGGTGGTCGGCTTCCTGCTCTACAATGAAACCGACCGGTTGTTGGAGGGACAGGTTCCATTCCAGGGACTGCCCGCCAACGTGGTGAACGTGTATCGCTCCATCATCCCGCCCGACAGTCCCGGCGACCAAATCCTGCGCGAGCAGGAAATCATCGAGTGCATGGACGCGCCCCGCGACGCGGCCATTCGCGCCCTCGGCTTGAACGAGATCGCCCAACTCGCCAGCCTGCGCGAGACGATCATGATTCCCCTCGTCTCCGGCGGACGCCTGATCGGCTACTTCCAGATCTCCAACCATCGCGGCGGGACAACGCTGTTCTCCACCGACGAATTGCGCCTCGCCAAAAGCATCGCCGGGCAAGCCTCCACGATCATTGACAACTCCATCCTCGTCCAACAGGCCCGCCAGCGCGCGCAACGCTCCGAATCGCTGCGGCGAATCGCCAACCTGGTGGCCTCCTCTGCCACGTTGGATGAAGTGCTGCAATTCTCCGTGCAGGAACTGGCCCAACTCCTGCGCGCAGACACGGCGGCCATCTTCCTGCTTGACCGCCAGACTCACGAAGTCCGCCTGCACGCTGAATCCACTTGGGGCGTCCGGCCCGAAGTGAAGCGCAGGGTTCCGCGGCTGGACGTGGATGAGGCCCAATTCCGGCGGATCACCGTCTCCGGCACGCATCGTCCCTTCCTGTCGGGCCGGCTGAGCGCCGACGAACGCGTTTCGGCGGCCTATCGTCAAATCATCGACGCAGTGATGGTGGAGTCAACCATCATCGTTCCGTTGATGGCGCGGGAACGCAGTGTGGGCGAACTCATGCTCGGCAGTCGCGCCGCCGACTTTTTCAACTCCTACGATTTGCAGGTTCTCTCCACCGCAGCCGGACTGTTGGCCGCCGCCGTGGAGGGCGCCGGCCTGATGGCGCAAACCGATGAAAGCCTGCGCCGCCGCGTCGAACAATTAACCGCCATCACCCACGTCACGCGCGAGCTCAACTCCTCCATGGATGTGACGCAATTGCTGGAGGTGATCCACGAGCAAAGTATGCGCGTGTCGCGCGCCGACTGTGGAACCATCCTGCTCTTCGCCCCCGACTCTACCCCCGCTGAGCCGCGTGTGAGTTTTAGCCTGGGTTGCGCCGAGGAGCCTCTTTCCTCCCTCACGCGCCAGGCGCTCGCCACAGGACAATCCTTGCTGATAACCGATTTCGAGCAGGGGCTGTTCACCGCCCCCCACACCGACGTCAATTCCGCGCTGGTGACGCCGATCATGCGACAGGGCCGGGTCATGGGTGTGATTCACCTCCACGCCATGCAAGCGGGCTACTTCGATCAGTCCGCGCAGGAAACCATCCAAACCCTGGCAATGCAAGCGGCCATCGCCCTGGGCAACGCGCAGCGCTTCCAGGAACAATTCACTTTGGCCGAGCAATTGCGCCGCCGCGCTTCGACCCTCTCTCATTTCGCCGACCTGTCCACCACGCTGAATTACGAACAGCCGCTGGAACAATCCCTTTTGAGCGTGGCTGCCGCCATTCAAGACGCCACTCCCTTCCAGGTGGCCCTGATCAGCGTCTACGAACCCGATACCGGACTCCTCCGCCGCGTGGCTGGCGTGGGCATGCCCCAGGAAACCCTCGAAGAATTGCTCACCCATAAACAGCCTCTGCAAAGCGTCCAGCAACTGCTTCGGGCCGAATTCAAGATCGGTCGTTGTTACTTCATCCCCGCCGACCAGACTCCCGTCATTCCCTCCGACGTGCATACCGTCACTCCGGGGAGGGCAGAGAGCGGGGGCGTCATGGCCTCCAACGCCTGGAATTCCGAAGACTTCCTGCTCATTCCCTTGGAAACGATCAACGGGTCGCCCTTGGGATTGGTGAGTCTCGACGTGCCGCGCGACAACCTGCGCCCCGACCGCGCCACCCTCGAAACGCTCGACATCTTCGCCACACAGATCACCCTGATCATTCTCAACCACCAGCGTTTCACCGAAATGTACGGGCGCATCGACTCTCTGACCGCCGGCCTGCAACGCCAGCAAAAACTTTTATCCATCACCCAAAACGACTTGCCCACCCTCCTGCGCAAGGACCTGGAGCAAACCGTCTCGATTCACGATCTCGACCGCCGCACCCAACGTATCCGCGCCGGCCTCGCCATCACCGAGTCGGTCAGCCGCCAATTGGACGCGCCCTCCGCGCTCCTGGCTCTCGGCCGCGAAGTCCTCACGCAATTGGGCATGTCCATCGCCTTGATCGCCGAGGAGACGCGCGAAGGTCCGCGCCTCCTGCACGTTCTCGGCAGCGTGCCGCGCGCCGCCAACCCGGAGGCCCTCTTCGGACAGCGCAACCCCCTCCGCGCCGTCCTCCAGAGCGGGGCTCCCATCATCGTCCCCAACCTGGATGAGAACGATGAGTGGCGCGACGCCGCCTTGTTGACGGCCCTCCGTTCGAAAGGCATGATCTGCCTCCCGCTCAATATCGAGAGCCGCACTGTGGCGGCCCTCTTGGCGGTCACGCCTGAACCGCTGGCCGGACTCACCGAAGAGGACACGCAGGTCTACTACCAGATCGCGCGCCAGACCTCGGTCGTACTACAAAACATCGCCCTGCTGAACGAAACGCGCCGCCGCCTGCAGGAAGTGGACCTGCTTCTCGACTTCAGCCAGCAACTGTCGAACCTCAATCCTGAGTTCATCATGCGCTCCTTGTTGGAGAGCGCCCGCCGGGTGATTCCCGCCGCGCACGCCGGCGTTGTGTTGCTTTGGGACGCGCGCGCCTTGCGGCTGATCCCGCGCGTGGTTTCCGGTTACGCCGACAACGACAGCATGACGCGGCTCTATTTTGTCCCGGGCGAGGCCCTGCCCGGAATCGTTTTTGCCAGCGGCAAGACCCGCCGCGTGGATGATGTGAACTTTACGCGCGATTATCCTTTGAGCGCGGAAAACCTCCTGCTCTACCGCCAGGCCACCGGCGGACGCCTGCCCGTTTCGAGTTTGCTCATTCCCATCCTGGCGGGCGAACAAGGTCTGGGCGTTTTGGTGCTGGATAACTTCAACACCTCCAGCGCCTTCAAACCCGACGATGAGACCCTCCTGGTTTCATTGGCCCAGCAGGTGGCCCTCTCGCTCGAAAACGTCCGCCTCGTGCAAACCACCCAGGAGCGCGCCGGGCAGCTGCAGGCCCTGACCGACGTGGCGGCCACCATCTCCGCCAGCCTGCAAAGCCACGGGTTGGTGACCTCCCTGCTCGATCAGTTGGGTCACATTCTGCCCTATGACACGGCCACCCTCTGGCTGCGCGAACGCGACGAGTTGAGCGTGGCCGCGGCGCGCGGCTTCCCCGATATGGAGCATCGCCTGGGCATTAAGGTGAAAGTGGCCGACAGCGCCCTCTTCAAACAGGTCATTCGCACCGGCCAGCCCATCTCGGTGGCCGATGTGCGCGACGATCCGCGCTTCCCCATTGTGGAAGCGCCGCGTCTCTCGTGGTTGGGCATTCCCTTAATCGCAAAAGGCGAAGTGACCGGCCTGATCGCCGTCGAAAAATGGCAGGCCAGTTTCTACACCAACGAACACATTCAAGTCTCCACCACATTTGCCAGCCAGGCGGCGGTGGCGCTCGAAAACGCGCGATTGTTCGAGGATAGCGTCAGCCGCGCCGCCGAACTGGATGAACGCTCGCAACGCCTGGCCCTGCTCAACCGCTTCTCCTCGGCCCTGAGCGGGTTGCTCGACGCCGACCAGATCATCGAACTGACCGCCCATGAGACCTTGAACGCCCTCGGCGCGTTGCGCGTTTCGGTGGCGGCGGAGGAGCGCGGCAGGATGATGTTCAAGATGGCCGTCCCGCGTTCGCGCCGCAACCTGGCCCGCGAGATTCCCAACGCGCCGATCTTCGCGCGTTTGCGCGAATCGCAGGGAGTGTACACCTCGGACAACGCGCAAGCCGAGGCGGAGCTGATCCCGCTCCGGGAGTTCCTCGGAAGCGACACGCAGCGGTTGATGATCCTCTCGGTGGGGCCGGCTGAGTCGCGTACGCTGATCATGATCCATGCGGGCGGCGAGTCGTATTTCGGCATCAACGAGATCGAACTGGCGCGCACGCTCGCCAACCAGGCTTCCATCTCTTTGGAGAACGCCCGTCTTTACCAGACCACCGCCCAAACCGCCGAACGCCTCGCCATTCTCAACCAGGCCAGTAGCGAGATCGGCTCCAGCCTCGACCCCGAGGAAGTGTACGCGCTCATTCACAAAGCCGCCCAGCGACTCATGCCGGTGGAGGCCTTTATCATCGCCCTGCTGGACAAGGAAAACGAAGAGATAGACGCCGTTTACATGATTGATAACGATGTGCGTTCGCCCAACCAGCGCCTGCCGCTGGGACACGGCCTGAGCGGACAAGTGATCGCCAGCGGCCAGCCGGCGCTCCTGCACAACGAAGAACAGACCTCCAATGTGGGCGTTCTTTTGGGGCAAAATCCGCTTTCCATTTTGGCGGTTCCGATGATCCTCGGCAATGAGACGGTCGGTATGCTTTCAGCGCAAAGTTACCAGCCGAATGTTTACACACAAGACGACCTGCAGATCATGAGCACACTGGCCAACCAGGCCATTGTCGCCATTCAAAATGGACGCCTCTTCGCCGAAACGCAACGCCTGGCGGAGGAACTCGAAGGACGCGTCATCGAGCGCACCGCGCAACTGCAACGCGAGCAACAGAACACCGAAACCCTCCTGCGCATCCTCACCGAGGTCTCCTCCAGCCTCGACCTGGATCGCGCCCTCAATCGCACGCTGGCCCTGCTCAACGACGCCATCGCCGCCGAACAAGGCACCATCATGCTCCTGCATCCGGAGGATAACCTGCTCCACTTCCGCGCCGGCTATGGCTACCTCACCAGCCAGGCGGTGGCCGAGAATCGGGCGACCATCCTCAAGGTGGGCGAGGGCCTGGCAGGTTGGGTGGTGGAGAATCGCCAGGGCCTGCTCATCGAAGACTTGCGCCAGGATCCTCGTTGGGTATCTCCAACCACCGGCACGCGCGACCATCGCAGTTGCGTAGTCGCTCCTATGCTCGTGGGCGAGGATGTGATCGGCGTGTTGATGGCTTTCCATCGCAAGGTGGGGCATTTCGGCAACGACGCCCTCACCCTGGTGCGCGCCATCGCCGGCCAGGTGGCGGTAGCCATCAATAACGCCCACCTCTACGAACTCATCCGCGACCAGGCTGAACGTCTCGGCACGATGCTGCGCAAGGAGCAGGAGGAGGCCAGCCGTTCGCAAGCCATCCTCGAAGCCGTGGCCGACGGAGTGCTCGTCACCGGCATGGACAACAAAATATCCTTTGTCAACTCCTCCGCCGAGCGCATCCTCAACCTGACCTCGGAGCGGGTTCTCAGCCAGCCTCTCGAAACCTTCGGCGGTCTGTTTGGCAAGGCGGCCAGCGCGTGGATGCAGACCATCCGCGGCTGGTCGGAGGATTCGGCCTCCTACCAGGCCGGCGACACCTACGCCGAACAGATCGAATTGGACGACAAACGCATCGTCCTCGTCCACCTGGCCCCGGTCATGTTCCAGAACGACTTCCTCGGCACTGTGTCCATCTTCCGCGACATTACCCACGAAGTCGAGGTGGACCGCCTCAAATCCGAGTTTGTCGCGACGGTCAGTCACGAACTGCGCACGCCAATGACCTCCATCCGCGGCTACGCCGATATCCTATTGATGGGCGCGGCCGGCGCGCTGAACGAGAACCAGACGCACTTCCTGACCACCATCAAGAACAACACTGAACGCCTGAACATCCTCGTCAACGATCTGCTCGATATTTCCCGCATCGAGGCCGGACGCGTGATCCTTTCGCCCCAGCCGCTCGACCTGCGCGAGATCGCCGAAGACGTTCTCGCCGATGTGTTGCGCCGTTCGCAGGAGGAGAACAAGCCCATGGGCATCTCGCTCGAAGCGCCTAAAGACCTGCCGCGCGTCTTCGGCGACTCGGAACGCGTCCGCCAGATTCTCGACAACCTGGTGGACAACGCCTATCACTACACTCCCGTCAACGGCCAGATTCAGGTCGCTCTTCATCCCGCGCAGGAAAGCGACGAGGTGCAAGTGGATGTGTTGGACAACGGCGTGGGCATCGCCCAGGAAGACCAGGCGCGCGTCTTCGACCGCTTCTATCGCGGCGAAAATCCGCTGGTGTTGGCCACCCCCGGCACCGGCCTGGGCCTTCCCATCGTGAAGCAATTGGTGGAGATGCACCGCGGCCGCATCTGGATGACGAGCAAAGGCATTCCCGGAGAAGGCTCCATCTTCTCATTTACCCTCCCTGCATACGAGACAGGCGAACGAGGCAAGAATGGCAAAAATTCTGATCGCTGAAGACGAACGAGACATCCGTGATCTGGTCGCGTTCACCCTCCGGTTTGCCGGCCATGAAGTGGTGACCGCATCCAACGGGGAGGAGGCCGTGCAACTGGCTCCCAAGGAAAACCCGGACCTGATCCTCATGGATGTTCGTATGCCGCGCATGACCGGCTACGACGCCTGCCGGGTGATGAAGTCCAACCCGGAACTGAAGGATATTCCCATCGTCTTCCTCTCCGCCAAAGGACAGGAGAGCGAAATTCAAACCGGCCTCGAAGCCGGCGCGGAGGAATACCTCCTCAAACCCTTCGCCCCCGATCAACTGACCGACCGAGTGAAGGCCATTCTCGCCAAATTTGGAAAATGATGAATCGTCGACTCGCTGACTCGCTGAATCGCTGAATCTACTTATGAGCGTCGTTTTTCTCGATAGCGCCATCGTGCATTACGAAGTCCTGGGCAAGGGACGCCCGGTCTTCTTCCTGCACGGCTGGGTCGGCTCCTGGAAATACTGGATTCCCAGTCTCCAGGTGGCCGCCACCTCCTATCGCGCCTACGCGCTCGACTTGTGGGGTTACGGCGAGACGGCGCGTAGCCCGGTCGGTTACTCGCTCGATAACCAGGCCGAAATGCTGCGCGCTTTTCTTGACAAGATGGGCATCGGCAAAATCGCCCTCGTGGGACACGGCCTGGGCGGGTTGGTGGCTCTCAACTTTGCCAGTCACTGGCCGACGAACGTGGATCGCATCATGGTCCTCAACTGTCCGACCGACTTCGATGCCGTCAACGCGCGACTCCGCGCCGGTTCCCCCTCCGACCTGGCGGATTGGCTCTCCAATCGGACCCCGGAGGCCGCCTCGGCCCTCTCCGACGCGGCCAAGTCGGACCCGCAGGCCATTGCCGGATCCATGTCCAGTTTGCAAGCCAACAACCTGTTTGGCGCGTTGCGTCAAACCAACGTGCCCTGCCTGTTCGTCTACGGCCAGAACGATCCCGCCGTCCCGCCTCCCTCCCAGGAAAAGCCGATTCCCCTTTCACACTTGATGCACCAGATCACACTGGATGGATCAGGCCACTTCCCCATGATGGACGAGACGCAAAAGTTCAACCGCCTCCTGATAGACTTCCTCGCCCTCGACTCGGGGGCCAGTCCCACCGAGTTGCAACTCAAGGAAGAGTGGAAGCGCCGAGTGAGATAAAAACCCAGGTTTCTCTGAGAAACCTGGGTTTTTTATTTTTGGAAACCCGGTTTCTGTCTTGACAGTCATCCACCCCCGGCATATACTCACCCCACAATTGAACGGGGAGCCTGCGTGACAGGCTGAGAGGAGCGTAGCGCGCTCGACCCGCATTACCTGATCTGGTTCATACCAGCGGAGGGAACATCTTTCATCTGAAACATCCTCCGCCGGAGGATGTTTTTTTATTCACCCCGCCGTCCCTTCGGGACACCTCCCCCAAATCCGACGCGCCCCAGTCGGATTTGGGGGAGGCCGGGAGGGGTGAGGACCAACCATGCCTCGCTGTCTGATCTTCGCCAACGGGACTCTTCCCGACCTCGACTCTGCCCGTGTCATCCTGCGCGCCGACGACTTCATCCTCTGCGCGGACGGCGGGACGCGTCACGCCCTCGCGCTGGGTTTGACCCCCTCCGTCATCCTCGGCGACCTTGACTCGATCACAGAAGAGGCAAGAAGAAAGATGAAAGAAACGCATGTGGAAATCATCCAACACCCGCGCGACAAGGATCAAACCGACTTGGAACTCGCCCTCGATCACGCTATCGGACTCGGCCACCGCGAGATCCTCATCGTCGGCGCGCTTGGAAATCGCCTCGACCAGACCCTCGCCAACCTCGCGCTCCTCACCGACCTTCGACTTTCGACTTTCGACTTGCGCCTCGACGACGGCGTCGAATCCGCCTGGTTTTGCCGCGCCCGCTCCGAGGTTCGAGGCAGAAGCGGCGATCTCGTTTCGTTGATTCCCTGGGGCGGGGAAGTCCGCGGCGTCCGCACGCAGGGACTCCGTTGGCCGCTGTCGAACGAAACCCTTCACCCTCACAAAACGCGCGGCATCAGCAACGAACTCACCGGCGAAGTCGCGCACGTCGAAATCAAATCTGGTCTTTTGTTGATCGTCCACCGACGACTGAAAACTGAAAACTGATGACTGATCACCGATCACTGAAAACTGGAGATTCCATGAAACATATTTTGTTACTCACCCTCATCCTCCTCGCGGCCTGCGCGCCGCAAGCGACCGCGCAACCGCCGACGGTGGAAATGAACATCGTCACCGAAGCGCCCACGCAGGCGCAGGTTCCGCTTTCCGCAGGCGAGGCCGTGCAGTTGACCGTGATGACTCACAGTTCGTTTGCCGTGAGCCAGAGCGTGTTGGCCGCCTTCGAGCAGGCCAACAACATCAAGGTCACGTTCGTGGACGGCGGCGACGCGGGCGAGGCGCTGAACAAAGCCATCCTGTCGAAGGACGCGCCGTTGGCCGACGTGCTGTACGGCGTGGACAACACCTTCCTCTCGCGCGCCCTCGACGCGGGCATCTTCGAGTCATACGCCTCGCCCTTGTTGGCGAACGTTTCGCCCGAATTTCAACTCGACCCGAAGAACCGCGTCACGCCTGTGGATTACGGCGACGTGTGCATTAACTACGACCGCGCCTTCTTCGAGAAAAATGAACTCGCCATTCCGCAATCGCTCGGCGACCTGATCTCGCCGGAATATAACGGCATGTTGGTTGTGGAGAATCCCGCCACCTCTTCGCCGGGGCTGGCCTTCCTGCTCGCCACCGTCGCGCATTTCGGCGATCCGGGCTATCTCGATTACTGGCGCTCCCTGCGCGCCAACGGACTCGTAGTGGTCAACGATTGGGAGACGGCCTACTACACCAACTTCAGCGGCTCGAGCGGACGCGGCCCCCAGCCGATGGTGGTTTCCTACGCGACCAGTCCGGCGGCCGAGGTGATCTACTCCGACGTGCAACTCGAGCAATCGCCCACCGCTTCCATCATCGAACCCGAAACCTGCTTCCGCCAAATTGAGTTTGTCGGCATCCTGGCGGGAACGCAAAAGCGCGCCGCCGCCGAGCGTTTCGTGGATTTCATGCTGGGCCTGCCCTTCCAGGAAGACCTGGCCCTGCAAATGTTCGTCATGCCGGTTGACCTAATGGCCATCCTGCCCGACTCGTTCCACCAGTTCAACCAATACCCCGACCAGCCCGCCACCCTCGCGCCGGAGGTCATCGCCGCCAATCGCGAGCGCTGGATCCAGGAATGGACGCAGGCAGTGTTGCAGTAACGCGCATGAATCAGCCAGTCAGCGAGCCGGCGAGTCAGCGAGCCAGCGAGTCAACGAAACGGGGATTCGCTGATTCGCTTGATTCGCCGACTCGTTTGATTCGTAGATTTTCCGACTCGTTCCTCCTCCTCCCCGCCCTCCTCTACCTCGCGGCCTTCTTCTTCTACCCCCTCCTCCGCATCCTCACCCTCGCCCTCGCTCCCACCGGCCACTCGACACTGAACACTGGAAACTGGTCACTGATTACTGTTCACTCTCTTGGGTTCACCCTCTACCAAGCCTTCCTCTCCACCCTCCTCACCTTCCTCCTCGGCCTGCCCGCCGCCTACCTCTTTGCCCGCTTCGATTTCCGCGGCAAGTCTCTCCTGCGCGCTCTCACCGCCGTCCCGTTCATGCTTCCGACGGTAGTTGTCGCCGCCGGTTTCAACGCCCTGCTCGGACCGCGCGGCCTTTCATCTTTCATCCTTGATCCTTCATCCTTTCAATTTACGGGGACTCTCACCGCCATCCTCCTCGCCCACGTCTTCTACAACGCCTCCATCGTCATTCGCATCGTCTCCAACGCGCTGACCCACCTCGACCCGCGCCTCGAACAAGCCGCGCGGACTCTCGGCGCGAACGATTGGCGCGTGTGGACGCGGGTCACATTGCCTCTCCTGCGCGCGCCCCTGCTCGCGGCGGGACTGCTCGTCTTCCTCTTCGACTTCACCAGTTTTGGCGTGATCCTGCTCTTGGGCGGGCCGCAATTCTCCACGCTCGAAGTGGAAATTTACATTCAGGCATTGCGTCTGCTTAACCTGCCGATGGCCGCCATCCTTTCGCTCGTTCAACTTCTTTGCACGTTGGCCTTCTCCATCCACTACACCCGCGTCGTCACACGCTCGCCCATCCCGACCACGCCCAAGCCCTCCACGGCCCGCCGGCCAAAATCTCTGCGCGAAAAAATCTTCGCCGCCTCTTTTATCTTTCTTCTAGCCTCTTTCTTTTTTCTGCCTCTCGCCTCTCTGCCCCTTCGTTCCCTCACCCGCCTCGAAGCCGACCGCGGCCAGCGCGAAGAGATTCGAACGGGCCTCACCTTCGACTACTACTCCGAGCTCTTCATCAACCAACGCGGCTCGGTCTTCTACATTCCTCCGCTCGAGGCCGCGCGCAACTCCCTCGCCTACGCGGCCGTCACCGTCGCGCTCTCGCTCGCGCTGGGCTTCCCCGCCGCCTCAGCCCTCGCCCATCCCAGCCGCCTCGCGAAACTCCTCGACCCGCTCCTCATGCTCCCTCTCGGCGCGTCCGCCGTTACCCTCGGCCTCGGCTATATCGTCACCTTCAACAAACCGCTGCCACTGATTACTGAACACTGGTCACTGATCACTTCTCCACTAATCATTCCCCTCGCCCACACCCTCATTGCCCTGCCCTTCGTGATTCGGACTCTCCAACCGGCCCTGGCTTCGATTCCGACTCGACTGCGCGACGCCGCGGCCTCCCTCGGCGCGTCCCCCTTCCGCGTCTGGCGGACCGTGGACTGGCCCATCGTTTCGCGCGCGGTCCTCGCTTCGGGCGTTTTCGCCTTCACGGTCTCGCTGGGCGAATTTGGCGCGGCCACCCTGCTCTCGCGTCCCGACTTTCCCACCCTGCCTCTCGCCATCGCGCGTTTCCTCTCCCAGCCCGGCGGACTCAACTACGGCCAGGCCATGGCCATGTCCACGATTCTGATGGTCGTCACTTTGCTGGGCATTCTCCTGATTGAACGCGTCCGTTTGCCCGGCGTGGGAGAGTTTTGACCGTAGTTCGTATTGCGTATTGCGTAACCTTACGTACCACGCAACATGCACCGCGTTATTACCAATTACCAATCACCACTTATCAATTACCTCCATGCTCACCCTCTCCTCCCTCTCCAAATCCTACGACGGCCAGCCCCTGCTTGCCGGCCTCTCCTTTACCGTCAACACAGGCGAGACGGTCTGCCTGCTCGGCGCGTCGGGGAGCGGAAAGTCCACGCTGTTGCGGATCATCGCCGGACTCGAACCTCCCGACGCGGGACAAGTCCTCTGGGATGGCGCGGACCTCGCGTCCACGCCGCCTCACGCGCGCGACTTTGGCCTGGTCTTCCAGGATTACGCCTTGTTCCCGCATCTGAAAGTGTTCGAGAATGTCGCGTTCGGATTGAGGATGAAAGATGGGGGGCGTAGAATACGTTCTCTAACGCATTCGGCGTCAGAGAACGCCTCCTACGCGGCCAATGGAATTAGATCGCGCGTCTCCGAAGTTCTCGACCTCGTGAACCTGCGCGGCTTCGACTCGCGCCGCGTGACCGACCTCTCCGGCGGCGAGCAGCAACGCGTGGCCCTGGCGCGCGCCCTCGCCCCGCGTCCGCGCCTGCTGATGTTCGACGAACCTCTCGGCGCGTTGGATCGAACCTTGAAAGAAGATTTGCTGGATGAACTGCGCGCCATCTTACGGCGCACGCGCATCCCGGCTATCTACGTCACACACGACCAGGAGGAGGCCTTCGCCATCGCGGACCGCGTCCTGCTGTTACACGAGGGACGTATCCTCCGTGAGGGGACGCCTGCCGAAGTCTGGTCGCATCCGGGATCGGCGTGGGCTGCGAAATTTTTGGGAGTGGGGAATGTGGTGGAGGGGGAATTCAGAATTCAGAACGCTTCGCGTGAATTCAGAATTGTCGAGACTGTGTTCGGGCCATTTGAAGTTGTTTGCGAACATCAGCACAAGAATGGAGAAGAAGTCGCGTTGTTGTTGAAGCAACTCCCCTCTCCCCGCGGGAGAGCGGCCGGGGGTGAGGTCCGCGCGAAGGTGGAGGATTTCCTGTTTCGCCGCGACCGGTTCGTGGTCCGGCTGCGAGGCGGGTTGACGGTGGAGATGTCGCGCGCGCCGGAGATCGGGAGCGAAATCCGCGTCGCGTTTTCGGCGGAGTGTCTCGGCCATGCGTGAAAAAATCACGGTGAATAAGTTGAGTCCACGGGGCGAGTTGAACTGGCGCTACGAAGGCGAGGTCATCGCGCGCGGCGAGGATTGGCTGACGCTCGAAGCCTTCTTCGACCGCGAGGATTGGCCCTTCATGGGCGTGACGTTGCGGCGCGGCGACAGATTCGTGGAAACCTATTACTCCAATCGCGGCTACAACATCTTCGAGATCTACGACCGCGAGGATGGCGCGTTGAAAGGCTATTACTGTAACGTGACGCGCCCGGCGCGATTTGCGGACGGGCGCGTGGAGTACGAGGATCTGTTTTTAGATCTGTGGGTGGGCGCGGACGGCGCGCAAACTATTTTGGACGAGGATGAATTTCTCGCGGCCGACCTGGATGAGGCCGCTCGCCGCGCGGCGCGGGATGCGTTGAAGGAGTTGCAACTCCTGTTTGAATCAAAGATGCTTCCGCCATGACGCGCCACAAAGACGCTGGATTGAAAGGTCGCGCTCTATAGTTGCATTTAGATGGAGCCGACAAGATTGAGGGCCAATGGGCAAAGGGCCGGATCGTTTGGATCGGTGAGGCAATCGCCGAGGAACCAGCCGCCCAGCGCTATGATGAGACAACAACAACATAAAATTACCACGATAATGGCGACGATCAACATAGTGTTGTTTTTCTTGGGGGCTTCGGGCGTTTCAGCGTAATCGTTCATCTTCTTCTCCTTTTTGATGATTGTACCGCGACGCGTGCGCCGCGGGGCGAATCAGGTTTGGCGGGCGGCGCGTTTCCAAAGCCAGGAAATGAGGAAGGCCAGCGCGACCACCAGCAGGATTCCGACCGCCACCGGGACGAGGATGGACAGCACGGATACCGTGGTGGACGCCACATCCTCCGCCGCGCTGACCGGCACATTCGCCGTCCCCCCGGTCGTGGCTGTGACGATCGGCCGGATCGCCGCCGACTTGGTTATGTGCACCGCCCCGGCCACCAGCAGGCCGCAGGCCAGGGCCAAGACCGGGTGGATGTCGGTGATGACGTTGGCGCTGGCGGCGAAGGCGATGGCGCCTGCCGCCGGTCGGACGAAGGTTTGGATGGCGTCGTTGATGTGGTTGACTGCCGGAATTTTATCGGCCAGCATTTCGATGATGAGCAGGACGCCGAGCAGGATCAGAATCCACGGATTGGAGAGGGTGTCCCAGGGTTTTTCCAGGGTGATCAAGTCGGTGTAGTGATCGAGGACGCCGATCACTAGTAGTGGGATGTAGGCGTTGAGTCCCGCGCTGGCGGAGAGTCCAAAAGCGGAAAAGATGCCGGTGAGTAGTTCCATACGCGCTCCTGATGTTTGTGGCGCGCACTTGCCCTGGCGTGCAAGCGCTAGGGCAAGTGTCAATTTGCGCTACAGGTTACCCGAGGGGAATGCCTCCCCACGTTCCGGTCAATTGTAATCGAAACAAGTCAATGGCAAGGATCATCAAGATGGCGAGAGTGAATCCGGCCAGGAGGGAAAGCCATAACTCGCGGAAGCGGGTAAAGAGGTTGTCTTGCTTCATGATCATCAGCCAGACGATTGCGTAGATCATGGTGAGCAGGGCCAACACGCCGAACGGACTGATCAACGCGACGGGATAAAGCGCGAGCGGCGACTCGGTCAGGATGAGCAGGTTCAGGGCGAGCATAAGTCCGAGCAGGGATAGAAGGCGGGGCCAGCGCTCGAGAATGGGAGCCGGATCATAGTCACGCCAGACCGTTTGGTTGAAGGCCGGGAGAAGAAAGGCGGCCATGGTCAGCCCCATGCCGGAGCCGGTGAAGAGTCGCAGGGCGCTGTTGGGAATGTACAAGTTTGGAATTTGCGGGAACGCGCCGGTCGTCTGTTTGAGCAGGTAGAGGTAGGAGTTGCTTCCGTCAATGGCGAAGGCGAGGAAGAACAGCTCGAAGAGGAGATAAAACTTTTTATGGGGCATGCCGGCGCGCTTGCGTCCCGTGACGGCGAAGAAGGCTAGTCCCACCGCCGCGCCGGTGAAGGTTCCCGAACAGCGCGCGCAGAGCGGAAGTTGCCGGTCGCCGATGTGAAAGGAGCGCTCGTCAATGCGATGACACACCGCGTAACCCACCGCGTCGGCTTTGCCGAGGATGCCGGGAGGCGCGACGAACATCCAACCCGCGAACGCGGCCAACGCCGCGAGAGGCGCGAACCAACGAAAAATTTTTTTAAGAAGGGGGGATTGCATGGGCGGATTATATCAAACAGAACGCCGCCCTCGTCCGAAGACTTGAGCGGCGCCTGTTTGCGCTGTGGCGTCCGAGCCTACTTGAGGAGGGATGCCACAGCGCTGGGTTTGATACTACTATCCATGTTAGACATCACCTCCTCCTTTCTAAAGGATGGCGTTGCGTTGTAATCCGCCCTGAATGATGATGGGAGTATCGCACGATTCAATTTGGATGTCAATACGCCGAATTGGACGCTAACCAAACTGTAATGGTTCATCCGCCCGCCGCGCGTTCGCACTCCCGGCAAATCCACCTTTTTCTGCGTGGATGAGACAGGTTCGGACATCGCGGAATAGAACTCCCCTCTCCCTTTGGAAGAGGAGCCAGGGGTGAGGGTTAAACCTGATAGCCATTGATAGACTCCGCAAGCCCGGCGGGACTATCCTGCTGGAAACATTGTGATAGGAGAGTGACATGAAATCCAATCCAAACCGCCTCTGGCTGGTTGCCTTTGCCCTGGGGTGGGCCTTCGATTTTCTCTTTTGGGAACACGCGCCCGGAATCAACTTTGCCATTTACGCGGCGCTCGTCCTCGCGGGCGGACTGTATCTCCTTCTGGCGGAGGGAGTCAAACCGGCGCGCAACGCGCTCTGGTTGCTGATTCCCATCCTGTTCTTCGCGTCCGTTACGTTCGTCCGCGCCGAGCCGATGACCGCCTTCCTCGCCCACGCGTTGACCCTCTTCCTGATGGGCGTCTTCGTTCTCACCTACCTCGGCGGGCGTTGGTTCCTTTACGGGTTGTGGGACTATTTCGCCGGTCTCTTCACGCTGGCGCTCAGCGCGCTGATCAAACCGTTGACCTATTCCGCCGAGGTACGCAAGGAACGCCTCGCACGCGGCGAGCAGACCAAACGTTCCGCGTGGCCGATCGTGCGCGGCCTGGTCATCGCGTTGCCAATCGTCGCCATTTTCGCCTCCCTGCTCGCCTCCGCCGACGCGGTCTTCGACGCGCGCTTGCAGGATCTCCTCGACGCGCTCAACCTCGACAATATTCCCGAATACATTTTTCGCCTGTCGTACATTTTGATCTTCGGCTATCTGCTGGCGGGCGTCTTCCTGCACGCCGCGACCCAATCGAAAGACGAAAAGTTGGTCAACGAACAGAAACCCATCGTGGGACAGTTCCTCGGCTTCATTGAGTCTTCCATCGTGTTGGGGAGCGTCGCCATTCTGTTCGCGTCGTTCGTGATCGTTCAGTTCCAATATTTCTTCGGCGGGCAGACCAACATCGGCGTGGAAGGTTACACCTACAGCGAATACGCCCGGCGCGGCTTCGGCGAGTTGGTGGCGGTGGCCTTCTTCAGTTTGCTGATGATCCTCAGCCTGGGCGCGGTGACGCGACGCGAGTCCGAGACACAGCGCAAGATATTCTCCGGCCTGTCCATCGGCATCGTCGCGCTCGTTCTCGTCATGCTCGTCTCAGCCTATCAACGCCTCGTGCTTTACGAAACGGCCTACGGCTTCTCCGAGTTGCGCACGTACACGCACGTCTTCATGATCTGGCTCGGCGCCCTGCTCATTGTCACCGTGGCGTTGGAGATCCTGCGCCGCGAGCGCATGTTCGCCCTGGCCGCGTTGGTCGCGTCGCTCGGTTTCGCCGCGACCCTGCCCGTTTTAAATGTCGACGCGTTCATCGTCCAGCAAAACATCCAGCGCGCTGTCGAGGGAAACTTCGGGACCGACTTCAGTTCGCGCGGTTCCGCGACGGTCAATTCGGACCAACTGGACATCTACTACTTTACGCAACTCTCCTCCGACGCGCTGCCGGCCCTCGTCGCCTCGTTTCGCGCGGACGACTTGCCGGCTCCGATCCACGACGCGTTGGGCGCGGCCCTGACCTGCATCGTCCACGCGCACAACGAATCCAACCCCAATACCGACTGGCGTTCTTACCACGTCTCGCGCTGGGCCGAGAGGCGCTTGATCCAGGCCCTTGCCCCGGAATTGAAAGGCTACGTGTGGGACGACAGCGTTTACCCCATCGTGGTCGCCAGCCCCGGCGGGCACGAATACAATTGCGGTTACGTCGGCTTCATGGATTAGCCGCGCGTAAGACTCCCTCGCATCGCCTCATCTTGGGCGGTGGAGGAAACATGACCGACGCAATCATCGTCTACGCCACCGCCTGGTGTCCCGACTGCCGACGCGCTCGATTCTTTCTGAAGAGGAACAACATTCCTTGCGAAGAAATTGACATTGACCAAAATCCTGAGGCCGCGGAGATCGTCAAGGGACTGAATGGCGGCAATCGCAGCGTCCCCACCCTCGTCTTCCCCGACGGTTCCATCCTGGTGGAGCCAAGCAATTCCGAGCTCGCGGCAAAGCTGGGCCTGGCTCGCTAGAGCCTTGAAGAAACCATCGCCGCGCCTCATGCGAGGCGCGGCGATAGCGTTTGGCAGAGGAGTTCATCTTATGGCCGCGAACATTCCACCTGGAAACAAAAAAGCCACCTTCACGGTGACTTTTTTGAGGTGCCCCCAAGCGGACTCGAACCGCTGTTTGAGCCTTGAGAGGGCTCCGTCCTGGGCCGCTAGACGATGGGGGCGTCTGTTATTTGAGCGGGCGGGATTTTATCATCCGCGCGGGGAATCGTCAACGAGAAAGACGATAATCTCCTTCGGGCCGTGGACGCCGATGGTGAGGGTCATTTCGATGTCGGCGGTGCGCGAGGGGCCGGTGACAAGGACCGCGTTGGGGGCGCCGCGCGTCTGCGCGAGGGCCTCGGGCAAATCCGCGACGAGCTGGCTGGCGCGCAAAATGACGAGATGACTCTCGGGCAGGAGCGAGGCCTTGAGCGTCTCACCCGCGTCGAGTAGGACGACCGAGCCGGTGTTGGCAATTCCGGCTGCGCACTCGGTCAGGCCGACTTTGATGGATGGGTCGGGTTGGCGGACGATTTCGATTTCGGGGGGGAGGGCGGGCGCAAGGCCCGCCCCGACGAAGACACGCGTCGCGCCGCGTTGACGGAGGGCTTCGGTCAGTTTGGCGGGGAGGTCGGAGGGGGTGCAGGGGATGACGGTCCCGCCGAGGGAGGTGAGTTCGGATGTGAATTGGGAAGAGTAATTGGTAACTGGTAATTGGTAATTGGTAAATTGTGACTCGACAGAATTCTTGATCGCCTGTGTACCTGTGTACGTGTCTACGTGTTTACCTTCCCACTTCCTCCGAAACGACTTCCCCGCCGGCCGCGGAAAATCTTTGCTGTAGCCCCAGCCCGTCCATGCGGGGAGGCGCATCCAATCGGAGAGCGGGGAGACGAGTCGCGCTGCGAGGGCCGCCAGGGATTGGGCGAAGGCGAACCCGCGCGGGGTCCGTGCGAGGCGGGTGTAGGCGCGGAGTCCGAGTCGCAAGAGAGTCGGAAGTCCATCCCCACGCGACTGATTACTGATCACTGAAAACTGATCACTGGCCCCACCGGCGCGAACGCGGGTCAGCAAGCGCGGCAGGTCAATGTCTACGGGACAGGCGTCTTTGCAGGCGCCGCACAGGGTGGAGGCTTGCGCGAGTTGGAGGTAGTTCGGGCCGAGCAAGCCAGGACTCACAACCGATCCGATTGGGCCGGGGTAGGGCGCGATGGAATTATCCGCGCCGACGTAGGCGTGACCGCCGAGTTCGCGGAAGACCGGACAGGCGTTGAGGCACGCGCCGCAGCGGATGCAGAGGAGCGATTCGCGGAGGGGCGAGTTGCGGAGGCGCGTGCGGCCATTGTCCACGAGGATGACGTGGCGCTGTTGGTCGGGACCTTCGGGCGCGCGCAGGAGTTGGGTGTAAACGGAAAGTTTTTGTCCGGTGGCGGAACGGGGGAGAAGCGAGAGGAAGAGGGCGAGATCGTCGAGGGTGGGGGCGAGGCGCTCGATGCCCATGAGGGCGATGTGGACGCGCGGCAGGGTGGTACACATGCGCCCGTTGCCCTCGTTGGTGACGAGGGTCAGCGCGCCGTTTTCGACTACGCCAAAGTTGACGCCGCTGATGCCCACATCTGCGGTGAGGAAGACTTCGCGCAGAACCGCGCGGGCCGTGTTCGTGAGGGTGGGGATGTCTTCGGTGTAGGGGATGCCGAGTTTTTCGTGGAAGAGTTCGCCGACTTGTTTGCGATTGAGATGCACGGCGGGCGTGATGATGTGCGCCGGGCGTTCGTGGCGCAACTGGATGATGTACTCGCCCAGGTCGGTTTCGACGACGCGATGCCCCGCGGCTTCGAGGGCGTGGTTAAGTCCGATCTCTTCGGTGACCATGGATTTTGACTTTGCAATCAAACGGGACGCGAATGAACGCGGACCTACGCGGATTTCTTCTTCATTTACTTGTTTACCTGTGTACGTGTCTACGTGTGTACCCGCTTCAGCGACGATCTCCAACACAATCCGATTCGCCTCCGCCGCGTCCGCCGCGCGATGGATGATGACGCCGTTCTCCGCGAGGCGCGCCGCGAATTGGGCGAGGTAATCGTCGAGATGTTCGATCACCTCGGCGCGAACAACGTGGGCGCGTTGGCGGCGCGACTCCCAATCGGGCAGGGATGCCAGCGCGTTGGCGCGGACTTTGAGTCGGCGCTCGGTGTTGGCGTCTAGCGCGGCTTGAAGAGACGGGTCTTCAATTGATTGACGAATTCTTTGACGGAAGAGTTGATTGTTCATATTCACTGATGATGGATCGCTCGTCACTGGTCACTGGTTTACCAGAATTTCCGCCAGATGCACCACCCTCTGCCTCCTCCCCTGTTGGCGCAGTCCACCCGCGATGTGCATGAGACAGCCCGCGTCGGGGACGACCAAAGTAGGCGACTCTGACTTCTCCAAATTTTCGATTTTCTTCAACAACATCTCTTTCGAGACTTCGGGATGAACGACGGAAAAGATTCCGCCGAAGCCGCAGCACTCGTCCGCGTGAGGCAGCTCGACGATCTCCGCGCCTTGGACGGAGGCCAGCAACGCGCGCGGTTGACGGTCCACGCCCAAGCCGCGCAGCAGGTGACAGGAGGGGTGGTAGGCGAGGCGTCCGTTCCAGCGCGCGCCTACGTCGGTGACGCCGAGACGGTCCACGAGGTATTCGCTGAACTCGAAGGTCCGTGCCGCGAGGGACTGGGCGCGCGCCAACCAGGCCGGGTCGTCCGCGAAGAGCTCGGGGTAGTTGACTCGGATCATGTGGACGCACGAGCCGGAGGGGGAGACGATGTCGCCAAGCACGGCCTCGAAGACGCGAATCATGCGCTCGGCTAGTTGACGCGCGTCGCTTCGCAGACCGGCATTGAATTGTGGTTGTCCGCAACAGGTTTGGCCGGGGGCGAAGTCTACGGTCACGCCGAGGTGGGAGAAAACCTCCGAGACGGCCTCACCCAGTTGGGGGTAGAAGGTATCGGCGAGGCAGGTGATGAAAAGTTGGACGGCGGGCATAGGGTCAATTGTACGACGTTTCGTCCGGCGGCGGTTCGTTCCAATTCCAGGATTTTTTTGTAAAGTTTTTTTATGTGGCTTATAATGGGCGCATCATTTTCCCTATCCTTTGTGAAAGAAGAAACCAACCACCCGTATGAGGAAAAGTCTATGTCGGGACTGATCGGTCAGGAATTTGGGCGTTACAAGATCCTCGAACTGCTTGGCGAAGGCGGCATGGCGACCGTGTATAAAGCCTATGACGCGCGCCTGGAACGCGAAGTGGCGATCAAGGTGATTCGGCGCGAGGCCTTTCCTCCCGAAGAGATGGAAATGCTTCTCAAGCGCTTCGAGCGCGAAGCCAAAATGCTCGCCAGGCTTTCGCATCCCAATATTGTGGGCGTGATTGATTACGGCGAGTATGAAGGATCGCCGTACCTGGTGATGGTGTATGTGCCGGGCGGCACGCTCAAACAGAAACTCGGCCAGCCCCTGCCGTGGCGCGAGGCGGTGCAATTGTTGTTGCCCATCGCGCGCGCCTTGGAATATGTGCACGAAAACAACATCATCAACCGCGATGTAAAACCCTCCAATATTTTAATGACGAGCAAGGGCCAACCCATGATGTCCGATTTTGGGTTGGTGAAGTTGTTCGGCGAAAAGAAGGGCGAAGCCACCACCAATTTGACCTCCTCCGGTTCGGGTATCGGCACGCCCGATTACATGGCTCCCGAACAGTGGGTGGGCGAGGCCACAGCGCTTTCGGACTTGTATTCGCTGGGGGTGGTGTTCTACGAAATGATCACCGGTCACCGGCCCTACATCGCCGACACCCCGGCGGGCATCCTGCTCAAGCAGGCCACCGAGTCGCTGCCCCTGCCGAACACGTATGTGCCGGACCTGCCGCGCGCGGTGGAGTCAGTGCTTTTGAAAACGCTTGCCAAAGAGCCGGGCAATCGTTATCCCAATGTGACCGCCTTCATTGAAGAGTTGGAAAACCTGCTGGCCGGACGTCAAGTATCGGCATCCACGATCAAGACCGAGCAACTGCGCGAGCAGATGACCGGCAAAATGAAAAAGCCGGCCGCGCCGGTCGTCTCTCCCACCGAAAAGACGATGGTCGCCGCGAAGAAATCCTTCCCCGCGCTGTGGGTTGGACTCGGCGCGGTAGCCCTGATCGCCGTGATTGGCGGACTCATCTACGCCTTTAGCGGCGCGACCGCCGAACCGACTCCAACGGCTTCCGCGGCGGCTCTTCCCTCCGCCACAGCGACGGAGGTCCTGCCCACCTTTACGTTTGCGCCGCCCACCTCCACCGGCCTGCCGAGCGAAACGCCTCTCCCCAGCGCAACCTCCCTCCCCGTCGAGATCGTGGACGCCAAAAACGTCCCGATGCGCCTCATCCCGGCCGGGGAGTTCACCATGGGAAGCGACGACACTGGCGAGTTGGACGCGCGCCCGGCCCACACCGTCTATGTGGACGCGTTCTACATGGACACGTACGAGGTCACGAACGAGCGATACGATGCCTGCGTCTACGCCATCGAGTGCCGCAAACCGCTCGAGGAAGGGTCCGCCACGCACACCACGTACTTTTCCAATCCGGTCTTCGCCAAGTATCCTGCGATCTTCGTGGATTGGAAAATGGCCAAAGCCTATTGCGAGTGGCGCGGCGCGCGCCTGCCCACCGAAGCCGAATGGGAGAAAGCCGCGCGCGGCACAGACACGCGCATCTATCCCTGGGGCAACGACAAACCCGGTTGCCTGTTTGGGAACTTTGTCGGTTGCGTGGGCGACACCACGCCGGTGGACCAGCACGCCGATGGCGTGAGCATGTACGGCATCTACGGCCTGGCCGGGAACGTGTGGGAATGGACAAGCAGCCTGTTTGGGTTCTATCCCTTCGACGCCGCCGATGGGCGTGAAGACCCGAAGGCCACCGGCGAACGCGTCGCGCGCGGCGGTTCGTGGAACGGGTTCGGCCTGTCTGGCAATGTCCGCGTCGACGCCCGACTCCAACTCGCCCCCGCTTACTACGGCGCTTCGGTTGGAATCCGTTGCGTTGTTTCCGCATCACAGGAGACGCCATGAAACGAAAATCCCCGGCTTCGATCTTTTTGATCCTTGTGTTCCTCACCGCGGGATGCAACTTGCCCGTGGCCGCGCCCACGCCGACAGCCATCCCGTCCGCGACGTGGACCGCTGTTCCCGCCTCGCCCACCCTCGCCCCAACCCTGTCTCCCACCGAGACTCCGCTTCCGCCTACGCCCACACTGGAACTGCCCACCCCCACCAAGTTCATCCCCCATTCCTTCGTCCCCTCCACCGACGTGCGCGTGGGCGACATCATCAACGATGTCACCTGTCTCGGCACCGCCACCGAGCAACGCGCCCCCTACGGCGACTCGTACAATATCGGCCTCTTCGAGCGTCCCTTCATGCAAGACATGGGCTATGTGTCGGACCTGGATATTGCCAGTTACAACCAGAGCCGCGATGACCGGTTCTACTACGTATCCATCCAACTGGTCGGCACGAATCCCAACAATCCCGTCGGCATCAACTACGCCGTGGAAATTGACCTGGACGCAGACGGCTACGGCGACACCGTCATCATGGCCCATCCGCCCTACAGCGCCGAGTGGACGACCGCCA
The DNA here is from genome assembly GCA_964625215.1 of uncultured Anaerolineaceae bacterium. Classification (GTDB taxonomy): domain Bacteria; phylum Chloroflexota; class Anaerolineae; order Anaerolineales; family Villigracilaceae; genus Denitrolinea. The sequence continues at coordinate 12,310 of CAZVAX010000004.1, read as the reverse complement.
ACGTGATCGTGGCGCAGGACACCAACCACGACTCGGGCGGACTCTCCGCCGAAAAATCCGACGCGCCCCTCCCCGGCGACGGCTATGACCAAGTCATCTTCGACGGCTCTGTCGGCCTCGGCGACGATCCCGACCTAGCCTGGGTGCGCGTCAACGCCGGAAAATACGCCACCGTCCAATTCGCGTTCAAACGCGGCCTGGCCGAAGAGAAATTCATGTTGGGCGTTTTCGCTGACGCGGGCATTCGCGATGTCTTCGAACTCGATTACAATGATCGCTTCACCGAGGAACAAGCCGGCTCGCCGATTCGGGGAAGCAAGTTTTATCCCCTCAAACTCCTGTTCGGCGTTGACAATGTCTGCCGCGAAGCTTACGGTTTCTCCGGCAACGGCGAAGAACCGCATCGGTGTCCCAAGAAGTAAGTACACAGGTAAACACGTACACAGGTACACAGTTCCACACGTGAACAGGTCAACTGCCAAACTACGTAATCATGTAACTACGTAACTCGCATCTTCTATCTTCTATCCCGCATCTCCCCTCAATGACATTTTTAACAAAACTTCCCAATGGCTTCGACCTGCCGCGCCGCATCGCCCGCCTCGGCGAATTGGCCTACAACCTGTGGTGGACTTGGAATCCCGACGCCACGCGTCTCTTCGCCCGCCTCGACTACGATCTGTGGGAAAGCCTGGCGCACAATCCCATTTTGTTGCTCCGCCAAATCGAGCGCGCAGCCCTTAACGCCGCCGCGCAAAACAAGGATACCCTCGCCGATTACAAACGCGTCTTCGAAAATTTCGACGCCTATCTCGCCGCGCAAAACACCTGGGCAACGAGCGCGCATCCCGAACTCAAAGGCAACCCCATCGCGTATTTTTCCATGGAGTTCGGCTTGCATGAAACCCTGCCCATCTACTCGGGCGGACTCGGCGTTCTCGCCGGCGACCATCTCAAGGAAGCCTCCGATCTCGGCCTGCCCCTGGTGGGCGTCGGCTTCATGTACGCGCAGGGCTACTTCTCCCAGCGCATCAGCGAAGACGGCTGGCAGGAAGCCCTCAACCATCCCATCAACATCCCCGACCATCCCATCCTGCCCGTCGCCAACCCCGACGGTTCGCGCCTCACCGTCACTGTGGAATTCCCCGACCGCAACGTGACCCTCCAACTGTGGGAAGTGCGCGTCGGCCGCGTCCCGCTCTACCTGATGGACTCCAATGTGGATGGCAACAGCGAAGCCGACCGCACCCTCACCGCGCGCCTCTACTGGAGCGACCTCAACTTCCGCGTGGCGCAGGAAGTGTTGCTCGGCGTGGGCGGCGTACGCTCCCTGCGCGCCCTCGGATACAACCCCTCGGCCTGGCACATGAACGAAGGCCACGCCGCGTTCCTGACCATCGAGCGGGCGCGCGAACTCGTGAAGTCCGGCCACCCCGTCGCCGACGCGCTCGCGCAGACGCGCCTCAGCGCCATCTTCACCACCCACACCCCGGTCGCGGCCGGCAACGATGAGTTCCCGCTCTGGCTGATTGACAAACACCTCGCCGCCCTCTGGCCCGAACTTAATCTCACCCGCGACCAGTTCATGGATCTCGCGCGTCACGCGCAACCCTGGGGCGAATCGTTCAGCATGGGCATCCTCGCCCTCCGTCACGCGGAGGGGCGCAACGCCGTCTCCGAACTGCACGGGCGCGTCTCGCGCGGCATGTGGAACTTCCTCTGGCCCGAGCGCGCCGAAGACGACGTGCCGATCACCTACGTCACCAACGGCGTCCACACCGGCAACTGGATGGCGCGCCGCATCCGCCTCCTGCTCGACAAACATTTGGGGGCCGACTGGCCCGACCGCCTCGATGACCCGGCCCTGTGGTCCGGCCTCGACGCGATCCCCGACGCGGAACTTTGGGAAGCGCGCCTGCATCTCAAACGCAAACTTGCCTTCTACATGCGCGAGCGCGTCCGCAATCGCTGGCTGAACGGTGTCCATCCCGTGCAGGTCATCGCCTCGGGCGTGATGATCAACCCCTACGACCTGACCATCGGATTCGCGCGTCGCTTCGCCACCTACAAACGCGCCGGCCTCGTCCTCTCGGAGGTGGAACGCCTGCTGGAGTTGGTCAACCGCCCGAACATGCCGGTGCAGATCATCTTCGCGGGCAAGGCGCATCCCGCCGACGAACCCGGCAAGCGGCTCATTCAAGATATCTACCGCACGGTGAAGAAAGCCGAAACGGGCGGAAGGCTGGTCTTCCTCGAAGATTACGACATGAACCTGGCGCGTTACCTCGTCCAGGGCGTGGATGTGTGGCTCAATACGCCGCGCCGTCCGCTGGAGGCCAGCGGCACTTCGGGGATGAAGGCCGCCATCAACGGCGCGTTGAATTTCTCGGTGTTGGACGGTTGGTGGCGCGAAGCCTACAACGGACAGAACGGCTGGGCCATCGGCGAGGACGCCGACACGAAGAAGGAATCGGTAGACGAGGAAGACTCCGAGAGTTTGTACGAAATCCTGGAAAACGAGATTATCCCCCTCTACTACGAGCGCGGCGCCGACAACCTCCCGCACGAATGGATCGCGCGCGCCAAGAACGCCATGCAAACCGTCACGCCGCAATTCAGCGCGCGGCGCATGGTCAAGGAATACGTGGAGCGACTCTATCTTCCCGCGGTGCGCGCCAGCGCTGAAGCGCCGAAGAAGAGGAAGAAGAAATAACGCAACCAGCGACTCAGAAACCAGGTTTCTCCGAGAAACCCGGTTTCTGGCGCAACAATGGAGCCTCATGTTTGGAAAACCCCTCCCTGAAATTGACGTGAACGCCCTCGCCGATCTTCTGAAAACCGACGAGGATTTTATTTTGCTGGATGTGCGCGAAGCGGACGAGTTGTTGCGCGCCAAGATCGAGGACAAGCGTATGTTGCACGCGCCGTTGAGCGTCATCGCGGCGAAGGGAACGGCCGGATTGCCCGAGCCGGCCCAACGTCAGGAGGGACGCGTGTATGTGTTGTGTCACCACGGGAATCGCAGTACGCAGGTCACGCGTTGGCTGGCGAAGAACGGCTGGTCGAACGTCTTCAATGTGCGCGGTGGGATTGACGATTACGCGCGCAGGGTGGATCCAAGCGTGGGGTTGTATTGAGTCGAAATGAAATGCGGCGACCTTCTGGTCGCCGCAAATATTTGAGCGGGGCGCCGTTCTATTCCACGGTGAACTTGAATTCCATATCCCGGCAAAACTCTTCGTATCCGATTCGCAAGGCCCAGTGGACAACGTATTTGCCCGGTTTGGTGGGCGCCTTGGCGGGCTTGGCGGGGGCGTTTTTTGTGTTGGGGATGCCGATGGTCAAGTCCACGGTTTGGCCGGGGAGGATGATCTTGTCGTGCGGGGTGTCGTAGATGGTGTAGGTGCTTAATTTGGAGCCGCTCATCCAAACCAGGTCTATGTTTGGGTGAGCCGGGTCGTTGGGCGGGCCTTTGGGATTCCAATCCACATTGCCAATGTTCTTGACGGTCCATGTGATCGTGCCGATGACCGCGCCGGGGGAGTATGTGCCTCCGCTGGCGGGCGAGACGCTGATGACCTCGCAGTAGTAAATGTCCAAGCCGATGACCACCACGCCTCCCGGCGGTTCATCCGGGCCTCCGCCTCCGCCGTTTCCATTTCCGTTGCCGTTGCCATTGCCGCTGCCGCCTCCGCCGCCTTTCTTGGTGGGGATGGGCGTTTTATAGGGGGTGAAGATGAAGGTGGCGGTGGGGGAGACGAGGGTCGGCGTCTTGCTGGGGGTGCGGGTGAGGGAGGGCGTGGCGGAGGGCGTAACGAAGTACTGGGTCTGGGTGATGGCGGCTTGGCGCGTCCCGGCCACGAAAGTATTGACGGCTCCCGGCTGGGAGGTGGGGAGCGAAGCCACAGAGGGGAGCAGGGGCGCGCATCCGATCACGAAGGCCATCGTGACCAATACGATAAAGTGGATGCGATTGTGCCGATGCATGGATGCAACTCCTGGCGCGGCGGAGGTCCGCGGCGCGCGTGACGATTAAGGGACCACGATCAGGAAACTCATCTTGCAGAAGCGCGTGTCGCCGCCGATCAGCAGGGTCCATGTGGCTTTGTACGCGCCGGATTTGGAGGGCGAGATCATGGCGGGGTTTGCGATGGTCAGGTCTATGGACATGCCGGGGTCTACGAAGGCGGGCGAGTTGGGAAAGTCGTAGAGTTGGGGGTGGCTCGGATCGGTCAACTCGAAGACTGTGCCGGAGAGGTAGGCGTAATCCGTGCTTTTGTGATCCCAGGATTCTTTGCCAACGTTCCTAACATTCCATGTGACGGTGAAGGCGGTGTGGGCAGGGACGGGCGGTTTGTCGCCGGGGACGATCACTCCGCCTACTTTGATGGTGGTGGAGTTGATCCGGCAGGAGAGGGTTCCGTCTTTGTCGCCGTCGTCGGCGTTGCCGCCGTCTCCGCCTCCGTCGCTGCCTCCGCCTCCGCCGCTACTCTTTTTGGTGGAGGTGGGTTTGTAGGGGGGGAGGGTGGGTAATTTGAAGACGATGGTGGCGGTGGGAGTGGCCGTGATGGTGGGTGTCCGGCTGGGGGTACGCGTGAACGTGGGCGTGGAGGAGGGCGTCACGTAGTATTGAGTCTGTGTGACCGCCGCGGCGCGCGTCCCTGCCACGTAAGTTTCCATCGCTCCCGCCGGTTGGGTGGGAAGCGATTCCACAGACGGAAGCAGGGGCGTCGCGCAGGCGAGTGTGGTGACCGCCACCAGGGTCAACAGGATCAAGCCGATGCGATTGCGCCGGTCCATGCGATTACTCCTTGGCGTGCGAGGGCGCGCCGGAAATTAGGGCGTCATGCCTGGGCGGATCAGTTCGATCTGAACCCAGGGGCGGCAGAACTTGACGCCGGCCTCGCCGTAGAGGGCCATTTGCACCGTGAAGTAGATGGGCTTGGGACCGTCGAAGTCGGCTGGCATGGTTAATTCCACGCCGAGGGTGATGAATTCGCCGGGGTCAATGGTGTCGCCAATGGGCAGCGGCACAAAGCCGGAGGCAACCGGGGTGAAGGGGAGCGGAAGCAGGCTGAGCAGTTTGTTGGCCGGGATATCGGAATTGACCGTTTCATTGTCGAGCATCCAGGCGTAGTCGGGCTTCCAGGTTTTGGCGCCGACGTTCTTGATGGTCCAGCGAACATCCAGTTTTTCGAACTCGCCGGTCTTGCGGATGAGTTCGGGCGCGCCGTCGTGAGGCACCTGGTCAATGATGGCGCCCATGTACTTGGGGTCGTCGCCGCATTGCTCGCCGCCATACCAGACGATTCCGCTGCCGCTACCACTGCCGCTGCCACTGCCGCTTCCACTACCGGGTGTGATAACGAAGGGTGTGATGGTGGCGAAGGGAGTCAGTGTGGGGAAGGGGGTGTTCGTGGGAGGCGCTAACGGGGTATCGGTGGGCTGAACGGCCGCGGTGAGGGCTTCGCCGGCGGCCACAGTGAGCGCCACGGAGGTTTCGATCTGGGCGCTGATCGCGGCCTGGTCGGGGGTGGCGGCTTGTTGCGGGCCGCAGGCGGCCAGGAGGAAGGTGAGGATCAGCAATCCAAAAAGTAGCGATTTGTTTTTCATGCGTTTGTCTCCTTGCTTTTATTTTACTTCGTTTGCATCCCCGCCTGCTCCGATGCCCAGCGGGACCCATTTCTTTTCATCTTTCAGGCGATGCTGGATGCCGCCGCGGTCATGGGTTTGATCGAAGCCTTCGGGCTTGATGAACATCACGTCGCCTTCCAGCATTCCGTGGACTCCAGCCTGGCCCGGTTCGGGACGCTTGAGGCCTTTGTACTTGGCCGCCTCGCTTGGCATGTAGTCGGTGGGTTCCTCATAGGTGGTGATGTATCCTTCGTAGTTGCGCAGGATCACCTTGTGGTCCGACATGCTCAAGAGGTAGTTCGGCATAAGCGGGATCTTGCCGCCGCCGCCGGGCGCGTCCACGATGTATTGCGGCACGGCGTAACCGGAGGTGTGTCCGCGCAAGCCTTCCATGATTTCGATGCCCTTCGCCACGGGTGTGCGGAAGTGACCCGCGCCCTCCACCAGGTCGCACTGGTAGAGGTAGTACGGGCGCACGCGGATGCGCACCAGGTCTTGCACAAGTTTACGCTGGATGTGAATGTTGTCGTTCACGCCCGCCAGCAAAACGGACTGGTTGCCGAGCGGGATACCCGCTCTCGTTAAACGGTCACAGGCTTGTTCCAGTTCCAAGCTGATTTCGTTCGAGTGGTTGACGTGAATATTCAGCCACAGCGGGTGGTACTTGGCGAGCATGTCGCACAGTTCCTGCGTCACGCGCATCGGCAGGAAGACTGGCACGCGCGACCCGATGCGGACGATCTCGATGTGCGGGATCTCGCGCAAGCGGCTGAGAATCTGCTCGAGGATTTTTGGGGCCAGCACCAGCGGGTCGCCGCCGGAGAGCAGCACGTCGCGGACTTGCGGCGTGCGCTTGAGATACTCGATCTGCATGTCGAACTCGGCTTGCGAGAAGGTCTGGCCAGGGTCGCCCACGATGCGCGAGCGCGTGCAGTAACGACAGTAGGAGGCGCATTGGGTGGTCACCAGCATGAGAACCCGGTCGGGGTAACGGTGAACCAGCCCGGGGACGGGCGAGTGGCGGTCCTCGGCGAGCGAGTCCTCCATCATGGCGGTGAAGGTCTGCATTTCCTCCGCGCGGGGGATGATCTGCAGGCGGGTGGGATCGTCGGGGTCGTCCGGGTCAATCAGTGAAATGAAGTAAGGCGTCACATCCACGCGGAAAATGCCTTGCGTCTGAAGCGCCTTGCGCTCCGACTCGGTCAGCGGGATGACTTTTTCGATCTCTTCGACGGTGTTCAGGCGGCGACTCAACTGCCAGCGCCAATCGTTCCATTTTTCATCGGGAACGTCGGCGTAAATAGGGGCGCGCTTGGAAACAAAGGGGGTGGGCATGGGTATTCTCCGATTTTTGAAAGTGGGTTAAGGTTCGCAGGGACGGAGGGCCGACTGCGGAGGATCGTGGTCTGGACGGAAAAATCCGGCAAGATTCGCTTTCATGCAAGCATTGTAAAAGCAAACCGGAAGCGGGTCAACCTATTGTATCCGGACAGGTCAGAGGGAAGGAGAGTACAATAGGGGTATGTGAAAGGAGGCGCAATGGACAAAGTCGCCATCGTCACTGACAGCGCCGCCAGCATCCCCGAACCCCTGCTGGCCGAATTGGATATCCACACCGTCGCCTACTACATCCATCGCGGGAGAGAAGTATTGCGCGACCTGGTCACCATACAGCGCGACGAATTCCTGCGCTGGCTGATGACCGCCGACTCGCTTCCCACCACCGCCAGCCCCGGCCCCGGCGACTACCTCGCTTCTTACCGGACCCTGATCGGGCGCGGCCTTTCGGACATCCTCTCCCTCCACATGACCGCCTCCGGCTCTGGCGCGTACCAGGCCGCCAGCATCGCCCGCGACGCGCTGCGCGAGGAGGAACCTTCCGCCCGCGTCGAAGTGGTGGACACGCGCAACGTCTCGCTCTGCCAGGGGTGGATGGCGATCGAGGCGGCCCGCGCGGCCCTCGCGGGACTCAGCCTCGAGGAGATTCTGGCGCGCGTCAAACGCATGATTCCCCTCACGCAAATGATCCAAACCGCCGACACGCTGAAATACCTCTACATGGGCGGACGCATCGGCAAGGCCCAACACCTGGTCGGCTCGCTCCTACGCATCAAGCCGCTGATCGGCATGAAGGACGGCGTCATCGTGGCCCTGGGCAAAGCCCACAGCCGACTGCAAGCCTACGCGGCCATGGCTGACCTGGTGGCCGAAGCGGTGGGAAAAGGCCAGGCCAAAGTAGCCTACGTCCACGCGGGGGCGCGGCAGGAAGTGGAACGGATCAAGGAACTGGTCGAAGCCAAAGTGGATGTGGTCGAGTCGTTCTTCGCCGAACTCTCGCCCGCGTTGGCCGTCCATACCGGGCCTGGCACGGCGGGGCTATGTTTCTATCCAATACCGATGTAGGAGATGGCCGGGTTACCCCGGCCTTTTTTTATCCGTGTATAATTTCGGCTCAAAGGAATCATGGCGAATTATCTGAAACGTCTTCTCGGTAATACGATCTTCACCGACCCCGACGCGTTCGACATCAAACTGGATCGGCCCATTGTGGCGCAGGGCGTGCGATTGTCTTTGGGCGAGATCGAATCCATCCTCAACCAACAACCGGACATTCGAGCCAGCCGCGTGGTGGCAGTCGCCGATCCCGCCGACGCGGCCAAACCGCCGCGCCTGGTCGCGTTCATCGTCCCGGCCCGGGCGGTGGAAAACGCGCGTCAGTTGCAGGAACGCCTGCGCCGCATTTTGCCCATGCATCTCCTGCCGGAGCAATTCGTCCTGCTCGAGGAAATGCCGCTCACTCCCGCCGGCGAAGTGGACGAGTCGCGGTTGCCCATTCCCGAGCCGGAACCGGTCATGGAGGAGGCCGCCTCCCAATCGCGCGGCGAACGCTTCCTGCTCAAACTTTGGAGGGAGATTCTCGAAGTCGGCTCGCTCGATCCCGGCGACGACTTCTTCCAGCGCGGCGGCGACGAAACAAAGGCCGCCGTCATGCTGGCGCGCGTCGAATCGAGCGCCGGCGTCAAGTTCACGCGCGAGCAATTGCGCGACCATTCCACCCTGCGCGACCTGGCCCGCCTGCTCGACCAGGCGCGTCCCGCCTCCTCGCGCGAAACCACCATCGAATTGCGTTCCGGCGAGGAAGGGGGGCCGATCTTCCTCATTCCGGCCGCGGCCCGCACCTCGTTAAGCGCGATGCGGTATGCCAGGCGCATTCGCGAGGGCCGGCGCGTCGTCGGGCTGGAATATCCGCGCATCCTGCCGAGTCTTCCGCCAGCGCGCCGCGTGCCGGCCCTGGCCGAATATTTCACCGCGCAGATTCGCGCCCTCCAACCGCAGGGACCCTATTCGCTCGTCGGCAATTGCATGGGTGGGACGCTGATCTACGAGGTGACGCAACAATTGCTGAACGCCGGCCAGACGGTCGAACGCGTGATGATGATTGATTGCGGCGCGCCCGTCCTGCGGAGCGACGCCGCCGAGCGCGGCGCGCGCTACTACCTCGGGCGGCTGGCCTACCTGCTGCAAAACGGCGGCGTCTTCAAAACCCTCAAAGGCCGCATCGCGCGTTGGTTTCGCCCCATCCGCCAACTCAACATGGACATGGATGTGCGCCTCGCCATCAAATACCTGTGGGACGCCAAGAACGCCTACCGAGCGCCAGCGCGCTATCACGGCTCGATGCTCGTCGTTCTCAACAGCCTCTCGCGCGAATCCCAGCGCGCCGCCGATTGGACGCAGGCCGCGCCCAACGCGCAGATCCACTACATCGAAGAGACTGACCACCTCGAACTCTTCCAATCCGAGCGCGCCCTCGAAACGGTGGGGCAGTTGATGAATCGCTACCTCGAGTCGGACCGCGCCTCGTAAGGCTGTTGAATCGCGAGAGGGAAGAAGAGTACAATAAAAGTAGAAACCGTGAACATTTTGGAGGCACCATGACCGATCCCGCCGCCACCCACGGGCTTTGGGCTGACCTGCATCGCCCAGACCTTTCTCCCGCCGAAGCCGATTTCACCGTCATCGGCATTCCCTTCGACGGCATGGTCTGCGCGCGCCCCGGCGCGGCCAAAGGTCCGGAGCGCATCCGCTTCTGGTCGCAGCACATGACTCCCTTCAGCGAGGACCGCACGCGCCTTGGACATTTACGCGTGGCCGATCTGGGCGACATCCCCATCAGCCACCCCGCTTCCGACTTCCCCAAAGTGGCTGAGGCCGTCTCGGGCCTGACCAACATCCCCATCCTGCTCGGCGGCGACCACTCCGTGACCATCCCGATCTTCCAGGGCCAGCGCGCACGCTTCGCGGACAAACGTCTCGGCCTCCTGTGGGTGGACGCGCACCCCGACCTGTGCGACGAGTTCAACGGCTCGCGCCTCTCGCATGCCTGCGTCCTACGCCGCGGACTCGAATTCGGCATTGACCCGCGCGATGTTTGCCTGGTGGGCGTGCGCTCGTGGGAAGACCAGGAGATTGACCTGATCGAGAACGGTCACATGCACGTCTTCACCGCCGCGGATGTGGCCGAAGACGGAATGAAGTCGGCGGCGGCGGATGTGCGCAAGATTCTCTCGCGTTGCGACGCGGTGCATATCTCGCTCGACATTGACTGCCTCGACCCCTCCGTCGCGCCTGGGACGGGCATCCCCGAATTCGGCGGTCTCACCAGCCGCGACGTGCTGACCCTGCTCAAATCGCTGCAAGGGCTTCCGCTCGCCGGCCTCGACGTGGTGGAGGTCGCGCCGGAAATTGACCCCAGCGAGTCCACCGTCTTCGCGGCGGTGAAGATCATCATGGAATTCATCGCGGTGGTGGCGCG